>NZ_JAQTWM010000113.1:0-4341 GCF_028689305.1 Rhodoferax sp. | reverse complement strand
GCTCGGTATGGCGGCTGATCGGGGCGCCGCGCAGGCGCTTCAGGATACCCAACTGGATCTCATGCGGGCCGATCGCCAGCAGGCGGTCAAAGCCGTCAGCAAAACTCTGCAGGGTTTCCCCGGGCAGACCAAAGATCAGGTCAGCATGCAGATGGGCATGGGTGTGGGCCAGCAGCCAGCGCAGATTGGCCTCGGTCGCGGCATTGTCCTGGCGGCGCGAGAGGGTCTGCTGCACGGCTTCGTTGAAACTTTGCACCCCCACCTCAAGCTGCAGCACCCCGGGCGGAAACTGCGCCAGCATGTGGCGCAGCCGCTCGGGCAGATGGTCCGGCACCACCTCAAAATGCAGAAAAAGCTGTGCGCTGACCGCTGCGCCGGGCGGCGCCAGCCGGTCCAGGAAAAATTGCAGGATGCGCACCGAGTGATCGATTTTCAGGTTGAAGGTGCGGTCCACAAACTTGAAGGTGCGTGCGCCGCGCTGGTACAAACCATCCAGCGCCGCCAGCACCCGCTCCAGCTCAAAACCCCAGGCAGTCTTGTCCAGGGAACTCAGGCAAAACTCACACTTGAACGGGCAGCCGCGTGAGGCTTCCACATACAGCAGGCGGTGCGCCAGATCCACCTCGCTGTACTCGGCGTAAGGCAATTCAATGTCGGCCAGCGCGGGCTGCTCACCAGCGATGACTTTCATCAACGGGCGCGGGCCGTCGATCAGGGCGCGGCACAGCTTGGCAAAACTCACGTCCCCCCAGCCGGTGATCACAAAGTCGGCCAGCTGCGTGATGGTCTGCTGCGCCAGCTCGTGGCTGACTTCCGGTCCGCCCAGCACCACGGTCAGCTGCGGCCGGGCGGCCTTGAGCAGGCGCACCACTTCGGTGGTGGGCGTCACGTTCCAGATGTACACGCCCAGCCCCACGATCGCCGTACGGCTGTCCTGCGCCGGGCCCAGCGTGGCCAGCAGGTCGGCCACCACCTCGGTCGGCGCACGGTTGATGGTGTATTCGCGCAGCACGGTTTGCGCCCGCAGGCCAGCACCACCATGGCGGTCCAGATTGGCCAGCAGGTAACGCAGGCCCAGCGAGGCGTGGATGTAGCGGGCGTTGAGGGTGGCCAGCGCGATGCGCGGGACATCGCCTTTTTGAAGCATCATTTTGGGCCCTAGCCCGGATATACAGGTCTTGATAAGCTATCTATTTTGTAGCAATCAGTGCATGAACTTGCCACCCCGGCCAATGATGGCCAGGTCGGTGAAGCTGGAGCCCTGGTGGTTCTTGCTGCTGTAGCTGATGGCAAAACCGCCCAGGTTGACGTCGTGCATCGACTCCAGCCCGGTGATCAGGGCCTCACGCGTCAGGGTCTTGCCAGCACGGCGCAACCCCTCGACCAGCACCCGGGCGGTGATGTAGCCTTCCATGCTGGAGAAGTCAAAGTCCTTTTGTCCGGCCGCCAGCATGTGCTGCTGGTAGTCGCGAACCATCTGGGTCTTGGGAATGAACGGGAACGGCACCACCTGCGAAATCACCACACCCTGCCCAGCCTCACCCAGCGCCTGCGCCAGCGCCGCCGAGCCAACAAAGCTGACGTTGAAAAACTGGCCGCCATACCCTTTCTTGCGCGCCTGCTGGACAAACGCCGCGCACGAGGTGTAGGCGCTGATCTGCACCACGGCCTCGGGGTCGGCCTTCAAAATGCTGTCCAGCGCCCGGGTCACGTCCATGCTGTTGCGCTCCACGGTGCCGGTGGCCACCGGCTTGAGCTGGCGCTTGTCCAGGGCCCGCCCGATGCTCTCCAGCCCGGCCTTGCCATAAGAGTCGTTCTGGTAAAACACCGCGATTTTCTTGACCCCCAGCGTGGTCAAGTACTGCACGATGCGTTCACCTTCGTCAAAGTAGCTGGCGCGCACATGAAACACCTGCCGGTTGAATGGCTCGCGCAACGCCTGGGCGCCGGTGAACATGCCCACCAGCGGCACCTGCTGCTCGGTGATGACCGGCAGGGCGGCCAGCCCGGTGGGGGTGCCCACGGCACCGGCCAGGGCAAACACCTTGTCCTCCTGGATCAGCGCCTTCACCGCCGCCACCGCCTTGTCGGGCTCATAACCGTCGTCACGGGTCACCAGCTTGAGGTTGCGGCCTTGGATGCCGCCTTGGGCATTCACCGCCGCAAAATAGGCCTGCATGCCCACCTGCAGGCGCTGCCCCAGCTGCGCGGCCGGCCCGCTCATGGCGGCAAACTGGCCAATGAGGATGTCCTTGTCGGTCACCCCGTTTTCCGCCGCTGCCAGGGACGCCGACAGTGCCAAGACGATGGCCAGCAATTTGTGGAGGATGTTCATCTGCGCCAACCCGAAAAAATGTGCAAACTCGAATACTAATCTGATGCCGTGTCACCGGGCAGGCCGTCAATGTACTGCCAGCCGCTGGCCTCGCGCACAAAACGGCTGACCTCATGCAGGCGCACGCCGCGTCCGTTGTCACGGTAACGCGCCACAAACTCCACCACGCCGGCGTCGCCGGTGGCCTGGGCGTGGCGCACTTCCAGCCCCAGCCACTTCACCGGCGACAACTCCAGCTCGCCCGGTGAGGTGGACGGATGCCAGGTGGCCAGCAGGTAGTCGATCAGACCCAGCACGTAGGCGCTGTAACGCGAGCGCATCAGCGCCTCGGGCGTGGGGGCATACACGCCTTCAGCCCAGCCGACATGCCAGCGGCCACAACAGTCGCCATAGGTCAAGCCACTGCCGCAAGGGCAGTCGGCATGGGGTGCAAACACCGTCTTTTTCATGGCCGCCATGGTAACGGGAACCCTGATCGCGCTAACGCGCCGCCGTCTGAAAAAACGCGACCCGTTCCGCATCCGAAGGGTGCGATGAAAAGGCAATGCCGAGCCATGCTCCTGAGCTGCCGGCATCACTGGCAGGCTGGCCCTTGGGCTGGCTGGCCGCGCGCCGGGCCTTGAGCTTGTCAAACAGCGTGACCATCACCGCCGGCGACAGGGAGGCCGCCTTGAGCACCTTCACGGCATGGGCGTCGGCCTCGCGTTCGGCCTGGCGCGAGTAGTGGGCCTGCCCCAGCAGCGCCGGCACCGTGGCCAGCACTGAACTGAAATCACCCAGCACCACCGCACTCAAGGTGCCCAGCACGGTGGCCTGCACCAGCATGCGCAGGCCATGACGCTGCTGCACATGGCCCAGTTCATGAGCCAGCACCGCGCTGAGCACCTGGGTGTCACCATCGACCAGGGTCACCATCTCGTCGGTCATGATGATGGTGCCCCCCGGCAGGGCCAGGGCATTCGGACCAAGGCGGCTTTTGCGAAACACCAGCTGCCAGGGTCGCACGCTGCCCGCTGGCTGATGGGTCAGTGCCTGCGCAAAGGCGTCGCGAACCCGGGTTTGGCTGGCCACCGGCAATTGGGACGGCTGCATGATCAGCCGGTCCACCGCCGTCAGGGTGGACTCACCCAGGGCGGTTTCCAGCGCGGGCGGCGTCAGCGCCACCAGGGCCCGGGCCGCCAGCGGCAGGCCCCATTGCTGAACCGCGATCACCAGCCCCAGCAACACCACCACGCTGCCCATCACCCAGCGCCAGTTTTGCTGCATCTTCACCACCAGCGGTTCACGCAGGCCATGGCTGCTGGCCCAGGCGTCCCAGGCAGCGCTGTCCTCGCTCTGCACCAAGCCACCGTCGGCCAGATGCGCCACCCGCATGCCTTGGCGGGTGCGTTCGGGCCAGTTCACCGCCTGCCACGGCAGACTGCGGGCCCAGCTCTCACCCCGCACATGCAGCTGCCCATCTGCCAGCCAGATGTGCACCGGCTGCGGCCGGGCACTGCGCCCGTCAAAGTAAGTGGCGCGGAGCACAGCCGGGGCTGCCGGGGTGGCGCGGGCCGACGACACACTCACAGGCCGACATCCACGCCAAAAAAGTCACCCGCCGCGTCACCGGCGGCCTCAGCCGACGCTTGGTGCACATCAGCCACCAGTTGGCTGGGGTCAAGCCGGGTTTTCACGGTCACAGCCTCCAGGCGCAGGCGGGTCATGGCCACCGTGGCAAACGGCCAGTACAGCCCCAGTGTCAGCACCACCAGCAGCCAGTTTTTCAGCGACAGCCACAGCAGCGAACGAAAGCGCAGCGTGCTGTAAAAGCGCAGGTGGCTGTTGCCGGTCTTGCTCCAGACAATGTTCTGCATCCGGCTGACGACAAAGGGTTTGACACACACCAGCGTCACCATCAGCACCGCCAAACCCAGCAGCACGGCGGTGATCACGGTGCCAGCCCCGCGCGGGCCAGCGCCAGCAAATGATTTGGCCACGCTGGCACCCACCAAGGCAATCGGCGC
>NZ_JAQTWM010000112.1 GCF_028689305.1 Rhodoferax sp. | reverse complement strand
ATATGCCGACCTGTTACGCCACCATGCCACGGTCGCCATTGGGGGGATTGATGCGCTGCGGCTACCGCAGGTGCTGGCCTGCGGCGTCGGTTCAGTCGCCGTGGTGCGGGCGCTGGTGGCGACCGATCAGCCTGAAACACAGGCGGTGAATCTGCAACAAACCATCACGGCCTGCCTGCGGGTGAATGGATGACCTCCAAATGCATGGGCATCGGTGCAAACCCATGATTCAACGGACCACTGGACTGCCCCGTTTTGACTGTGGCTCCGGCTTGCAGGGCCTGGCGCACAAAGGCGCGGGCGTGCTGAACAGCCGCAGGCAGGGAAGCACCCAGCGCCAGATGGGCGGCAATGGCACTCGACAAGGTGCACCCCGTGCCGTGGGTGTTGGCACTGTGAATGCGTGGAGACTGCATCCACAGTGGCTCACCTGACACCTGCAGCAGCAAATCCATCACGGTGTCACCTGCCAGGTGCCCCCCCTTGAGCAGCACCGCCTGCGCACCACGGCCAAGCAGTTCAGCCGCCGCCAACGCCATGTCTTGTGGACTGGTCAACGGCCGCCCCACCAGCAAAGCCGCCTCGTCCAGATTCGGCGTGATCAGCGCGACGCGCGGAAACAGTTCGGCCACCAACACGGTGATGGCCTCGTCATCAATCAGCTTGGCACCGCTGGTGGCGACCATCACCGGGTCAAACACCACGCGTGCCAGCTGATGGCGGTCAATGGCCTGAGCCACCGTGCGCACAGTGTCCGGCGCGTGCAGCATGCCGATCTTGACCGCATCCACGCCAATGTCTTCCACTACCGCATCAATCTGCTCACGCAGCATCATGGGTGGCACATTGTGAATGGCTCGTACACCACAGGTGTTCTGGGCGGTGAGGGCGGTGATCGCGGTCATGCCAAAACACCCCAGGGCCGAAAACGTCTTCAGGTCAGCCTGGATGCCGGCCCCGCCGCCACTGTCCGACCCGGCAATCGACAGGACGCGCGGATACTGGTACTTTCGTTCAATCGTCATGATGGCGTCAACTCACTGAAAATGGCTTGAAAAGACCGAGCCGCGGCGCACGGATCGGCAGCGGCGCACAAAGCGCTGACCACGGCCAGCCCACTGGCGCCGGCACGCAACACCTCATGGGCATTGCCCAGATGAATGCCGCCAATGGCCACCAGCGGCAGCCCGGTCAGGCCGCGCAACTGGCGCAGTCCGGCTAGCCCCCAGGGCGCAGCCGTGTCGGTCTTGGTCGGTGTCGGATAAACCGGACTCACCCCCAGATAGTCCACCGGTTGCCGGGCCGCCCGTAGGACGTCGTCAACACTCTCGACCGACAGGCCAATAAACACGTCCGGTGGCAACATCTGCCGAGCCTGTTCCACCGGCATGTCCGACTGGCCCAGATGAACCCCTTGCGCGCCACAAGCCAGTGCCACATCAATGCGGTCATTGATCACCAAGGGCACCCCCAAAGGCGTTAGCAACGCCTGGAGTGCACAGGCCTGCGCCACGAAGTCGCGCGTCGGCAGGTTTTTCTCACGCAACTGCACGCAGCTCACACCGCCGTGCACGGCGGCCAGTACCACGTCGGTCAGGGGTCGCCCACCCAGGCTGGCCTGATCGGTCACCAGGTACAGGCGCAAGACATCCGGCAGCTTCAGACCCTGGCCGACGCCGGACAGCACCGCACGACGCATCACGCTCATTCGGATTGCACCAGCGCCAGTTTCAGGCGGCGTTCAAACGTGGCCTGGTCCAGCAACTGCAACTGGTCCAGCAAGGCGATTTGCAGACTGCCAACCCCCAGCCGCTGCGCCTGCACCAGTTGGGTGGCGACCTCCCCCACCACCCCCAGATACGCCATGGCCGACACGGTGGCACGCCAGGCATCCGGTTGCACGGCACAAAATGCCCCGATCAAGGCGCTGGCCGAGCAGCCCACACCAGTGATACGTGTCATCCACTCATGGCCATTGGCCAGGCTGGCGTGACGGCCATGGACGTCCAGCACGTGATCCACTTCACCGCTGATACACACCACCCCCTGCGTGCGTTGCGCCAGGGTGCGCGCACCGTGCAACGCGTCCTGCGCGGCAGCACCACTGTCCACGCCGCGGGTCTGGGCAGCCAGGCCGGCGACACTCATGATCTCGGAGGCATTGCCGCGGATCACCGAGGGCATGGCCTGTGCCAGCAGCGCTGCAATGCTCTTGTTTCTATAGCTGGTGGCGCCCGCCCCGACCGGGTCAAGCACGGTTTTGATGCCTCTTTGCCGTGCAACAGCCAGGGCCCGCCCCATGCTCTCGATCCAGTAAGGCTCCAGCGTCCCGATATTGAGCACCAGTGCCTGGGCAATGGCGGCCATGTCGGCCACCTCTTCGTGTGCATGTGCCATCACCGGCGATGCGCCCATGGCTAGCAGCACATTGGCATTGAAGTTCATCACCACCAGGTTGGTGATGGAATGCACCAGCGGCCGGCTGGCACGGACCGACTGCACATCAGCCCAGAGATCGGAAGGAAGAAGTTGTTTGCGCATGGCCATCCGGGTTAAAGACCCGAAGTCGCACAACGCCAAGCAAGTTTTGGATGCTTTCCTACGCTGGCACGACCCAGATCAGGTTCAAAGAGTATGTCTCAGCCACCCGGCGGGTGGCACCTCTAGCTGGGCCGATTATGACGGATGACAGGCGCTCAAACGGCTGCGGCGGACAACTTTCGCCAGATGGTTTTGCCGCCGCTGGACTTGTCGATCTGCATCAGCACGTCTTCATGGGCTGCGGCTTCCTGCTCGTTGGCCTGCAGCACCGGCAACCTGAAGCCGCTGAGGTCCAGCATCGGTACGCTGTTGCCGGCAGTGTCCGTGGTCGACGTGTCATCCATCTGCAACACATTCTGGCCACGCGTGAGGTTGATGTACACATCGGCCAGCAATTCGGCATCCAGCAACGCCCCGTGCAGCGTGCGGCCGGAGTTGTCCACTTCAAGCCGGTCACACAGGGCGTCCAGCGAATTGCGCTTGCCCGGGTACAGTTCCTTGGCCATCACCAGGGTATCGGTCACACTCGCAACCAATGTGGCCAGTTTGGGCTGGCCGATTCTGGCCAGTTCCATGTCCAGAAAACCCAGGTCAAACGGTGCGTTGTGGATGACGATGGCCGCACCGCGCAAATACGCGATCAACTCTTCGGCAATTTCCTCAAATCTGGGCTTGTCCTTCAGAAACTCGGTGGTGATGCCGTGTACCTTGAGCGCCTCTTCGTGGCTGTCCCGACCCGGATTGACATAAATGTGCAGGTTGTTGCCGGTGAGCTTGCGGTGCAGCATCTCCACACAACCGATTTCGATGATGCGGTCACCGTTGTCCGCCGACAGGCCGGTGGTTTCCGTGTCCAGGAAAATCTGACGCATGGTGCAAACGGCCTAATGGCCTTCCTTGGCATGGTTGATCGAATATTTCGGTATCTCGATGACCAGGTTTTTTTGCGCCAGGATGGCCTGGCAGCTCAGGCGCGACTGCGGTTGCAGCCCCCAGGCCCGGTCCAGCAGGTCGTCCTCTTCTTCTTCCGATGGCGCCAATGACTCAAAACCTTCACGCACGATCACGTGGCAGGTGGTGCAGGCACAACTCATCTCGCAGGCGTGTTCGATGTTGATGTGGTTGTCCAGCAGCGCCTCGCAGATCGAGGTGCCCGCCGGGGCCGACACTTCGGCACCCTGCGGGCAATAGTCGGCATGAGGCAGGATTTTGATGATAGGCATAAGGGCGATAGATGAATTCAGAGGGTCTCAATGTTCCGGCCCGACAGCGCTTTCTGGATGCCCCGGTTCATGCGCAACGCGGCAAAGGTTTCAGTGCCTTTGGCCAAGGCTTGTGTGACGGCTTCAATGGCCGCGGCATCACTGAGGCCGCGGGCGGCCTGGACGGCCTGCATGAGCTGGTCAATCCCGGCACGCTGGGCATCATCAAGCAGGTCACCATCGGCCTGCAGGGCACTTTGCGTGGCCAGGATCATGCGGTCGGCATCCACCCGCGCCTCGGTCACGGCGCGCGCCTGCATGTCAGCCTCTGCCGTGGCAAAACTTTCCTGCAGCATGCGGGCAATCTGCTCGTCTCCCAGGCCATACGAGGGTTTGACGGCGATGTGGGCCTGCACCCCGCTGGTCTGCTCCAATGCCGAAACATTCAACAGGCCATCAGCATCCACCGTGAAGGTCACGCGGATACGCGCCGCCCCGGCGGCCATGGGAGGAATACCGCGCAGCTCAAAACGCGCCAAGCTGCGGCAATCGGCCACCAGGTCGCGCTCACCCTGCACCACATGCAGCGCCAAGGCGGTCTGGCCGTCGATATAGGTGGTGAAATCCTGCGCCTTGGCAGTCGGAATGGTTTCGTTGCGCAACACAATGCGTTCGACCAAACCGCCCATGGTTTCAATCCCCAGTGACAGTGGAATCACATCCAGCAACAGCAGGTCACCACCCGGGTTGTTACCCGCTAATTGATTGGCCTGAATGGCGGCGCCCAGCGCCACCACTTCATCCGGGTTCAAATTGGTCAACGGCGTCCGGCCAAAAAATTCCCCGACAGCATGCTGGATTTGTGGCATGCGGGTGGAGCCCCCCACCATGACCACGCCCTGGATGTCACTGACGGAGAGTTTGGCGTCGCGCAGGGCCTTGCGCACAACCGTCAGGGTGCGTGCCGTCAACGCACTGGTGGCGGCTTCAAAATCCGAACGTTTCAGATCAAAATTCAGCTCACCCCACGTCAATGCTGCATGGAATGCTACTAAATCTGAAGCAGTCAAGGCTTCCTTGCAAGCCCGGGCAGCGGTCTTGAGCACGGACTTGTCGACCGGGTCGGCATCGGCCGTGGGCGCTGCACCCGTCTGTGCCAGAACCCAGTCCGCCAGGGCATGGTCATAGTCGTCCCCGCCGAGGGCCGAGTCCCCACCGGTGGCCACCACCTCAAACACCCCCTGAGTCAACCGCAGGATGGAAATGTCAAAAGTCCCCCCGCCCAGATCGTAAACAGCATAAATGCCCTCGCTGGCATTGTCCAGGCCATAGGCAATGGCCGCCGCCGTGGGCTCATTGATCAGGCGCAGCACATTCAGGCCGGCCAGCTGGGCGGCATCCTTGGTGGCCTGACGCTGGGCGTCGTCAAAATAGGCCGGCACAGTGATCACCGCGCCGTACAGATCCGCGTTGAAGGTGTCCTCGGCCCGGTAACGCAAGGTGGCCAAAATATCGGCACTGACTTCGACCGGCGATTTCTCCCCCTGTGCAGTCAATAAACCCAGCATGCCGGGGTGATCCACAAACCGGTAAGGCAATTTGGCAGCCAGCGCCACGTCCCTGAGGCCGCGCCCCATGAAACGTTTGACCGAAGCGATGGTGTTTTCAACATCCGTCGACTGTCCCGCCAGCGCCTCAAAACCGATCTGACGCCCGCCGTCGGCCTGGTAACGCACCACCGAAGGCAAAATCACCCGGCCCTGCGCGTCAGGCAGACATTCGGCAACACCATGACGCACCGCCGCCACCAGCGAATGGGTGGTGCCCAGGTCAATACCCACGGCAATACGCCGCTCATGCGGATTGGGCGACTGGCCCGGTTCGGAAATTTGTAAAAGCGCCATGGTTTTCTTTATCTCACAAGGTCCGGCAGACCTTGTCAACTTTCAATCTGATCGAGGCGCCTGTCCACGTCTGCAGCAAAACGCTCGATGAACATCAGGGTCCGGACTTGCCCGACCGCCGGTTCAAACGCCTGCTGAGCATCCATCAAATGCTCAATATTTTGCAGTATCTCGGCTGCGGTCCGAGCAACCTGCTGACGCAGCTGCTCCAGCTCTGGCCCCCCATGGGCATCATCCAGCTCTTCACGCCACTGCATTTGCTGCATCAAAAAGGCCGCAGGCATGGCGGTGTTGTTCTCGGCGTTGACCGGCACCCCATGCAGCTCACAAAGATAAGCGGCACGTTTGAGCGGGTCTTTCAGGCGCTGATAGGCTTCGTTGATCCGCACCGACCACTGCATCGCCAACCGCTGCGCCGCGGCGCCCTGGTCGGCAAACTTGTCCGGGTGGGCCTGGCGCTGTAGATCTTTCCAGCGGGCGTCGATCTGGGCACGGTCTTGCCTGAAACGCCGCTCTAGACCAAACAGCGTGAAATCGTCAGATTGCAGATTCACACCCGAAACGACTCGCCGCAGCCGCAGCGGTCGCGCTCTCTGGGGTTGTTGAACTTGAAGCCTTCGTTCAGGCCTTCACGCACGAAATCGAGCTCGGTACCGTCAAGGTAGGCAAAACTTTTCGGGTCCACCAGCACCTTGACGCCATGGCCTTCAAACACCAGGTCCTCAGGACCAATTTCATCGACATATTCCAGCTTGTAGGCCAGCCCGGAACAGCCGGTGGTTTTCACGCCCAGGCGTACCCCCACCCCCTGACCACGTTTGGTCAGGTAGCGGTTGACATGCCGGGCAGCAGCTTCGGTCAGCGTTACAGCCATGATGTTTGAGGAAGTCCGTGTCAGGTAAACCGCCGCGAGGCTTATCAGGCCAAAGGCAGCGTTAAGGGTTAAAGAGTTTGCGCCTCGGCGTGCTTCTGCCGATAGTCATTCACTGCCGCCTTGATGGCATCTTCGGCCAGGATGGAGCAGTGAATTTTGACAGGCGGCAGGGCCAATTCTTCGGCAATTTCACTATTTTTCAGCGCCGCGGCCTGATCCAGCGTCTTGCCCTTGACCCACTCCGTCACCAGCGACGACGAAGCAATCGCCGAACCACAGCCATAGGTCTTGAAACGGGCATCCTCGATCACCCCGGTTTCAGGGTTGACCTTGATCTGCAGTTTCATCACGTCGCCACAAGCAGGTGCCCCGACCATGCCGGTACCAACCGACTCGTCACCTTTGTCAAATGAGCCCACATTGCGGGGATGTTCGTAGTGGTCCACCACTTTTTCAGAATATGCCATGTGATTTCTCCTTAATGTGCCGCCCACTGGATCGTGGAGATGTCAATGCCGTCCTTGTACATTTCCCACAGCGGACTCAATTCGCGCAGACGGGCCACGTTTTCCTTGATGGTGGCCACTGCGTAATCAATTTCTTCTTCGGTGCTCCAGCGGCCAATTGTCATTCGCAGGCTGCTGTGCGCCAGTTCATCACTGCGCCCCAGGGCGCGCAACACATAACTGGGCTCCAGCGAAGCCGACGTACAGGCCGAGCCGCTGGACACCGCCAGCCCCTTGATGCCCATGATGAGTGACTCGCCCTCGACATAATTGAAGCTGATGTTCAGGTTATGCGGCACCCGCTGGGTCAGGTGACCATTGATGAACACCTGCTCGATGTCCTGCAGACCTGCCACCAGACGGTCATGCAACGCACGGATGCGTACGCTCTCATCAGCCATTTCGGCCCGGGCAATGCGATAGGCCTCACCCATGCCCACGATCTGGTGCGTGGGCAAGGTGCCAGAGCGCATGCCGCGCTCATGACCGCCCCCGTGCATTTGCGCCTCCAGGCGGATGCGTGGTTTACGGCGCACAAACAAGGCACCAATACCCTTGGGGCCATAGGTCTTGTGCGAGGTCAAGCTCATCAGATCCACTGGCAACTGACTCAGGTCGAAGGCAACCCGGCCAGTGGCCTGGGCGGCATCCACATGGAAGATCACGCCTTTTTCACGACAGATCGCGCCAATGGCGGCGATGTCCTGAATCACACCAATCTCGTTGTTGACGAACATCACGCTGGCCAGAATGGTGTCAGGACGGATCGCAGCCTTGAAAACGTCCAGATCCAGCAGACCATCGGGCTGTACATCAAGGTAGGTCACATCAAACCCCTGACGCTCCAGCTCGCGGCAGGTGTCCAGCACGGCCTTGTGCTCAGTCTTGACGGTAATCAGGTGTTTGCCTTTGGACTGATAGAAATGCGCAGCGCCTTTCAAGGCCAGGTTGTTGGATTCGGTAGCACCAGAGGTCCAGACAATTTCACGCGGATCGGCACCAATCAGGGCCGCGACTTGCTCGCGGGCTTTTTCGACCGCAGCTTCAGCCTCCCAACCCCAGGCATGACTGCGTGACGCGGGGTTGCCAAAATGCTCGCGCAGCCAGGGAATCATGGCATCCACCACCCGCTGGTCGCAGGGATTGGTGGCGCTGTAGTCCATGTAAATCGGAAAATGGGGAGTGCTGTCCATGATGAATCTCTTGCAGGTGAGAACGAAAACGACCTAGATTTTTGAATAGGCATTGCCCAGGGCGAACACCGAATTGGGCGCATTCACGCGAATCGGTTTGACCGCCGGCAGGTTCGAAATAGCACGTTTGAGTGTAGGCTTTTCTTCCAGCTGGAAGCCCTTGGCCAACTGTTCATCCACCAGATTTTGCAAGCTTACTGAGTCTAAAAATTCAACCATTTTGTTGTTCAGCGATGCCCACAGATCATGTGTCATGCAACGAGCCCCCTCGCCCAGGCAATTTTCCTTGCCACCACACTGGGTGGCATCCATGGGCTCATCAACCGAGGTGATAATCTCCGCCACGGTGATATCACTCGGTGATCTGGCCAAGGTATACCCGCCACCCGGACCGCGGGTCGACTCGACCAATGCGTGACGCCGCAACTTGCCAAACAGTTGCTCAAGATAAGACAGGGAGATTTGCTGGCGCTGACTGATCGCTGCCAGTGTCACCGGGCCAGCACTGTGGCGCAGTCCAAGATCAATCATCGCAGTGACCGCAAAACGGCCTTTGGTGGTGAGTCGCATTGCTTGCTCCTTCAGTCTATTTAGTTGACTAACGGAGTCAAGTATAGCAAAAAAACCCAATGATTTGCTCGGATAAGCAGATCAACCCGTTTCAGGGCAGCAGGCAGCGGTTGTGAAGGTTTTCAGGCACCCCACATCACCAGCCAGCTACTTCTCGGTATGAAACTCAACGGAGCCACCGTCCATGATTTCTCCATTGGCACGAATATGCCCTAACTGGTACAAATAGGTTTTGCCGGGCTTGAGCACTCCCTTGGGAAGGGTGATCGTACGTTCCACGATTTCTTTTTCGAAAACCACGCCGTCCTTGGGATCCTTCGACACAATCAGAATGCCGGTTTTCTTGACATCCGCGGGCACCTGAGGCCAAGAGATGGTTGAGTGGAACAGTCCTTTAATGTTTGCCTTTTGGGCCCAAAAGAGGATGATTTGATCCGGTCAGACTTTTTGATCTGACCTGGAGTGTCAATCATGAATGCATTACGTGTTTTGGCGTTTGGCATGATGGTCATGTTCACTGGTGTTGCGTCACATGCGCAACTGCACATTGGCAATGCGAGATATGGCGTCCCGGGTCCGGCAG
>NZ_JAQTWM010000111.1 GCF_028689305.1 Rhodoferax sp. | reverse complement strand
TCCAACGGCAATGTGCTGGCCACGGGCGATACCGTCATCCTGATCAAGGACCTGAAGGTCAAGGGCTCCTCCATCGTGCTGAAAAAAGGCACCAAGATCAAAGGCATCCGTCTGCCCGAAGGCGCGGGCGACCATGAGGTGGACTGCAAGACCGATCAGGGTGCCTTCATGCTCAAGGCCGAATTCATGAAAAAGGCCTGATCGGGCTGTGCCGGAGCACACCATGGCGGCGCGGCCTTCACGCTACTGGGCTGACCTGAGCACGCGGGACTTTGCCGCCTTGCAAGCCAGCGGCGAAGCCGCGCGCACCATCGCGGTGTTGCCCGTGGCGGCCACCGAGCAGCACGGCCCGCACCTGCCGCTGTCGGTGGACACGGTGCTGGTGGATGGCATCGTCAAAGCAGCCCTGCCGCATCTGGCCGCTGAACTCCAGGCGCTTTTCCTGCCCACCCAGGCCATCGGCCTGAGCCCGGAGCATGCGCGCTTTCCCGGCACGCTGACGCTCAGGAATGAAACCATCCTGCGTCTGTGGACCGACATTGGTGAGTCGGTCGCGGCAGCGGGTGTGAAGAAGCTGGTGCTGTTCAACGCGCATGGCGGCAACGTCAGCGTGATGGACCTGGTGGCGCGTGACCTGCGCGCGCGCCTGGACATGCTGGTCTACAGCGTGAGCTGGTTCAACCTGCCGCTGCTGGACGCGCAGGGCCAGGATGTCAATGCGCAGTTTTCAGCAGAAGAGCACCGTTTTGGCATCCACGCCGGAGACATCGAGACCTCGATGATGCTGGCGCTGGACCCTGAACACGTGCACATGGATCTGGCCCGCAACTTTGCGTCCACGTCACAGATGCGCGCCCGGCAGTTCGACCTGCTGGGCAACGGCAAAAGCGCCAAGCTGGGTTGGCAGATGCAGGACTACAACCCCGCAGGCGCAGTCGGCAACGCGGCGGCGGCCACGGCTGACAAGGGCCACGCGCTGGTCCATGCCGCTGGCCGGGCGCTGGCGCGGCTGCTGGCCGAGGTGGCACGTTTGCCGGCTGACACCCTGGCCCCCTCGCCCAAACCTTTGTCTGAGTGACGCCGCACGATGGCCGCGTATGACCTGTTGGCCTTGGGCGCGGCTGCCTGTTGGGCGGTTGGCAGTGTGATGTCGGTGATGCCCTCGCGGCACTTGGGCGCGTTTGCCTTCACCCGCTGGCGCATGGCCATGGTGGCGGTCATGTTGTGGTCCGTGGTGGCGGTGACCGGCTCCTGGCGGAGTTTTGCGCCCGCTGATTGGGGGGTCATGGCGGTCAGCGGGCTGATTGGCATTTTTATTGGCGACACGGCCCTGTTTTCGGCCATGAACCGGCTTGGGCCGCGCCGTGCCGGGGTCCTGTTTGCCACCCACGCGGCCTTTAGCGCGGCGCTGGGGTTTGTCCTGCTGGGTGAGCGGATGAGCCCGCAGGCCCTGCTGGGGGCCGTGCTGACGCTGGCCGGGGTGATGACGGCAATGGCGCTGGGCCGCCACAAGGACGAAACCCATGAATGGGAAGCCAATCATGGCCATGTTGGCAGCGGCGTGGCGCTGGCCCTGCTGGCCGCATTGTGTCAGGCGGTAGGGTCGCTGGTGGCCAAGCCGGTCATGGCGGCCCACGTTGACCCGGTGATGGCGTCGGCGGTGCGGGTGACGGTGGCCACGGCCGCGCACGGGGTGTTGCTGCTGTCAGGTTTTCAGGCGGCGCGCGCCACCCAGGCGCCAACGGCGCGGGTGCTGGTGCGGACCGGGCTCAACGGCTTCATCGCCATGGGCATTGGCATGACACTGGTGCTGCTGGCCCTGGAAAAGGGCGATGTGGGCATGGTGGCGATCCTGTCGTCGGTGTCGCCGATCCTGGTGTTGCCGCTGCTGTGGCTGCAGCTCAAGCGTGCACCGGCGCCCGGGGCCTGGGTCGGGGCCATCCTGACCGTGCTGGGCACCGGGCTGATCCTCTGGCGCTGAGGGCCGCGGGCGGGCCGAATGGCCTGCGTTAGAGATGGCACTCTAACTATTTGTTGCAATGCAGCAAAAATGCCTTGCGGATCTCCGGTGCATCCCTATAATCCGGCTTATGCTGCACTGCAACATGATTTTGTGAAGCTGCTGCAACTGACCTACCTTTAAAGGAAACACCATGATGATCACCGTTGACCAAATCACTGCCGCCAACCAAGCCAATATGGACATCGCCCGTCATCTGTCGACCAAGACGTTTGCCGGCTTTGAAAAGCTGGTGGAACTGAACCTGGCGGCTGCCAAGGCGCTGATGACCGAGTCTTTCAGCCACACGCAGTCCCTGCTGTCGGCCAAGGACGCGCAACAAGTCGTGGCGCTGCAGTCTGGCCTGGTGGCACCCCTGGCCGAAAAAGCCGTTGCCTACGGCCGTCATGTGTACGGCATTTCGGTGGAAACCAGCGCCGAGTTCACCAAAGCCCTCGAAGGCAAGGCCACTGAAGGCCAGAAGGCATTGGGCCAAGTGATGGACAACCTCACCAAGAACGCCCCGGTGGGCAGCGAGTCCGCCCTCGCCGTGCTCAAGAGCGCCCTGGCTTCCAGCCAGAACGCCATTGAGTCCGCCCAAAATGCCGCCAAGCAGGCGCTGGCCATGGCCGAGAGCAACGTCACTGCCGTGACCGAGCAGGCTTTGAGCGCTGCCGCGGCCGTGGCCAAGAAGGCCTAAACCTTCACCGGCTGGCGCTGCCAGCGGCCTCCAAAGGCACCCTCGGGTGCCTTTTTTTGTTACAGCAGCACTTGCCCGTCGATACAGGTCACCACATCACCCCCAACCCAGACCTGGCCTGCCTCGTCCCGCGCCAGATACACCTGGCCGTGGCGTCCCAGGCAGGTGCCCTGGGTGGCGACGTAGCGGTTGGGCGTCAGGCCGTCGGTCATCAGCCACTGCGCCAGACTGGCGTTGAGACTGCCGGTGACCGGGTCTTCCGGGACGCCGATCGGGGCGGCAAAGGCGCGCACGGTCAGGCCCACCGGCGCATCGGCTGGCGCTGCGCCAGACGCTGGTGTGCCACCAAAAGCCCGTGCTTCCCGGTTTGATCTTGCAATCAAATTGGTAGCTACCGAGGCAGATTCGATGTGGGCTAACCCCACTTTTTGCCCTAAACGTTTGAGTTCGGCATGGTCCGGTGTCAGGGCCAGCACGGCCTCCTGGCTGTTGACCAACAAGGCCAGCCAGACCGGCCCGTTGTCGAGCAGCTGGCTGCTGACAATGGCGTCGGGCGCCAGGCCCAGCGCTTGCGCCACGGCCGTCACCAGGGCCGGGTCGGGCGCACTACGGCGCAGTGACGGTGCAGCGAACGCCAGCCGACGGCCATCCTTGCGGATGGCCACCAGCCCCTTGGCGCATTCCTGGACGATGGTCTGGCTGGCGCGCGGCTGGCCACCGGCCTGCAGCCAGGCGTGGCAACTGCCCAGCGTGGGGTGGCCGGCAAACGGCAGCTCACCGCCGGGGGTGAAGATGCGCACCCGATAGTCGGCACCTTGCGCCGCCGCTTCGGCGCTGGGCGGCAGCAAAAACGTGGTTTCCGACAGGTTGGTCCATTGGGCAAAGTGCTGCATGTCTTCGGTCGACAGGTCCGAGCCGTCCAGCACCACGGCCAGCGGGTTGCCCAGATAGGGGGTGTCGGTGAACACGTCAACTTGTTTGAAAGGGCGGTTTTTCATGGGGTACGACTTCCGTGTAAGAGCATTAGGACAGGGGCAGATCGAGCACGCCGCGTACAGCCGGGCGGGCCAGGATGCTGGTGTACCAGCGTTCCAGATGCGGCAGGTTGGGGCGGGGTTGCGGCAGGCCGAACCAGCGGTGGATGTCGCAGGCCACCGGGATATCGGCCATGCTGAACTCGGCACCGCCCAGGTAGGCGCGTTGTGACAGGTGTTGATCCAGCAGGGTCAGCAGGGGCGTCATGGCAGCTACCGACTTGGCGATCACACTGGCGTCGCGCCGATCTTCGGGCGTGCGAATCCACTGCAAAAAGGCGGCGCCACCTGCCGGGTTGAGCGTGGTCTGTTGCCAGTCCATCCAGCGCTCCGCATCAAAACGCTGCGCCAGATCCTGTGGGTACAGCGCCGGCGCGTAGCGGGCGCACAGGTAACGCACGATCACGTTCGACTCCCACAACACCAGCTCGCCGTCTTGCAGCGTGGGCACCTGGGCATTGGGGTTAAGACTCAGGTACTCGGGCGTTTTCACCACGCCAAAGGCCAGACCCGCGTCGGTGCGCGAGAACGGCACGCTGGTTTCTTGTGCGGCCCAGACCACCTTGCGGACATTGAGCGAGCTCAGCCGCCCCCAGATGTGCAACATGATCATGCTCCTAAACGTTCTTTGATGGCGGCGGCCAGCGCTGCCACCCCGCGGTGGATCTCTTCGACGCTGGGGGTGACGAACGACAGGCGCAGTGTCCGTTCATCACCATGGTCCGCGTAAAACGGCGCGCCAGGCACAAACGCCACCCCTTTGTCCACGGCGTGTGGCAGCAAATCTACGGCCGTCATCCCAGCCGGCAGACGCGCCCAGAGGAACATGCCGCCAGCGGGGGTGTTCCAGGTCAGCGATTGATCGGGCTGGCTGGCGGCATCCGGGAAGTGCTGCGCCAGCGCTTCCAGCATAGCGTCGCGCTGCGCCTTGTAGCGGGCGCGGATGGTGGGCACATGGCGGTCCAGAAAACCGTCTTTCATCACCTCGGCAATCATGCGCTGGTTGAAGCCCGGGCTATGCAGATCGGCTGCCTGCTTGGCCTGCAGCAGCTTGGGGTAAACCGCCTTGGGCGCCACCATGTAGCCCAGCCGCAGCCCGGGGGCCAGCACCTTGGAGAACGAGCCCAGGTAAATGCTGCCTTCGGGGTCGCGCGCGGTCAGTGTGGCGGGCGGTTCCTGCTCAAACCACAGGTCGCCATACGGGTTGTCTTCGACCAGGGGCAGGCCGCGTTGTTGCGCCAGTGTGCTCAGTGCGGCGCGGCGGCTTTCACTCATGGTGTTGCCGGTGGGGTTCTGGAAGTTGGGCAGCAGGTACAGAAAGCGGGCGCCGTCAGCTTTTTGGGCCAGGTCGGCGATGACCACACCCTCCGTGTCGTTGGCCACACTCACCACCTGTGGCTCCATCGGGATGAAGGCCATCACGGCGCCCAGGTAGGTGGGGGACTCAACCAGGATCTTGCTGTCGGCATCCACCAGCACCTTGGCCACCAGGTCCAACCCCTGTTGGGAGCCGGTGGTGATCAGGATTTGCGACGCGTCCACGGCCCAGGGCACACCGCGGGCGGCACTTTGCCGGCTCAGGGTCTGGGCCACCATCTCGCGCAGCGGCCCAAACCCTTCACTGGCGGCATATTGCAGGGCGCCGACCGGGTCGTCCTTCAGTACCTTGGCGCAGGCGGCCTCGAACTCGGCCACCGGAAAGGCCTTGGGCGAGGGCAGGCCGCCGGCAAAACTGATGATGCCGGGCCGCTCGGTGACCTTGAGGATTTCACGGATCACGGACGGGTTCATGCGCGCGGCGCGGCGCGCCAGGTGCCAGGGGGAGGGAGTGTTGCTCATGCAGGTTCCTTTGACAGACGGGGATAAGACGGCGGCGACGTTGACAGCCGCCTGCTGATGAAAACCGTGGCCATGACCGCCAGCGCGAAGCCCAGGGTCATCAGCTCCAGCGGTTCACCCAGCAGCGGCACGGCGGCCAGAATGCTCAGGAACGGCTGCAGCAGCTGGGTCTGGCTGACCCGTAATGCGCCGCCCATGGCCATGCCGCGATACCAGGCAAAAAAGCCGGCCCACATGGAAAACACCCCCACGTACAACAAACCCAGCCAGGCCGAGGTGGCGACGCTGTGGGTGGGCCAGGTCAGCAGTGCGCCGGGCAGGCTGATGGGCAGCGCCATCGCGCACACCCAGCAGATGACCCGCTCGGCGCCCAAGGCGTGGGTGACCTGCGCGCCGTAGACATAACCCACGGAAGCCGCCAGCACGGCGCCGAGCAATAGCAGGTCAGCCCACTCGAAACCAAAACCATGGCTTTGGGCAGAGGCGCGCAGCAGGGAGAACAGCACCACCAGGACGCTGCCCAGGCCGGCGCAGACCCAGAACCCGAGCCGCGCTCGCTGGTGCAACACCAGTGCGGCCACCGCAGCGGTGGTCAGTGGCAGCAGCGCGGTGATGACGGCGGCGTGGCCCGAGGTGACATGGCGCAGCGCAAACCCCAGCAGCAGCGGAAAGCCGATGGCATTGCCTGCCAGCGCCAACAGCAGCGGTTTGCGCTGCGCCGGGGTGGGCAGGGCAGAGCGGGTGATCAGCAGGAAGGCCAGCGACAACACCCCCGCCAGCGCGGCCCGGCCAAAGGTGACAAACCAGGGCGAGAGTTGTGGCGCCTCCACCGTGCCGGTGGCCAGCCGCGTCATCGGCAGGGTCACGGCAAAAATGGACACGCCCAGCACACCCAGCCACATGCCCAAGGTTTCGTGTTTCATACGGTCAAGGCCCAGTCAGCCGCGTGGCGGGCATGCAGCGCTGTGGTGTCAAACAGCGGCAGCGGGCAGTGGATCGGCTCGATCAGCAGGGCGATTTCGGTGCAGCCCAGGATGATGGCCTGGGCGCCCTGGGTCTGCAGGTCACGGATGATGCGCAGGTAGCCGTCGCGCGAGGCGTCCAGCACCTGGCCCAGGCAGAGCTCCTCATAGATCACCCGGTGCACCAGCTCGCGCCCGGCCGGCGGCGGCACCAGCACGGTCAGGCCGTGGTTCTGTTCGAGCCGCTGGCGATAAAAGTCCTGCTCCATGGTGAAGCGGGTGCCCAGCAGGCCCACGCGGGTGAATCCGGCCTGGCGAATCGCCTGGGCGGTCGGGTCGGCAATGTGCAGCAGGGGGATGGCCACGGCGCGTTCGATGGCTGCCGCCACCTTGTGCATGGTGTTGGTGCACAGCACCAACCCTTGGGCGCCGGCGCGCTCCAGCGTCTGGGCGATATCCGCCAGCAGGGCACCGGCGGCCTCCCATTGGCCACTGGCCTGCAGCTGTTCGATCTCGGCAAAGTCCACGCTGTACAGAATCAATTTGGCGGAATGCAGACCACCCAGTTGTGCCTTGACGGTGCGGTTGATCTGCTGGTAGTACGGCACCGTGGACTCCCAGCTCATGCCGCCAATCAGGCCCAGGGTTTTCATTGGGTTGCTCCCATTGTTGTAGCTGTACACGCTTGTTATATGCGGTCTAGAGGGGTATTTTGCTTAAAAAGTGCTCATCCAGGCGGCGGTGAGCACCAGCACCCCGGCCATGCTGCGGTTGAACCAGCGCAGGCGCCGACCACCATGCTCGGGGTCGGCCAGCCACTGGCGCAGCAGTGTGCCCACCAGCGCATAGGTCAGGTTGCTGCTCAGGGCAAACAGCATCATCAGCGGCAGCACCATGGTAAAGCGGTTGGTGATGTCCTCACGCCCAGCCAGCCAGCCAGCCACCACCGTCAGGGCCAGCATCCAGGCCTTGATGTTGAGGAACTGCAGCATCACCCCTTGCCAGAACGTCACCTCCAAGGGCCGTGCTTCGGCCTGCATCAGGCTGCTGGCGCGAAACAGTTTGAAGGCCAGCCACAACAAATAGGCGACACCCAACCCCTGCACCCCCAGGCGCAGTGCCGGCACGGCCAGCACCAGCGTACCCACCCCGGCAGTACACAGGCAAAACAGCAGGCCCCAGCCCACCGGCACCGCCAGCACAAAACGCAGCGAACGCTTCAGACCCAGGTTCGCGGCCAGCGCGGTGGACAGCGTGGTGTTGGGGCCTGGGGTGAAACTGGTGGCCGTGCACAACACCAGCAGCGCGGTGAGTTCAGCGGACGTCATGGGGTGAAAGACAGGTGATCATGGCCTGAATGTAGCGCACAAAACAATACACTCACAGTACACTTTCAAAGACATTTAACTGAACTGTATGGTTTGACCGAGCAACACAGATGACATCGCAAGAGACACCTTGGTTGGTGAAAACCGCCTCCCAGCCACTGGCCGGACAGCTGGCGGCCCGCCTGAGTGAGCGAATCCACAACGGTTTGCTGGCGCCTGGCGCCCGCTTGCCGTCGGTGCGGCAATGCGCCCAGCAGCAATCGGTGAGCCCCAGCACCGTGGTGGCGGCGTATGACCAGTTGCTGGCGCAGGGGCTGGTCGAAGCTCGGCGAAACCGCGGTTTTTTCATAAGAAACAGGGCGCTAGCCCGGATAAATCAAGCACATGTAGCTATTAAAACAGGAGCTATTTCCGGGCCAGGCGGTGACGGCGATCCAGGGCTGGCGCCGCCACCTGTGCCGGCGAACGCCACGGCGCTGATTCGCGGCATGTTCCATGGCGGCGGCGACCGGCTGCAGCCTGGGCTGGGGGCGTTCCCGCCGGACTGGCTGGAAACCGGCTTTTTGTCGGCCGCCGTGCGGCGCTTCACCAGTGGCGCGCAGTTGCAGGCGTTTTCACTGCAATACGGTGAGGCCGCCGGTGACCCCGGACTGCGCCAGGCACTGGCTGGTCGGCTCCAGGCGCTGGCCATACCGGCGGGGGCGTCACAGATCATGACCACCGTCGGGGCCACCCATGCGCTGGACATTGTCAGCCGCACCCTGTTGCGCGCCGGGGACTGTGTGATGGTGGAGGAGCCGGGCTGGGCGATCGAGTTTGCCCGGCTGGACGCTTTGGGCATGCGCATTCTGCCGGTGCCGCGCGGCCCCGATGGGCCGGACCTGGCGGTGATGGCCCGTTACTGCGAATTACACGCGCCCAAACTGTTCGTCAGCGTGAGTGTGCTGCACAACCCGACTGGGTATTGCCTGAGTCCAGGCAGTGCCCACCGGGTGCTGCAACTGGCCCAGCAATACGACTTTCACATTGTTGAGGATGACACCTACAGCCATCTGGCGCCCGATCACGCCACCCGCCTGTCGGCGCTGGACGGCTTGCAGCGCACGATCTACGTCAGTGGTTTCTCCAAAATCCTGGCGCCGGGTTGGCGGGTGGGTTTCATGGCGGCCCCGGCCAAGCTGTTTGAACGCTTGCTCGACACCAAGCTGCTGGCCACCCTGACGACGCCGGCCTTGCTGGAAAAGGCCCTGGCCTGGTGTATTGACCAGGGCCAGCTGCGCCGCCATGCCGAGCGCATCCGCATCCGGCTGGACCTGGCGCGTGCCCGCAGTGTGAAACTAGCGCTGGCCACCGGCTGTACGTTTGCCGCGCCGCCCACCGGGCTGTTTGGCTGGGTCGAAACCGGGGTGGACACCGATACCCTGGCGCAGCGCATGCTGGATGTGGGTTATTTGCTGGCGCCGGGGTCGCTGTTTCATGCCGCCCGGGCGCCAGCCACCCTAATGCGCATCAATTTCTGCACCACGCAGGATGCCGCGTTCTGGCAGGTGTTTGGCGAGGTGCGGGCC
>NZ_JAQTWM010000110.1 GCF_028689305.1 Rhodoferax sp. | reverse complement strand
CATCACCCCCGGCAGTGCCATCGACCAACTGGGTCGGGCGCGCCTGTCCACCGTCTACATGCCAGGCTACAAAATCACCATGCTGCCTGACGAAGTGGTGCAGAAGTACACGCTGATGGAGAACACCAACTGCCCGGCCGTGTCACTGTATGTGACCCTGGATGAAGCCACACTGGAGATCAAGGACAGTGTGACCAGACTGGAGCGGGTGCACATTGGCGCCAATCTGCGCCATGACCAGCTTGACACCATCGTCACCACCGAGTGGCTGGAACAGCCCGAGTTCATGCATGCCCATGACCCGCAGGCCCTGCAACACAAACGCGACAAACTCTCCTTTTTATACCGCCTGGCGCAACACCTGAAGGCCCAACGCGAGGTGGTGCGCGGCAAACCCGAGAACTTCAACCGCCCCGATTACAACTACCGGCTGAGCGGCAATGACGGCGCCGAGCCCTGCGGCACCGAACAAGTGCAGATCAGTGTGCGTCAGCGTGGCGCACCGCTGGACCTGATCGTCTCGGAAGCGATGATCCTGGCCAACAGCACCTGGGGCGGCTGGCTGGCCGAGTTGGGTGTGCCGGGTATTTACCGCAGCCAGGCCTCGATGCTGCCCGGTGTCAAGGTGCGCATGGGCACGAAAGCGCTGCCACACGCCGGCATCGGGGTCAGGAGTTATGCCTGGAGCAGCTCACCGCTGCGTCGTTATGTCGACCTGGTGAACCAGTGGCAAATCATTGCCTGCGCGCGCCACGGCAAAACGGCGGCACTGGCCGCCCCGTTCAAGCCCAAGGATGCCGAGCTGTTTTCGATCATCTCCAGCTTTGATGCCGCCTACGCGACCTACAACGGCTTCCAGAACGCCATGGAGCGTTTCTGGGTGCTGAAATACGTACAGCAACAAGGCATCACCGAAGTGCCAGCCACCTTGTTCAAGGACAACCTGGTGCGTGCCGACCACCTGCCGCTGGTATTGCCGGTGGCCGGAGCCCAGGGCTTGCCGCGCGGCGCCCGGGTGATGGTGCGCCTGGGCGACATCGACGAGGTGTCGCTGGACATCCACGGTACCGTGACCGCCCGGCTCGACACCGAGCCCGACGCCGGCAATGCACTCGACGAAGACCTGGACGAGGACACCATCGCCGGGCCGATTGCCATTGCCATGGACGTCAATGACAGCGACGCTGGCCAACCAGCGGCTCCCGGCGATAATCCCGCCCCGTGAACCTGCGGTCTTTCAGCACCCTGCAAATTGCCCTTGGCGTGTCCGTCGCCGTACACGCGGTGCTGCTGACGGTGCGTTTTGTCGACCCTGAAGGGTTCAACCGGGTGTTTGAGGACACGCCGCTGGAAGTTATCCTGGTCAACGCCAGAACCGATGACAAGCCGGAGAAAGCCCGGGCCATCGCCCAGACCAGCATGGCTGGCGGCGGCGAACTCGACAAAGGCCGCGCCACCAGCCCGCTGCCACCGGCACTGCTGGCAACGCCGGGTGAAGACAGCCAGCAGGAGCAGCAACGCCAGTTGCGTGAGCTGCAGGAGCAGCAGAACCTGATGCTCTCCCAAGTCAAAACCGCACTGGCCGCCTTGCCGCCGGTTGATCCGCGCAAGGCCCAGTTGAGTCCGGAGCAGGCCCAGCGCGAAGAAAAACGCCGCCAGCTCGTCAAGCTGCTGGCCGAAATCGAGCGGCGCATCAACATGGAAAATGCCCGGCCGAAAAAACGCTACATCAGCCCGGCCACCCGCGAAGCGGTGTATGCCGTGTATTACGACCGCCTGCGCCGCGCCATTGAAGACCGGGGCACCGAAAACTTCCCGCAACTCAATGGCCAGAAGCTGTACGGTGAACTCACCATGATCGTCAACGTCAACCACGATGGCCGGGTGCTTTCGACCGAAGTGGTGCAAAGCTCGGGCCTGCCGGCACTGGACCGCCGCGCCGAAGCCATTGCCAAAAGTGCCGGACCGTTTGGCCGCTTCAGTACCGAGATGCGGCGCCAGGCCGACCAGATTGCCGTGGTATCGCGTTTCAAGTTCACCCGCGACGACACGCTGGAAACCAAAATCAGCGCCCAATAGCCTCTCACCAACCAACCCTCATGAGTTCTGACCTGTATTGCCTCATGGGCCACCCGGTGGCCCACAGCCAGTCGCCCTGGATACACGCCCGTTTTGCCGAGCTGACCGGGCAAGACCTGATCTACACCAAGCGTGACATTGCACCGGACCAGTTTGTCAACGGCATCCAGGCCTTCATCCAGGAAGGCGGACGCGGCTGCAACATCACCGTGCCCTTCAAATTCGAAGCGGCTGCGCTGGCCACCCACACCAGCGAACGCGCCCAGCTGGCCCAGGCCTGCAACACCCTGAGTTTCAAGGACGGGCAGATCCTGGCTGACAACACCGACGGCCTTGGCCTGGTGGATGACATTGAACACCACGCCGGTGTCAGCCTGCGCGGCCAGCGGGTGCTGCTGATTGGCGCCGGCGGTGCTGCCGCTGGCGTGCTCGGCCCGCTGCTGCAGGCCCAGCCGGCCCACCTGAGTGTGGTCAACCGCACCCGCGCCCGGGCCCAAGCCCTGGTGGCGCGCCACCAAGGCTTGGCAACGCTACAAAAAACAGAGCTACTTGACCAAGATATATCCGGGCTAGAGGGTGATTTTGATGTCATCATCAACGCCACCGCCAGCAGCCTGGGCGGCGCCGAGGTGCCGGTCCACGCCGGTGTGCTCAAACCCGGCGCCCTGGCCTACGACATGATGTACGGCCCGGGCGCCCAAGGCTTCATGGATTGGGCACGCGCCCATGGCGCCGTGCCACGCGACGGCCTGGGGATGCTGGTCAGCCAGGCCGCCCAGGCCTTTCTGATCTGGCGCGGTGTGCTGCCGCCGGCGCGTCAGGTGCTGGACGAACTGCGGGCGCGGCTGGGCTGAACCACATGAAAGCCTTTGGGCGTTGGCTGGTACTGGTGCTGGTGGCGGGGGTGCTGCTACAGCTGTTTTTTGTCGCTCGGATTGCCACCATGCTGGTGGTGGACCCGCAGTCCACCACCTTTGAGCGCTCGGAAGCCTGGCGCGTGCTGACAGAAAAAGGCCAGTTGCGCTGGCGCCAGCAGTGGACCCCTTACAGCCAGATTTCCGACAAACTCAAACGTGCCGTGATTGCCAGCGAGGACGATGGTTTTGTCAACCACGACGGTGTGGACTGGACCGCGCTGGAGAAAGCCTGGCAAAAAAACGCCAAGGCCGAGGAGCAGGCCGCCAAAGCCCAGGCCCGCCTTGCCAGCAAGCCCGCAGCCAAGTCCCCAGGCGGCAAACCAGCCGGCACCACCGCCCGGCCAGCCAAGCCGCCCAAGGTGGTGGGCGGCTCCACCATCACCCAGCAACTGGCCAAAAACCTGTTTTTGTCGGGTGAGCGCACCCTGTTGCGCAAGGGTCAGGAGTTTGTGCTGACCCTGATGCTCGAAGCCCTGCTGGACAAACAGCGCATCCTGGAGATCTACCTCAACAGCGTGGAATGGGGCGAAGGTATTTTTGGCGCCGAAGCCGCCGCCCAGCATTACTTTCGCAAGCCGGCAGCCCAGCTCAGCAGCTACGAGGCAGCCCGGCTGGCCGTCATGCTGCCACGACCCAAATACTTTGAAAAACTGCCCAATTCCAGTTATGTGGCCGGCCGCGCCGCCATCATTGCCAACCGCCTGGAAAACGCCGAACTGCCATGAAACCGATTGTCCTGGACTGGGCCGCCACGCTGATGAGCTACTTTCTGCTCGGGCTGATTCGCATCCTGACCGGCTCGCAGGCGCGCTGGTGGGGCTGCCCGCCCAAGGCCGAACAGCGCATCTACTTTGCCAACCACCAGAGCCACGCTGACCTGGTGATGATCTGGGCGGCGCTACCCAAGGAACTGCGCCACAGCGTGCGCGCCGTGGCCGCCCGCGACTACTGGACCAGGACCCCGTTCAAACACTGGCTCACCAGCGCGGTGTTCAACGTGATCTACGTCTCGCGCGACCGCTCGGCAGAAGAAGACCCGCTGGAGCCGCTGATCGAGGCCATGAAGGCCGGCGACTCGCTGATCCTGTTTCCCGAAGGCACCCGTGGCTTTGCCGACGAGCCGCAGGCCTTCAAGGCCGGGCTGTACAACCTGGCCTTGAAGTTCCCCGAGGTCGAACTGGTGCCGGCCTGGATCAACAACGTCCAGCGCCTGATGCCCAAGGGTGAAGTGGTGCCGGTGCCGGTGCTGTGCTCGGTGACCTTTGGTGCCCCCATGCGGGTGTTGCCGGGTGAAGACCGCCATGAGTTCCTGCAGCGCGCCCGTGCTGCGGTACTGGCCCTGCGCGACGTCTGAAAAGGGTGACACGATGTACCAGACCCTGAAAAATCTCAGTCCGTCCCAGCAGGTGGGGGCGCTGTTTGTCATCGTGTTCGGCTTGCTGTTGCTGGCCGGCCTGGTGTTGTTCCTGCGCTCGATGCGCGAATTTGAAGACCAGCAGGCGGCCCAACGGCACCGCGACGAGGTGGACAATCTGACGCAATTGCTCAAGACCAGCTGGCTGCTGATCTTTGTCTTCTGGGTCGCCTGGCTGTCAGGCGACGCAGCACGGCTGGTGCTGTTCGGTCTGGGTTCATTTTTTGCCCTGCGCGAGTTCCTGACCCTGTCGCCCACCCGCCACAGCGACCACCGCAGCCTGGTGCTGGCGTTTTTTGGCGTGCTGCCATTTCAGTACTGGCTGGTTGGCACCGAACACTTCAACCTGTTCACGGTGTTCATTCCGGTCTATGTGTTCGTGGCCTTGCCGGTCGCCAGTGCCCTGGCCAATGACCCGGTGCATTTCCTGGAACGCAACGCCAAGCTGCAATGGGGCATCATGGTGTGCATCTACGGCATGAGCCATGTGCCGGCGCTGATGCTGTTGGACTTTCCGCGTTATGACAAAAAAAACGCCTTTTTGATGCTGTTTCTGGTGCTGGTGGTGCAAACCTGCATGGTCACCCAGCATCTGGTGGCGCGCCGGCTGATCCAGCTGGGCAAACCCTCGGCTGCGCCCAGGATCAGCCAGAGTTTTACCTGGCGCGCCTGGTGGGCGGGCATGGCCGCCGGTAGCCTGCTGGGGGCGCTGCTGGCGGGCATCACCCCGTTTGTGCCTGGTCAGGCCTTTGCCTTGTCTTTCATTGCCTGTGCCACGGGCTCACTCGGCCATCTGGTGATGAAGGCGCTCAAGCGCGACCGTGGGGTGCCGATCTGGCGCGACCAGGGCAAGGGTGTCACCGGCGCTGGCGGCATGCTCGACCGCATTGACGCACTGTGTTTTGCCGCACCCGTGTTTTTTCATTCGATCAGATGGCATTTTGGCATCTAGCCCGCATAAAATAAGCACATTAAGCTACATATTTGATAGCAAATGAGAATCCTTGGGATTGACCCCGGTTTGCGCACCACCGGTTTTGGTCTGGTCGACGTCGATGGCGCCGAACTGACGTATGTGGCCAGCGGCACCATCAGCACCATCCATCTGGAAAAAGACCAGTTGCCGGCTCGCCTGAAGGTGCTGTATGAGGGCATCCGCGAAGTGGTGGCCCGGTATGCGCCCGATTGTGCTTCGGTCGAAATCGTGTTTGTCAACGTCAATCCACAGTCCACCCTGCTGCTGGGCCAGGCGCGCGGCGCGGCCGTGACGGCGCTGGTGTCATGCGAGCTGGCAGTGGCCGAGTACACCGCCTTGCAGATGAAACAGGCCGTGGTCGGTTATGGCCGGGCTGACAAAACCCAGGTGCAGGAGATGGTGCGCCGCCTGTTGAGCCTGCCGGGACTGCCGGGCACGGATGCCGCCGACGCGCTGGGGCTGGCCATCACCCACGCCCATGCCGCCAAGGCCATGGCACGCATGACCCAGGCCAAGGGCCTGGGTGGGGTTCAGCAGCAGACGCAAAAGGCGGCCTACAAGGCCGGGCGCAGCCGCTGATGCTCAAAATAACCGCCCGGTCGCTTGCACAGGTGTAATATCCCGCCGGGATGTTCCTTGCTTTCCTGTGCCGGGGCGCTCGCCATTTCGGTCACCCATGGGGGCTCGCATCGCATTCCGTTGACCACATGCCAACCGTCACGCACAACGTCAAACGCTTCTCCCGGCAGCTGCTGGTCTCGGCGGGTGTGTTGCTGGTTGCCGCCGTGGTCTTCGTCATTTACGTCCGGGGCGAAAAGCAGATTGATCACGCCAACCTGCAACGCCAGCAGTCGTTTCTGCTGGCCGACGAATTGCGCCAGTCTTCCGACGACCTGACCCGCATGGTGCGCATGTATGTCCTGACCGCGGACCCGCTCTACAAGCAGCACTATCAGGAAATACTCGACATCCGGGACGGCAAAAAACCGCGGCCACTGGACTACCAGAAAATTTACTGGGACCTGGTCCTGACCGATGACCGGCGGCCGCGCCCCGTCGGTGAGGCCGTCCCGCTCACTGCCCAGATTCAAAAAGCCGGTTTCACCGCTGACGAGTTGGCCAGACTGGCCCTGGCCAAGGAACGCTCGGATGCGCTGACGCGTACCGAATTTGCGGCCATGCAACTGATGGAAACCAGCCTACCGCCTGTCGGCCCCTATCACGCCGAAGCCATTCGCTTGCTGCATGACGTGCCCTACCTCCAGGCCAAGGCGGACATCATGGGCGCCATCAACCAGTTTGAACAGATGGCCGACCAACGCACGCAGGCGGCCGTACGATCTGCTGAAGTCAATGCCTCGGTTTTGCGCTTGGTCTTTATCCTGCTCGGCTGGTTGCTGCTGGCGCTGCTTTGGAGCTTGTGGCGCAGCTTGAACGCCATTTTGGGCGGCTCGGTCAATGAACTCTATGCCCGCATCATTCGCCTCGGCAACGGTGATTTCACCGCCCCGGTCCCATTGACCCCGGGGACGGAAAACAGCGTGCTCGGCTGGCTGGCAGCCACCCAAACCAATCTGCAAAGAATCGAAGCAGCCCAGCGTGCCAGCGAGGAGAAGTTTCGCCTTGCCTTCGAACACGCCAATGCCGGGCTGTTTCTGGTGGGACTGGATGGCCGCATTTTGAAAACCAACGCCAGAGCCAACGAGATGTTTGGTTATGCCTCGGGTGAGCTCCAGGGCAAGACGGTCAACGACCTGTCGCTGCCTGAGGACCTCACCCTCAGCCCGCAGGCGATGCAAGACCTCATCAGCGGCCGCAGCGATCACGCCACCTTCGAAAAACGCTACCGGCACAAAAGAGGCCACATTGTGTATGGGCTGGTCTCCATTGCCCTGGTCCGCGATACCCGGCGACAGCCCGACTACTTTATCTCGCAAGTTCAGGACATCACCCAACGTTATGAAGCGGAGGAAAGACTGCGCATCAGCGAAGAGCGACTGCGCTTGTTGGCCGAAAGCGCGCGTGATGTGGTGTGGACCATGTCACCGCAGGGGCAGATGACCTATGTCAGTCCCTCTGTGCAAAAAGTCCGGGGGTACACCCCGGAAGAAGTGATGCAACAAACACTGGCAGAAATGCAGCCCCCCGAATCCCAGGCTTTCATGCGTGGGTATTTTTCAGCATTGCTGGCTGACATCCAGGCTGGCCGACAACCGCAGACCTGCCGTGGTGAACTGGAATATCTGTGCAAGAACGGCGCCACTTACTGGGCCGAAGTGATTGTGGCCCCCGTTCTCAACAGCGCTGGCTCGGTGGTTGAAGTTGTTGGTGTGAGCCGGGATATTGCCGAACACAAACGGTACGAGCAGGAATTGAAACAAGCGAAGGAGGCGACCGAAGTGGCCAACCGGGCCTTGCAGGCCGCCAACGCGGAGTTGATCCACATCGCCACCACCGACCCGTTGACCGGCGTACTGAACCGGCGCCACTTCCACGAAATCATCGAGATTGAAATGGCGCGGGCTCAGCGGCACGGCCAACCCTTGTCTTTGATCATGTTTGACATTGATCACTTCAAGCAGGTGAACGACACTTTTGGCCACCAGGCCGGTGATCAGGTGCTCATCAATCTGGTCGAACTCACCCAGAAAAATCTTCGGATCGGCGACTATCTGGCGCGCTGGGGGGGAGAAGAGTTTGTCGTCCTTCTGCCGTATTGTGCGGCCAGCGAAGCCATGAACCTGGCAGAACGACTGCGCGACTTGTTTGCCCATCTGACAACCCCGGGGGTCGGCACGGTGACCGCGAGTTACGGCGTCGCGGAACTGCAAACCGGTGAGCGGCAGGATGATTGGTTCAAACGTATGGACAACGCCCTGTATGCCGCCAAAGCGGCTGGACGAAATGCAGTCCGGCTGGGCTGACCACTCAGGCGATGCGCTCCAGAATCAGCACGGCAAAAAAACCAAACGCGGCGATCAGCGTCCATTTGAGCACCTTCAGTCCCCAGCGTTTGTAACGCACCTGACCGGTGCCCACATAAAACACAAAGCAGACGGCGGCACTCAACAGCAGCAACAACATGGCCCAGCGAAACAGCAGCATGTGGATCAGCTCCGTACCCGCACACTACCAGGCCCGCGCCAGCTGATCAAAGCCCTGAGGAGCCTGCTTTTCATCAGCAAACGTCACCACATCCCAGGCGTCCGCACGCTCCAGCAAAGCCCGCAGCAACAGGTTGTTGAGGGCATGGCCGGACCGAAAAGCGCTGTAGCTGGCCAGCAGTGGCTTGCCCACCAGGTACAGGTCACCCATGGCATCGAGCATTTTGTGTTTGACAAACTCGTCGTCATAACGCAGGCCACCGGCGTTGAGCACCTTGTAGTCATCCATGACAATGGCGTTGTCCATGCCACCACCGAGCGCCAAGCCGTTGGCCCGCATCATCTCCACATCTTTGGTGAAACCAAAGGTGCGGGCCCGGGCAATGTCCCTGGAATAGGAGCCGGTGCTCATGTCAAACAACACCCGCTGACCGGTGCTATCCACCGCGGGGTGGGCAAAATCAATCTCGAAACTGAGCTGGTAACCATGGTAAGGCGCCAGCCGTGCCCATTTCTGCTGCTCACCCTGGCCCTCACGCACTTCCACCGTCTTGAGCAGCCGGATGAACCGGCGCGGAGCGTTCTGCAACTCTATACCGGCACTTTGCAGCAGAAAAACAAACGATGCCGCCGAGCCGTCCAGGATCGGCACTTCTTCGGCGGTGATATCGACATACAGGTTGTCCACCCCCAGACCGGCGCAGGCTGACATCAGGTGTTCCACCGTATGCACTTTGGCCTGGCCATTGGAAATGGTCGAGGCCATGCGGGTGTCCGTCACCGCCTGCGCCGACACCGCAATGTCCACTGGCTGTGGCAGGTCGACCCGACGAAACACGATCCCGGTGTCAGGCTGCGCCGGGCGCAGGGTGATTTCCACCCGTTGCCCGCTGTGCAGCCCCACGCCAACAGCGCGGGTCAGGGTTTTGAGCGTTCGTTGTTTGAGCACAAGCCGATTTTACTGACTCAAGTCAATCAGCCTGTTTACGCAGGAACGCCGGGATTTCAAAGTCATCCATACCACCGCTGGA
>NZ_JAQTWM010000109.1 GCF_028689305.1 Rhodoferax sp. | reverse complement strand
GTCCGCCCGGCCGCGAAGCGCGTCAGGCCAGCACTCGGTACCAGTAGTGATATGCACGACGAAACCCCAAGCTTTCGTAGAGACGGATAGCCACGGTATTTGAAGCACTCACTTGCAGGAAGGCAGACTGCGCCCCAGCGCGCCGGCCCCAGGCCAGGAGATTTGAGCAAAGCTTCTTGGCCAGGCCGCGCCCTCGATGTGCAGGGCTCGTCGCGATATCAAAGAGGCCAAGTTGATCCTGGACTGAAACGCCAAGGCCGCAGCAGATGGGTTTCTGGGCGGAAAGATCGACAGCAAAGGCGCAAGGACTCTGTATTGATCGGAGCAACTTGAGATGGATGGCCTGGTCTGGACCCAGTTTGCCGGAAACACTTTGAAAGGCCTTCAGCCAGGCCTGCGCATCCGCAGCAACGCAGAGCGATGGAGCTTCGCGTTCGACAGCAAGCGGCGCGACCATGACCAGTGAGAGATCGGTGAAGCGGTAGCCTTTCCCCGCAAGAACGCTATCCGTGTTTTGGGGAGCGGAGAACGAGGTCAGCCGGAAGATGGGTGGAAGCCCTTGTTCGCGGTAAAGATGCTCGACGTCGGCAATCTGGCTGGCCGAAAGATCGACCGACTCAGGGGTGCAGTTCGCTGAGTTGGCGCGCTTCGTATAGCCATCGGCGAAGCGTAAGCGCCACCCATGAAGGTCTTGCTCTTCAAGGGCGGGCCAAGCAGCGAAAGCGGCGGATTCAACGGAGTTCATGTGGAGGGTGTGAAAGCAGTGACGGCGTGGGCGCAGTCATTATTTTCATGCGCGGCATCGTAACCGCCGTCACACCTGTTTGTCGAGCTCGCGCGCAGGGCTCAACACGCCGGCCATGGAGACCGGAAAACGAGGGCAATATCACTCAGAAAATACGCCTATTTCAGCAGCTCAACGGTGATCGCTTCTTCGCCCAGCAGGGCCTGGCAAGCGAGCCGTGAGTTGGAGCTGACGCCGACGATGCCGTCGAGTTTTTCGTTCTCCACACGCTGGATTTTCGACAGGCTCTTGCGCCCAACCGTGACAAAGACGTGGCAGCTTTCGCATTTGGCTTCGCCGCCGCATTTGCTGATGATGGGCTCACCCGCGGCCTGCAGGGCTTTGAGCAGGCTGGTGCCGGCGGCAACTTCATAAGACTTGCCAGAGGGGAGTACGGTGAGTGTGGTCATGGTGAAAAAGGGGCTCAGGCCCGCTACGTGGTTAAGGAAATTGAAAAAGGAGTCAGACCGCCAGTGCCGGTTGCATGGCAGCCATCAATGCTGCAGAAAACTGGGCCAGCGGCATCGGAATGCGGGTGATGTTTTGCTCCGCCAGAAATCGCGCTTCCATACGGGTCGGCTCTTCGGGCAACACGGCCCAATGGCGGTCGCTGGAGCGCTTCATGATCTGGCGGGCAAAACAACGTGTGAGCTGGTCGTCAAAACGGCAGCCCAGGAACAGGAAGTTGCGCCCACTGCGCCAGGCTTGCACGGCGGCTGGAATCGGGGTCTGGATGTCGATCTCGGTCAACACCTCGACATAGTCGCTGTCAGACACCAGGTAGTTGCCGGCCGGGCTATGGCTGCCAATGGGTTTGTAGAGCATGCGCCCCGGGGTTGCGGAGAGTTCTGCCAGCGCCGTGCCGTCGGCGGCGTAAGCGCCGGTCCACTGGCCAAAATGCTCGGACTGCGACAGGCCTTGCACCTGCACCCAGCCACTCTTGGGTTCAACTTGCGCCAGTGCGGCGGCCAGGGTGTCGTCGTACCAGGTATCCACCCACAGCCCGGCGCCACTGCCGGCCAAGGCCAGGTGAAAAGGCGACGGCGCGGGTGATGTGGCAAAGGCCTCGTTCATCAGGTGCACCACCGATTTGCGGTGTTTGAAGTTCTCAATGAACTGCGCCGCCTGCGTCAGGCGCTTGCGGATTTTGTGCGGCACGCTGACCTTCGCTGTCATGACCTCCGCCAGCGCCAGCGGTGTGGCAGGCACCTTGACATCGGCGCACAGCGACAACATGTCCGGCCCCAGGTAGGGAATCACCGCGCCGGTGGACAGGCTGGTGGCAATTTCATGGATCAAGTCAGTCATGTGTTTTCCTTAGTAAATCGCGGCACCGGCACCGACATTGGTGGCGGTATCCTTGAGTGTCTTGATGATGTACTGGACTTGCTCTTCGTCCAGTTCGGTATGCAAGGGCAGCGCCAGGGCGCGATCGCCAATACGGTCGGTGTCGATCAGCACGCCCCGGCGCTGGCCAACGGCGTCAAGCGCCTGCATGTAATAAAACTGCTGGTGCAGCGGGTGACTGTAGACGGCGGTCTCGATGCCGCAAGACAGCAAATCGTCGATCATTTGCGCGCGGGCACTGCCCGAGAAACGTTTGCCCAGGTGCACCACGTAAAGCATCCAGTTCACCGCATCGACCCCTTCACCGATGTAGGGTGGTTTGACCCCTTCAAAACTTTGCATGTTGTCGTGGTACCAGGCGATCACCTGTTGGCGTGCGGTCAGCCGGTCGTCCAGCCCGGCCAGTTGCGCCAGGCCCAGGGCGGCGGTGATTTCACTCATGCCGGCCTGCAAAGGCACACGGGAGCCGACCGACACCGAGGTGCGGTCGGCCAGCCGACGCTGGCGCAGGTAGCGCAGCTCGTGCACCAGGGCATCGTCATCGGTGACCAACATGCCGCCTTCACCGGTGCACAGGGCCGAAGGGGCAGAAAAGTCAAACACCGACACATCGCCAAACGTGCCCACCACCTGGCCCTGGTAGCGGGAGCCCAGGGCCTCGGTGCTGTCTTCAATCAGCTTCAAACCATGGGCATCGGCCAAGGCCCGCAGGGCCGTCCACGCGGCCGGGTGCCCGTTGGTGTTGCCCGCCAGCAAAGCACGGGTTTGGGGCGTGATCTTGAGGGTCGCCTTCTCGGGGCTCAAACTGCCGGTCCAGTAATTGATGTCGGCAAACACCGGCGTGGCACCGGCCAGGGTGATGGCTTGCGCCACCTGGTGCCAGGTGTGGGCGGTGCAGATCACCTCGTCACCGGGGCCAATACCCATGGCGCGCAGCGTTATCCAGGTGCCCAGCGTGCCACTGCCCACGGCCACGGCGTGTTTGCGCCCGACCCAGCCGGCAAAGGCGCGCTCAAACGACTCCAGCATCGGCCCGTCGCCCCACTGCGACGATTGCAGCACGGCGGTGACGAGTTCTATTTCGCGCACGCCGCATTCGGGCTCAAACAGGGAGATGACATCGACTTCCATGATCAGTCCTCGGTCAGGATCAAGGCCGAGGCTTCTGCAGCCAACTTGGTGGTGCTCCAGCAATGGCCGTCGGTGGTGGCGAGAAAGACGCGGCGTTTGCCCAAGCTCAGCGCCGGGGTTTCGCCGCGCATGTCCATGGCATCGACCACCACCACACGCATGGCCGGATCACGGGCGCGCCAGAGGGCGGCGGCATCCCGCAGGCAAGAGGCAGCGCCAATCACTTCACCAGCGCTGCGCAGGTAATCGGGCGTGATGGCCATGGGTTCAGTCCTCAGCTACCGCCAGGCGGCGGGCTTCAACGGTGATCGGCAAGGGGGTATCGGTCGGCATGTCAGGCAGGTCAAACTGCCAGCCGTTGGCCAGCGTGACCAGGCCGCCCCACATACCGGGCTTGACCATGGAAACAATGGGTTCCTCCAGGTCTTTTTTCGGTACGTAGCCGGTCAGCACGCCTTTGCTGTCTTTGCGGATCATCAGTTTCATGGGGGGTTCCTGGTAAGGTAAATAGGGGTTCAAGGCGCGTCAAGGAGCCGTCGTCAATTCTTCGTGCAACAGAGGCGCCAGCATCGGCGGCAACGTTTTCAGCAAGCTGCTGATGTCTTCCCAAGTGGTGCTGACCCCCAGTGAAAACCGCACGGCGGCCAGCGCTTCTTCTTCAGGCACGGCCATGGCGGTCAAGACGTGGGAGGCCTGGCTGCCACCCGAGGAGCACGCTGCACCGCTGGACGCTGCCACGTCCAGGCGATCAAGCCGCTGCAGCACCACGTCGGCCGAAAGCTGACCAAAACGCAGGTAACTGGTGCCGGGCAGGCGCGCTGCGGTGTGGCTCCAGATGTGGGTGTCCGGCAAGGCCTGGCGTAAGCCACTTTCCAGCGCATCACGCAGATGAGCCACCCGCTGGGCCTGGGCGTTCACATCACCCAGCAGCGCCAGTGCGGTTGCCAGACCCACAATGCCGGGCAGGTTTTCGGTGCCGCCCCGGCGGCCACGCTCCTGGCTGCCTTGGGTCTGCGGCAGCAGGGCCACGCCCTGGCGCAGCAGTAGTGCGCCGACGCCTTTGGGGCCGTTGAACTTGTGGGCCGAGAATGACACCGCGTCGGCGCCGCAGCTTGCAAACGCAAACGGCAGTTTGCCAATGAACTGGGTGGCATCGACATGCAGGCGCGCGCCTGCGGCCTGGGTGATTGCGGCGACCTCGGCCACCGGCATCAGCACCCCGGTTTCGTTGTTGGCGGCCATCAACGAGACCAGGGCCACGTCGGGGCCGATCAGCGCGGCAGCCGCCGCCAGGTCCAGCGTGCCGTCGGGGCGCACCGGGATCAAGTCGACCACCGTGCCGGCCTCTCGCAAGGCGTGCGCCAGCTTCAAGTGGCCAGCGTGCTCGACACTGCTGAACACCACGCGCTGGCGCTGCGGGGCGCTGGCTGCCAGCAGGCCGCGCACCGCCAGGTGGTTGGCCTCGGTGGCGCCGCTGGTAAAGATCACTTCAACCGGCTTGCAGCCCAGCACCCGTGCCACCGTGGCCCGCGCGGCGCTGAGGGTGCGTTTGGCATCCTGCCCCGGCCCGTGCTGTGACGAGCTGTTGGCCCAGACGCTGGAGAACACCGGCAGCATGGCGGCAATCACCTCTGGCGCAGGCGCGGTGGTGGCGTTGTGGTCAAGGTAGATCATGCTGTGCCTGCCAATGGGTCAGACCCAGAACTGGTGTTCGCTGTCCAGACACAGAATGTCCAGCAATGCGTCCAGCGATGTATCCTGATGCTGTGGCCGCCAGGTCTGGTTGGTGTGGTCACGCGAGCACAGGCACCAGAGGCTGCCCTCTTGCGGTGCCAGCAAGGCAATGTCAATCAAGCCGCCGCTGGGGTCTACCTTACGCGAGCAACAGGGGCTTTGGATGCGGTAGCTCTCGCCTTCATGCAGCACCAGGGGTTTGACGTAGCGGTAGCGCACACGTTCTTTCAGGGCACGTTCCACGCGGCGCACCACCAGGTCCAGCACCTGGGCGCTGGTAGGTGCAACGCTTGTGGCTGCCATGTTCACACCGAACCCCCGGTTTCCGGCTGCCAGCCATGCGGCACAGGAAGCAGCTCAATTTCCAGGCAGCCGACCACGCAGCCGTCAAACTGCACCAGGTAGACCGGCTCGTTCAAATCTGGAGCGTGACCAATGTTGACCACCTCGCCGACCGAGCCACGGGCGGCCAGCAGCGCATCTGCCGGGCGATCCGGGTAGCTGCCGTCGTTGACCAGATCGTCCAGCGCCACCACGTGCTGGCCCCAGGCATAAGCCGGGGCTCGGGGTTCGATGCCGGGCAGGACGGGAGCGGGGGTGGGGGCAGTGGCGGCGGTGTTCATGTGTTTTACTCCATGGCGGTTGCAGAGCCCAAAGTGCGCAGCGAACCGGCCTTGTCGCCCAGTTGCGCCAGCACCTCGGCGGGCAGGTTGTCCAGCGTGCAGAGTTCTTTCGCGCGCATGCCAACCCGGTGGCCGGATTCGATAAAGTCCACCGCGTAGATGTAGTACTGCTGCAAAAAGGTGTTGATACTGACCACATAGCCCAGGTCACCCTTGTTGACCAGCACGTCGCCCACGTCGTAACCCCGGTAAGTGCCGTCGTTGCGCACGACCGAGCGGGAAATCACCCGTTCACCAAAATTGAAGCGCGGCGGGTAGGCCAGTTCGATCTCGGCATCGTCGCGATTGATGTCAGCCATGGCTTGCTTTCAGGTGGATGATGGCGTGCGCCAGGCGGTCTTGCACAGCCTGGCGAACTTCGGGTTCTGCGTCTTCTTGCATCGTGTGCAAGGTACTGGCATCGGCGCGTTGCGCCACTTCCCAGCGCACACGCCAATCGGCATCGTGGCTCAGGTGGGACAGCAGGGCCACCGGCAGCCGCTCGGCCACAATGCGCCGAACCTCGGCATCGGCATCACCCGCCATACCCAACAACGCAGGCATGTCCAGGCGTTGCGCCACCCGCATGCGCACGGCGCGATCCGGGTCATGGGCCAGGGTCGGCAAAATAGCCAACGGCAGGCGTTGGGCCACCAGTTCGCGCACGCCGTAGTCCGGGTCGTGGCGCAAGGCGGCCAGCTCGGGCGGGGTCAGGCGCTGGGCGACGCGGATGCGCACCTCGCGGTGCGGGTCGTTCACCAGTTTGGCCAGCAGGGTTTGCGGCAAGCGCAAGGCCACTTGCAGGCGCACGGTTTCATCCGGGTCGTTGATCAGTGCGGTCAGGCGGAACACGCTGGCCCGGCGCGCGGCAATGGCACGCACCTCAAAGTAGGGGTGGCCCAACTGGTCGTCACTGAGCTGGGGGTGCCAGCGAAAGAAACGGTCGATCCGGCGTGCGTAAGCGTCCTGCATGCAGGCGTGGCCCGGCTCGCAGCCCTGGCCTTCACCCAGCGACAGCAGGCCTGCGTAGACACAGTCGCCGCAGCGGATCGGGCCGCCTTGCCAGTGCTGTGGCGCAATGTCGTCCTGCGGTGCACGCACCGTGACGGTGTTCACGATACGCCCCAGCCGCGTACCGGGTAAGCCGTGTTGGACTCTGATGGGTCGCCTTTTTCATGACGCGTGAGCACGTGCAGCAGCAGGGCGGCGCCGACATGATCCTGCGGGTCAAGACGGCGCAGCTCGCTGAGCATCAAATGGGCCTCGGCCATGTCGTCCAAGCGCATGTTCAGGTAGGCCAGGCCTTTGAGGGTAAACAGGTAAAAGCGCACCGCCGCGTCACCACGTGTGGCTTCGTCACCCGGGGGCATGTCGCCAAAATCGGGGCCCAGTGCGGTGCGGGCAATGGCCAGGGCGTCTTCGCCCATGGCCCGCGCCTGGGCCAGTTGGTGGCTGTAAAAATAGAAACGGTAGAGCGCAATCAACGGGGCCGGATGCTGGGGTGCAGCGGCGCGCGCCTGCTCCAGCAAGGGCAGGGCTTGTTGCGGCAAATGGCGCAGCAGACCGGCCTGGGTGATGAGCGCGTTGACCTGCGGGCTCAAGCCCCCGCCGATGACCCCGTCGGCAAAGGCCGCCAGGTCATCGTCAAAGTGCAGGCCCATCGCGCTCATGATGACAATGCCGTTTCAGTGCGCCACCACCGGGGCCGGGCGGCCACGTCCGATGGAGCTAACATCAATTTTGGTGACACCCACTTTGGGCGCGGCATCGGCGCTGCTGCAGGCGCAGGCTTGCTGGTTGGGGTCAATGAAGCTCAAGCCCGACTGGGTGGCGGTCTCGACAAAATCAATGGTGAGGCCATCGAGCATAAGGCGGCTCTCGGCCCCGAGAAACAGGCGCACACCGCCCACTTCCAACAGTTGCTCGCCAGCGGCTGGTGCGGCCTCGGGGCTGAATTCGGACGAGTAACCCGAGCAGCCGCCCGGAGTCACGGCCAGGCGCAGCCCTGCACCAGCGGGCATGCCGGAAAAGCGCACGATGCGGTTGATGAATTTGGCCGCAGCGGGCGTGATGGTGACGTTTGGCAACATGATGTGTGACAGAGTGAAGTGATTGAGGAGGTCAGACTTCGGTTATGCAGTCGTCTACCGGGCAAACCGAGACACACTGCGGGTCGTCAAAGTGGCTTTCGCAGTCATTGCACAAGCTGGCGCTGATGATGTAGAGACCCTTTTTGACGCTGATGGCAGCGTTGGGGCATTCGGGGGTGCAGGCGTCACAGCCTGTGCAGGTTTCGGTGTTGATTTTGTGGGTCATGATGACGCTCCTGTGAGATGAATGGGTTGATGGGTTGAATGGAAAACTCAGGCCGCCAGTGCCACGCCGTCTGCCGCGTGGGTGTAGGCGCCCTGGCGAATCTGGGCATCACCCCGGTGCTGGTGCACCACGGCACCGCTGGCGATGCGAGCGCGGTAGTCGTTGAACCAGCTCAGGGCAGCTTTTTCAATGAACTCGCCCACATAGGCATCCACCGGCTCGACCCCGGCAGCGGTGAGTTCGTCTTTCGGGCAGGCGCCAATCTTGGCCACCAGCACGGCGTGGCAGTCGTTGATGGCACGCACCACCGAGGGCAGTTGCTCATCATCCCCCGCGCCACCCTGGCAATACTGGTCTACCCGGCGGTGGCCGACAAACAGGGCCTTGGTGGCAGACACTTCAAACACTTGGAACTCGGTGACGTGACCAAAGTGCTCGTTGACCTTGCCGCCGCCCTTGGTGGCCACTGCCACCAGCACGGTCAGGTCATCGTCGCTTGGCACGGCGCTGGCAGCGGCCAGGGCTTCTTGCTTGGCGACTTGCTGGGCGTTGCGCTCGATTTCAACCTTTTCCTGGTAGCTGCGGCGTTTGTCCAAGTCATAGACCACGTCCATTTGCTCCAGCTTGTCCAGGGTGAACTCTTCGCTGCGGTCTTCACCGAGCAGGCCGACCGCGTCGGCGCGGCATTGGCGGCAATGGCGCATCAGGTTGGCTCCACCCATACAAGCGTCTTGCACCGCTTTCAGCTCGGAGGCGGTCGGGCCACGCTGGCCGGTCAGGCCAAACACGGTGCCGTGCTCGGGCTCGGAGATCAGCGGCATGATGTTGTGCAGGAAGGCGCCGCGCTTTTTCACTTCGCGGTTCACCTCGATCAAGTGTTCGTCATTGATACCGGGGATCAGCACCGAGTTGATCTTGGTCAGCACTCCGCGCGCGGTGAGCATTTCCAGGCCCAGCATCTGGCGCTCATGCAGGATCTTGGCAGCCTCATAACCCTTGATGCGCTTGTGGTTCCAGAAAATCCAGGGGTAAATCTTTTCGCCCACCGCCGGGTCCACCATGTTGATGGTGATGGTGACGTGGTCGACGTTGTATTTGCAGATTTCATCAACCAGGTCAGGCAGCGCCAGGCCATTGGTGGAGATACACAGCTTCAGATCGGGCGCCTGCTCTTGCAGCATGCGGAAGGTGTCGAAGGTTTTTTGCGGATTGGCCAGCGCATCGCCCGGGCCGGCAATGCCCAGCACCGTCATTTGCGGAATTTCACTGGCGACCGCCACCACTTTTTTCACGGCTTGCTCAGGCGTGAGTTTTTGCGACACGACGCCGGGGCGCGACTCGTTGGAGCAGTCGTATTTGCGGTTGCAGTAGTTGCACTGGATGTTGCAGGCCGGAGCCACGGCCACGTGCATGCGGGCAAAGTGGTGGTGCGCTTCTTCGGAATAACAGGGGTGGTCTTTGACCTTGTCCCAAATGGCTTTGGGCATGTCTTCAGGGCCGTCGGACGAGCCACAACTGGCCTTGCCCTCGCCGCCTTGCGTGCCACAGCCCCCACCTGCTGCGGGCAGGTCGAGCTTGGCTCCCAGTGATTTGATCTGCCCGATGCTGACATACGTCTTTGCAGGGGTTGAACCGGTGTTTGCACTTGACTGCATGAAAACCCTTTTCACGACCGACCATGGCCGTACACAGGCTTAGTAGCTAAATCCGTGCCACGTCAAAAATGGCTGCCGGGGGCTGGTTTTGTCGGATGTGGCACAAGCGGCCGGGCTGGCTTGTCGGGCTGTGTCAGGGGGTGGTGTCTGTGATGCGACAAAGCTGACATA
>NZ_JAQTWM010000108.1 GCF_028689305.1 Rhodoferax sp. | reverse complement strand
CCACACTGTGCCATAATTCAGGGCTTCAAGCGTTGCCCGGGTGGTGAAATTGGTAGACGCAGGGGACTCAAAATCCCCCGCCGCAAGGCGTGCCGGTTCGATTCCGGCCCCGGGCACCAGCAACTCAGATGGCTTGAACTCCCCCCGCCCAGACCAACCCCTCGTCTGAAAATGACGCCTTCTGGAGCAATTGACAGAACTGCGTGACTCAGGGCTGGCGTTTCATGATGCATTCGATATTCTGGCGCCTCAAAATGCACTGGCGCATCGTGACCGGCATCACCCTGGTTCTGGTGGGTCTGCTGGTTTATCTGGTCGTGTCCCAGAAAACCCCCTTCTTTCCCAAGCCCAAGGCGCCATTTCATTTCAGCCCTTACCTGGACCTCAACCTGGCGGTGGAAGGCCAGATGCCGCTGGCCAACACTTTTTTTTCCGCCAACACCAAGGCCATCATCCAGTGGCCAACCACGCCACCGCTCAATACCCTGCGCACGCTGACGCTGGCGTTTGCCAGCGGTGAATGCGGCAAGGAACACTGGGGCGGACTGGATGCCAACAAGCTGGCCCAGGCCAACCTGCCGGCGCTGCAACAGGCCGACGTGAATTACATGATCTCCACCGGCGGCTCCGATGCCATCTTCACCTGCAGCAGCGAAGCCGGCATGGCGGCGTTCATCAACCGTTACCAGTCCAGCCACCTGCTGGGCTTTGATTTCAACATCGAGGCCAAGCAAACACCGGAGCTGATCCGCCAACTGGTGCATCAGGTGGGGATCGCCATGCGCCAGCACCCCGAGTTGCGCTTCAGTTTCACCCTGGCCGCTACGGCCGCCAACGGCGGCAACAGCCTGAACCAGACCGGCCAGTGGGTCATGCAAGCCATTGAAGCCGAGGGTTTGCAGAATCACTACGTCAACCTGATGGTCATGAATTACGGCCAGGCCAGCAGTGGCGCCTGTGTGGTGCGCGCTGACCGCTGCGACATGGCCGCCTCGGCCGTCAGGGCGGTGAACAATCTGCACCGCAAATACCGGCTGCCCCTGTCACGCATTGAAGTCACCCCGATGCTTGGCATCAACGACGTCACCAGCAATGTGTTCACGCTGGAGGATGCGCGCCAGCTGGCCAGCTTTGCCCGCAGCCAGGGCCTGGGCGGCCTGCACTACTGGTCGCTGAACCGGGACACCCCCTGCGTGCAGACCACGGCCACCGTGTCGGCCAACTGCCATGGCCTGGGGCAAACAGCCAAGCTGGCCTTCACCGACATCCTGGCCACATCCGTGGCCGTCAACACCCCGCCCTGACCCCGGCCAACGGCTGGCCAGTCAGACCATCAGCCACAGTCGGGTAGCGCAGGCGCACACCCAGCTCCTGTTTCAGCCGGGTGTTGTCCATGCGGCGCGACTCACTCATGAAACTCAGTAGCAGCAAAGGCAGTTGCTCGGTGGCGGTGCTGCGCGGCAGCCGCGGCGGCCGGGGCAAACCATACAGATCGGCGGCCAGGTCAAAATAGTCCCCCATCTTCAGGCCACTGTCGTCGTTGACGTTGTAGACACGCCGCGGCCGGCCACGCCACAACGCGGCCAGACAGGCTCGGGCCAGATCGTCGGCATGGATATGGTTGGTGTAGACATCGTCCGCCGCCTGCAACACCGGTGTGCCTTTGAGCAGGCGTTCACGCGGGGTGCCGCCCGCACGATCAGGGGCATAGATCCCGGGAATCCGCAGCACCATACTGGGCACGCCGCTGGCACGGCTGAAGTGGCGCACCCGGTCTTCTGCATCCATTCGCCTCTGAGCCCGCGTTGTTCCTGGGTTTAAAGCTCTTGTTTCAGTAGCAATTTCCCCCTGGCAATCACCATACACCCCGCTGGTGGAGCCGTACACCAGCGACTGCGGCGGGCTGCGGCGGCGCAAGCAACGCAACAGGGCTTGCGTGCGCGGGTCCTGCCGCCCGGTGTCCGGTGGGGGTGCCAGGTGCACCACACGGGTGGCCAGCCCGCCAAGCCGCCGCAGCGAAACCGGCGCATCCAGGTTCCCTTGCAAGGGGGTGATGCCACGGGCGCGCAGTTCGGTCACGCGCGCCGGGCTGGAACTCAGCGCCAGCAGTCGCACCCGCCCCTGCAGCCGTGCCGCCACACGCAGCCCAACATCCCCACAGCCGACCAGCAACACCCGCTCGCGCCGAAAGCGCGCCGGCAAGGCACCAGGCCGGGTGGCGTACAACAGCGGATGGGCACTTTGTAATGCAGGCAAAATTAAGTCCTTTCAGTTTTGCTTCACGTGCCAAGGATAACGACAACATGCCCCACCGTTCCAGCCCCGCGTCGACGTTTCAGGTCTCCGTCGAGCCCAGCCAGCGTACTTTTGACGTTGCTGCGGGTGAAACCATCCTGGCCGCCGGCATCCGCCAGGGCATCACCCTGCCCTACGGCTGCAAGGATGGCGCCTGCGGCTCCTGCAAATGCAAAAAACTCAGCGGCAGTGTGACCCACGGCCCCCATCAAAACAAAGCCCTCAGTGAGGCCGAAGAGGCCCAGGGGTTGGTGCTGACCTGCTGCGCCACCGCCAACAGCGACGTGGTGCTGGAATCGCGCCAGGTCACCGCCGAAGGGGCGTACCCGATCCGCAAATTACCCACCCGCGTCAGCCAGATGGAGCGGCTGTCGCCTGACGTCATGCGCCTGATGCTGCAAATGCCCGCCGGTGAGGTGTTCCAGTACCACGCCGGCCAATACGTCGAATTCCTGCTGGCCGGTGGCCTGCGGCGCAGTTACTCCATGGCCAATGCCCCGCACACGCTGGCCGCCGGGGGACTGCTGGAGCTGCACATCCGGCACATGCCGGGTGGCCGGTTCACTGACCTGGTGTTTGACAGCATGAAAGAGCGCGACATCCTGCGCATCGAAGGGCCTTACGGCAGCTTCTACCTGCGTGAAGACAGCGACAAGCCGATCATCCTGCTGGCCTCGGGCACCGGCTTTGCGCCAATCAAGGCGCTGATCGAACACCTGCAGTTTGCCGGCATCACCCGCCCCGCCACGTTGTACTGGGGTGGCCGGCAACCGACTGACCTGTACATGAACGACTGGGTGCTGGCCCAGATGGCGCACATGCCGTCCCTGCGTTACGTGCCGGTGGTGTCAGACGCCACGCCCGAGGACGGCTGGACTGGCCGCACTGGCTTTGTGCACCAGGCCGTGCTGCAGGATGTGCCCGATCTGTCGCGCCACCAGGTCTATGCCTGTGGTGCGCCGATTGTGGTGGAATCGGCCCAGCGCGACTATCTGCAGGCGGGGCTGCCCGCCGACGAGTTTTTTGCCGACGCCTTCATCTCGGAAGCCGACAAGGCGACCACCCTCAACCCCTGACTCCCAAGGACATTCCATGCCTTTCAAACCTCTGCTGCTCGCCGCGTTGACCCTCGGCACCGCCCTGCTGGCGCCAACCGCCCAGGCCCAGAACAAACCGATCCGCCTGATCGTGCCCTATGCCGCCGGTGGCCCGCTGGACGTGACCGCCCGGGTGCTGGCCGATGCCGTCAAGACCAGCCTGGGCACCGTGATTGTTGAAAACAAACCCGGCGCAGGGGGCAACATCGGTGCCGACCTGGTGGCCAAGGCCGCGCCGGATGGCCTGACCATCGGCATTGCCGCCACCGCCACCCATGCTGTCAACCCCTGGCTGTACGCCAAGATGCCGTTCAACGCCGCCACCGACTTTGCCGCCATCACCCAGATGGTGCGGGTGCCCAACGTGCTGGTGATGAACGCCGACGCCGCCAGCCGCCTGAAGATCAACAGCGTGAGCGACTTGATCGCCTACGCCAAGGCCAACCCGGGCAAACTCAACTATGGCAGCGGCGGCAACGGCAGCGCGGGTCATCTGGCTGGCGAGCTGTTCAAGAAGGAAGCCGGCATTTTTGTGGTGCACATCCCCTACAACGGTGGCAACCCGGCGCAGCTGGCGCTGCTGAGCGGCCAGGTGGATTTCAATTTTGACAACCTGGCCACCGCCGCGCCCAACATCAAGTCCGGCAAACTCAAGGCGCTTGCCGTCACCACCCTGAAGGGTGTTGATGCCCTGCCCGGCGTACCGCCAGTGGCCGACACCCTCAAAGGGTTTTCCGTGGACACCTGGTGGGGCCTGGTGGCACCGGCAGCCACGCCAAAAGACGTGATCACCAAGCTCAACCAAGCCTTTGTCGCGGCACTCAACGCGCCCGAGACCAAGACCCGTTTTGCCACCCTGCTGGCCGAGCCGGTGCCCACCACGCCGCAAGCCTTTGGTACCTTGATGGCCAATGAACGCACCAAATACGAAAGCATGGTCAAGGCCTCCGGCGCCCGGGTGGACTGAAGCGGACAAAACCAGCCAGCCCCGCCCGGTGCCGCGCGGGGCTCAATCGACCCGCGCCCCGGTCTCAAACCACTGCTTGATCACCTGGCGCTCGGCCTCCGAAATGCCGGTGGTGTTGGTCATCGGCATGATTTTGGTCACCACCGCCTGTTGGTAAATGCCCTGGGCGTGTTGTTTGACACCAGCAGGCGAATCCAGCCGCACGTTTTTCATCTGCACCTGGGCGCCGTGGCACAAATAACAACGCTGGGCCAGGATGGGCTGCAAAATCGCATAAGAAATTTGGCCTCCAGCCTGCGTATTTCCTGCCTCAATAGCTACTGAATTAGTAGCATTCTCAGTGACCACTGGTGCCGACCGGGGTGCCAGCCAGACCACCAGCGCGGCAATCAGCACGCCCCCCAGCAGCGCGTAAGGCCAAGGGTGGCGGTTGCGCCCGAGCTTGTAGCCGTGGCGCAGGACAAAAAACTGGCGGATCGCCGCCCCGGCCAGCATCATGGCGATCAGCACCAGCCAGTTCTGCGGGTGGGTGTAGGTGAAGCTGTAGTGCCCGCTGAGCATGGCAAACAGCACCGGCAGCGTGAAATAGGTGTTGTGCACACTGCGCTGCTTGCCACGGATGCCGTGGATCGGGTCCACCGGATCCCCCGCCTTGATCGCTGCCACCACCTTGCGCTGGCCCGGAATGATCCAGTGCGCCACATTGGCGCTCATGCTGGTGGCCAGCATCGCGCCCATCAGCAAAAAGGCGGCGCGCCCGGCAAACCAGTGGCAGGCCAGCCAGCTTGCCACGCACACCAGCAGCAGCACCAGTGCACCCACGATGGCATCACCATGCTTGCGCTGGCCAAACACCCGGCAAATCAGGTCATACAGCAGCCAGAACACGACCAGGAACGCCAGCGCCACCGTGATCGCCTGCCAGGGCGCCCAGTCCAGCTTGGACTTGTCGATCAGGTAGGTACCCGCGCTCCACAGATAAGACACAGTGAACAGTGAAAAGCCGGTCAACCAGGTGCTGTAACTCTCCCAGTAAAACCAGTGCAGGTGTTTGGGCAGCTGCGGTGGCCGCACGGCAAACTTCACCGGGTGGTAGAAGCCACCGCCATGCACCGCCCACAACTCGCCGCTGACACCCTGCTTTTTCAGGTCGTCGTCTTCGGGCGGGGTCAGGCTGCTGTCGAGAAAGACAAAATAAAACGACGAACCGATCCAGGCAATGGCCGTGATCACGTGCGCCCAACGCAGCAGCAGGTTAGCCCAGTCCAGGTAATAACTTTCCATCATCCGTCCTTGTTGACGCCGTCACAGGCCAGCGCCCGGTCCATGACTTGCAAAAGTTGTGCCGCCACCGCCACGGCAATCACTTCGGGCTGCTTGCCGCCAATGCCGGGCGCCCCCACGGGGCAGGTCACCTGCGCCAGCTCGGCAGGGCTGAAGCCGCGGTCTTGCAGGCGGTGGGCAAACGTGGCCCATTTGGTCCGGCTGCCCAGCAGGCCGATGAACGGCAAGTCCGCCCGCTGGCGCTGGCGCGCCAGGCAGGCCTGCACCACCTCAAAGTCCTCGGCGTGGCTGAAACTCATCACCAGCACATGGCTGCCAGGCGCCAGCGCCGCCACCGCCGCCTGCACCGGCTGGGAAAACTCGCAGACCACCTGGGTGGGCACCTCAGGCGGGAAAATCCCGTCACGGCTGTCAATCCACGTCAGGCGCAGCGGCAGCTCAGCCAGCAGCCGCACCAGCGCCCAGCCGACATGGCCGCCACCAAACAGCGCCACCGGTGGCCAGGCGGCCCTCTGGCGGTCAAACCGTTGCTGAAGCGCGGACACATCCTGGGCGCCGATGCGCTCAAACCCCAGCTCGACTTCGCCGCCACAACACTGCCCCAGCGCCGGCCCCAGCGGGTAGCGCCGCTGCGCACAACCGACGACGCCAGCGGCCAAATCGGCACGGGCCTGCTGCACCGCCTGCCACTCCAGATGGCCGCCCCCGACAGTGCCCAGCAAGCGGTCGGCAAACACCGCCATCCAGGCCCCCGCCTCACGCGGCACCGAGCCCCGATGGGCCCGCACCGTGACCAGCACCGCCTCCTGCGTCGCCAGCAGTGAGAACAATTCTGTGAACACTCTCACAAACCCTTACCCAATTGGCGCGGCCAAACCATCACAAGCCCCGGTTTTTGCGGCACAGTACGGGCTTGCGCCGTGCCGGGTTTCTGGCCGCCGCCCCAACCGTCCTGTCCTGTTGTCAGAGAAACACCATGAACCACCTGTTTCACCCACGCGAACGCCTGATCACCCTGGGCCTGAGCCTGGCGGCCGCCATCGCTGCCTTGCTGGCGGGCTGCAGCTCGACCCCATTGCCGCCGCCCGCGCCCAAACCCGCGCCTCAACCACCCGCACCGGTGGTGGTGATTCCGCCGCCCGAGGCGGTGCCGACCCTGGTGTCCCAGGCGCGCACGCCGCGTGATTACCGGCGTGACGCCGCCAGACACCTGTACGGCAAAAACGCTGACCGCATCTACCAGGGCAAGATGCCGCCGCTGCTGTACGCCATCGGGGTGCTGCAGGTGGAGGTAGACAGCAAGGGCCGCGTCATCGGCACCAGCTGGATGCGGGCGCCCAAACACGCGCCCGAGGTGATGGCCGACATCGAACGCACTGTGCGCGCCGCCGCCCCCTACCCGGCGCCGGTGCGCATGGGCCGGGTCACCTACACCGACACCTGGCTGTGGCACCGCAGCGGCACCTTCCAGCTCGACACCTTGACCGAGGGGCAACTCTAATTCCGCTTCCAAATCATTTGTGTCTAGGCGCGAAGCCGCAGGCAGTGCTGACGCACGACCAGGCGCAGCAACAACGACACAGATGATTTGGGAGCGGAATGACATCTCACGAGCCCCGGTAGGTTGAATAACTCCAGGGGCTCACCAGCAGCGGCACGTGGTAGTGCTGCTGCGGCTCAGCCACCCCAAAATCCAGACTGACCTGATCCAGAAAATTGGGCTCAGGCAACACCACACCGCGCGCCTTGAAATACGCCGCCACGTCAAACACCAGCCGATAGGTGCCGCGCTGCAACTCGGTGTGATCCAGTAGCAGCCCGTCCGGGTTGCGCCCGTCCTGATTGAGCACCAGCTGCTTCAGGCAGCGCGGCTGGGCGCCGTCAGTGGCATACAGCGCCACCTGCATACCCGCAGCCGGGGTGCCGTGCATGGTGTCCAACACGTGTGTACTCAGTCCCATGGTGATGTCCTCGCTTTGCACAAAGTGTATACACTTTTTGGTGAAGCAGCTATCATGCCGACATGGTCCACCCGATATCCAGCGCCCCGTCCGAAACCAGCTCCGCCACCGCCTTGATCGTCAACGCGCTGACGCAGGCCATCGTGTCGCACCAGCTGCTGCCCGGCGCCAAGCTGGCCGAGCAGACCCTGGCCAACCAGTTTGGCGTGTCGCGCACCCTGGTGCGCCAGGCCCTGTTCCAGCTCTCACAGCACCGGCTGATCCGCCTGGAAAAGGCCCGTGGCGCGTTTGTGGCCAGCCCCTGCGCTGACGAAGCGCGCCAGGTGTTTGCCGTGCGTCGCATGCTGGAAGCCGAGATGACACGCGCCTTTGTGCGCCAGGTCAAACCGGCCCACATCAAGGCCTTGCAAGCTCATGTGCGGGCCGAAAAAGCCGCGCTGCGCCGTGACGATGCCCAGGCACGGGCCGAACGCACCCGCTTGCTGCGCACCTTTCATGTGCGCATGGCCGAGCTGATGGGCAACCAGGTGCTGGCCGACTTGCTGGGCGAACTGATTTCGCGCTGCTCGCTGATCACCCTGATGTACCAGAGCGCAGATGCCGCCGAACATTCCAGCGACGAACACGCCCACATCGTCCAGGCGCTGGCCGCCCAGGACGAGGCGCTGGCCGTGCGCCTGATGGACGAACACCTGCAGCATGTGCAGGCTGGCCTTGATTTTGCTGCACCTGCAACCACCCCTGCACCACTCACCCCGCCATGAACCACTACAACAGCACCCTGCCCTACCCGCGTGACCTCACGGGTTACGGCCGCCAGCCACCGCACGCCCAGTGGCCGAATCAGGCCCGCGTGGCGGTGCAATTTGTACTGAACTATGAAGAAGGCGGCGAAAACTGCGTGCTGCATGGTGATGCCGGTTCCGAGCAGTTTTTGTCTGAGATGTTCAACCCGGCCAGCTACCCGGACCGCCACATCAGCATGGAAGGCATTTACGAATACGGCAGCCGCGCGGGGGTGTGGCGCATCCTGCGCGAGTTCGAGCAGCGTGGCCTGCCGCTCACGGTGTTTGGCGTCAGCATGGCGCTGGAGCGCCACCCCGAACTGGTGCAGGCCTGCCAGCAATTGGGGCACGAGATCGCCTGCCACGGCTGGCGCTGGATTCACTACCAGACCCTGCCCGAGTCAGTGGAGCGCGAGCACATGGCGCGTGGCATGGAAATCCTGACCCGCCTGATGGGCGAGCGCCCCCTGGGCTGGTACACCGGCCGTGACAGCCCCAACACCCGCCGCCTGGTGGTCGACTTTGGCGGCTTTGCCTACGACAGCGACTACTACGGCGACGACCTGCCGTTCTGGATGGAAGTGAAAAAAACCGACGGCACCGTGGTGCCGCAGCTCATCGTGCCCTACACGCTGGACTGCAACGACATGCGTTTTGCCCTGCCCCAGGGCTACTCCCATGCTGACCCGTTTTTCCAGTACCTGAAAGACACGTTTGATGCGCTCTACGCCGAGGGCGACCCGGCTGGGCTGAACACACCCAAGATGATGAGTGTCGGCATGCACTGCCGCTTGCTCGGGCGGCCTGGGCGCATCACCGCGCTGCAGCGGTTTCTGGATCACATTGGGGGCAAGCCGGATGTATGGGTGTGTCGGCGCATTGATATTGCGCGGCACTGGAAGACTGTGCATCCGTATGCGCCAATGCCGAGTCCCCACCACAGCAACTGAGCCATGCCCATCACTCTGCCCCAACTCAACGCCGCCAGCGCAGACGAGGCATTGAGCCTGCTCAACGGCCTCTACGAACACTCGCCCTGGATTGCCCAAGAAGCCCTGAAACAGCGCCCGTTCCAGTCCCTGGCCCAGCTCAAATACGTGCTGACCGAGGTTCTGAAAAACGCCGGGCGCGAGGCCCAGATCGCGCTGATCAAAGCCCACCCCGAGCTGGCCGGCAAAGCCATGGTCAGCCAGAGTCTTACCGCCGAGTCCAGCAATGAGCAAAATACCGCTGGCCTGACCCACTGCAGCGCCGAGGAATTCGCCCAACTCCAGCAGCTCAACCACGACTACAACGCCAAGTTCGGCTGGCCCTTCATCCTGGCGGTGCGCGGCCCGCGTGGCACCGGCTTGAGCCGCGCCGAGATCATCGCCACCTTTACCCGCCGCCTGCAAAACCACCCCGATTTTGAGTTGCAGGAATGCCTGCGCAACATCCACCGCAT
>NZ_JAQTWM010000025.1:37301-45283 GCF_028689305.1 Rhodoferax sp. | reverse complement strand
TGCGCCAGAATGCCGCCGCCCACCAAAAACATGGCCAGGGTGCCGACCACGGTCAACGTCTTCATCAACCAGGGTGCGGCCCGGAGAATCAGGTCACCGGCGCGGCGCGGCAAGGCCGTGGCCTGCTGGCTCAGGTGCAGCCCGATATCGTCGAGCTTGACGATCAACGCCACCACGCCGTAAACACCCACGGTCATCGCCACGGCAATCCCCGACAGCACACCAATCTGCACGGTCAACGGACTGCCCTGCACAATGCCCAGCGCAATCACGATGATTTCGGTGGACAGGATGAAGTCGGTACGGATCGCGCCCCTGATCTTGTCGCGCTCCAGCGCCACCAGGTCCACCGAGGCGTCGGCCAGCGACTGCACCAGCGCCGCGTGATGCGCCTGGTCTTGCGCCCGGCTGTGCAACAGCCTGTGCGCCACTTTTTCAAAGCCTTCAAAACACAGGAACAGGCCGCCAGCCATCAACAACGGTGTCACCGCCCAGGGTGCCAAAGCGCTCAGCAACAAGGCCAGCGGCACCAGGATGGCTTTGTTGACCAGCGAGCCCTTGCACACCGCCCAGACCACCGGCAGTTCGCGCTCGGCATGCACCCCGGTGACTTGCTGGGCATTCAGGGCCAGATCATCACCAAGCACACCCGCCGTCTTCTTGGCAGCCACCTTGGCCATGACGGCCACGTCATCGAGCACAGTGGCAATGTCGTCCAGCAAAACCAGCAGACTGGTGGCCATGGGGGTTTCCTCTGTCAGGTGGGGTGGGAAATCGGTGGCTTAGTTCAGGTCGCGCTTGAAGCGGATCTCTTCAATTCTCACACTGCCCAGTGTCACGGTCTTGATGGTGGTCATCTCGCGCTTGAACCCGGCCATGTCAAAAAAATGCAGGGCGCGCTCGTAGCCCAGTGGCACCCACGCCGTGACCTTGGTACACCCTTCGTCGATCAGCCCCTCACGGCCAGCGTCCCACAAGGCCAGACCCACCCCCTGGCCCCAATGGCTCGGGCTGGCGTACAAGGCCCAGATTTCACCCATGGTTGGTGGTGTCTTGGGGTCACGGGAACGGTCATAACCAACAAAACCGACCACCGTATCACCATCTACCGCCACCTGCACCTGGGGTTCGCTGTATTCAATGGCTTCGCGCCAGAAGGCCTGGCTTTTTTGCAAACTCTCAAACACCGGCATGGCTTCACCGGGAAACTGGGCCTTGAAGGCGGCCTGGCTGGCACTGGCCTGAACTTGGGCAATGGCTTTGGCGTCACGCTGGGTCGCCGGACGCACGGAAATCGTGGAAATATCAGACATTCAGAAATAAGCCGGGGCCTGGCCCGGCGGTCAATCAAAAAAAGAGGGCGATTGTCGCCGCATCTGAATCACAGCGACCCGGATGCGGCAACAGAGCAAAGGTTTTCAGTAGCTGTAAACACCTTGCCCGGTTTTGCGGCCCAGGCGGCCAGCGGCGACCATTTCCTTGAGCAGCGGGCACGGGCGGTATTTGCTGTCACCAAACTCGCTGAGGTAAACCTCCATCACCGCCAGGCACACATCCAGGCCCACCATGTCGGCCAGCGCCAGCGGGCCAATCGGCTGGTTGCAGCCCAGCTTCATGCCGGCGTCAATGTCCTCGGGTGTGGCCAGCCCTTCGGCCAGCACAAAAAAGGCCTCGTTGATCATCGGCACCAGAATGCGATTGACCACAAAACCGGGGGCGTTCTTGACCGTGATGGGTGTCTTGCCCAGCTGGGTGGCCAAAGCGTGCACCGCAGCGTGGGTGGCATCGCTGGTCTGCAGGCCACGGATGATTTCCACCAGCGCCATCATCGGCACCGGGTTGAAAAAGTGCATACCGATGAAGCGGTCAGCGCGGCTGGTCACCGCGGCCAGTTTGGTGATGGAAATGGATGAGGTGTTGGACGCGATGATCACCTCGGGCGCCACCAGCGCATCAATCTGCTTGAGGATCTTGACCTTCAGGTCCTGGTTTTCGGTGGCGGCTTCAATCACCAGTTGGGCGCCCTTGAGGTCGTCGTAGCTGGTGCTGCCCTTGATGCGCGCCAACGCCGCATCCTTGTCGGCCGCAGTGATCTTTTCCTTTTTCAGCAGACGGTCCAGGCTGCCGGACACCGTGGCGATGCCCTTGGCCACGGCCTGGTCGGAAATGTCAACCATCACGACGTTGATGCCCGAGACCGCGCATGCCTGTGCGATGCCGTTACCCATGGTGCCTGCGCCGATGATGCCGACGGTTGTGATGTTCATAGTGGAAACTCCTGAAAAAATAAACCCGACGATGTTAACTGCGTCCAGTCATCCCCTGCATCAGCCGCCCCCCGGGCCGGACCGCCCGAACGTGATAATCCGGCCACCTCGTTTTTTTTTGGAGACATTCCACATGAATCTCACCGAACAGCTGCTGCACGCGCTCAAAAAGCACGGTGCCCGGCAGATTTTTGGCATTCCGGGCGACTTTGCCCTGCCCTACTTCCGCATCATCGAAGAATCAAAGATCCTGCCGCTCTACACCCTGTCACACGAACCCGGTGTCGGGTTTGCCGCCGACGCCTCGGCGCGCATCAACGCCAGTCTGGGCGTGGCGGCCGTCACCTATGGCGCCGGTGCCTTGAACATGATCAACTCGGTAGCTGCTGCCTTTGCCGAAAAGTCGCCACTGGTGGTGTTGTCGGGCGGTCCGGGCAAAGGGGAATCCCGCTCGGGGCTGCTGCTGCACCATCAGGCCAAAACCCTTGATTCGCAGTTTCAGATCTTCAAGGAAATCACCTGCGACCAGGTGCGGCTGGACGACGCTGCGCGCGCACCCGCCGACATCGCCCGGGTGCTGGCCAACTGCCTGCGCCATTCCGAACCGGTGTACATCGAAATCCCGCGTGACATGGTGGCCGTCCCCTGTGCCGAGGTGATCCCCCTGGCGCCCCCCGCCGTTGATCAGGATGCATTGAACGCCTGTGTGGACGAAATCCTGGAGCGCCTGGCCCAGGCCAGGTCACCGGTGTTGATGGCCGGCGTGGAAGTGCGCCGCTACGGGCTGGAGGACAAGGTGGCGACGCTGTCACGTCGCCTGGGGCTGCCGGTGGTGACCAGCTTCATGGGCCGCGGCCTGCTGGCCGACCAGGACGCGCCGCTGGTGGGCACCTACATGGGGGTGGCCGGTTTCCCTGAAGTGACCGAGCTGGTGGAGAACTCCGACAGCCTGTTCCTGCTCGGCGAGATCATTTGCGACACCAACTTCGCCGTGTCACAGACCAAGATCGACATGCGCAAGACCATCCAGGCGCTCAATGGCCGGGTCAACATCGGCTACCACACCTATGCCGACTTGCCGTTGACCGAGCTGGTGGCGTGTATGCTGGCACGGGTGGGTCAGGTCGACAAGGCTTTTGAGATCACGCCACAGGTGTTCCCGCGCGGCCTGAAGGCAGATGCCGCCAGCATCACCCCCACCGACATCGCCACGGCCGTGAATGACCTGATGGCCGAACACGGCAAGATGCCGATTGCCTCCGACATGGGCGACTGCCTATTCACCGCCATGGAAATCGCCCACACCGCGCTGGTGGCGCCGGGCTACTACGCCACCATGGGTTACGGTGTGCCGGCCGGCCTGGGGCTGCAGGCCGCCACCGGCGAACGCGCATTGATCCTGGTGGGCGACGGCGCCTTCCAGATGACCGGCTGGGAGCTGGGCAACTGCCGCCGCTACGGCTGGGACCCGATCGTGCTGGTGTTCAACAACGCCAGCTGGGAGATGCTGCGCACCTTCCAGCCCGAATCGTCGTTCAACGACCTGGGCCACTGGGGGTTTGCCGACATGGCCGCCGGGCTGGGCGGCGACGGTGTGCGTGTGACCACCCGCGCCGAGCTGAAGGCCGCGCTGGATCAGGCCGTGGCCACCCGCGGCCGGTTCCAATTGATTGACGTCACGATTCCACAGGGTGTGCTCTCTGACACCCTGGCGCGTTTTGTGGCCGGCGTCAAACGGCTCAATGCCAACAAGTAAATCAGGCCTTAGCCCACGTCAAATGGACTTTTATAGCTATTAATAGTATAGCAAATCAAACTGACCAGACCTGCTGCGCGACCCGCAGCATGTTGCCGCCCAGCACCTGGGCCACCTCGTCGGCCGCCATGCCGGTGGCCAACAATGCGGCCTCCAGGTGCTGCCAGGTGTCGACTGGGGCGTAACGGATGCCTGCAATGGCGTTGGCATAACCGGCACTGACCGGCCACCAGTAGCCGCGGTCAAAGTGGCCAGGTGGCGCATCGTTGAGGGCCGGCTCGGCAAAACCGTTGTCCAAGCCAACGCCCACATGCGCCACCCCCACCAGGTCGGCCACGTAGGCGATATGCCGGGCCACGTCTTGTGCCGTGGGGTTGGGGCTGCCCAGGAACAGCGACACGCCTGACACACACACCACACCACCAGTGGCAGCGCAGGCACGGATTTGCGCGTCACTGATGTTGCGGCCATGCGCCACCAGCGCCAGCGGGTTGGCGTGGCTGAACACCACCGGCTGGCTCGATGCGGCCATGATCTCCAGGCTGCAGGCCCGCCCGGTGTGGGAGCAGTCCATCAACACACCGGCCTGGTTGACCGCCTGCACCATGCGCCGGCCCAGTGGCGTCAGGCCGCGCGCCTCATCGTGGCAGCCATCGGCCACACTGTTGTTGCGGTTGTAGGCAAAGTGGATTTGCCGCACCCCCAGGCGGGCATACAACGCCACCATGTCAGGTTGTTCCAGCAACGGCACGGCCCCTTCCAGGTCAAAACCAATGGCAATCTGTCCGCCGGCTCGGGCGCGTTCGATGTCAGCCACACTGCCAGCCAGCAGATAACGGTCCGGGTGTGCCGCCATGGTGGCGCGATAACCCGCCAGCACCGACAGGATCTGCGACACCGGGTTCATGTCCATGCCGACATTGATCGACACGTAGTGGAGGCCACAGGCGCGCAGCCGGTCAATCGGGGCAAAACTGGCCTGCGGGTGCAAGGGCAGGCACATGTGGGCGTCCCAGCGGATCATGGTTTTCTCCTGAGGTTCTTGCCCATGTACCTTCACCAGTGGGTTGCAGCTGAGCAGCCGCGCAGTATCAGGCATTCAGAGCGTGCCTACTGGCCGACCGTCAAATACACAGCATCGGCAATGATGGTTGTCTATCACCGCGTGAATCAAGTTACTGCTTCCACTTGCCTTCGCTCAGTTCGCAAACCTGCTTGGCTTGGCCCTGCTTCAGCGCATGATCGTCTGCCATGTATTGCAAGTTCATGGGATGACCAAAGGCTCCTGCACAAACGCCTTTGGGATTGACTGGGCAATCGCTGACAAATTTCATTGAAAGACTGTTATCCGATTTCTTCCCGCCTGAATTTCCCCCTTGCGATTCGAACAAGTCCTGACAACCGATTTTGAAGTCCCGATCGCTCATCCCCTTGTTGGCGGCGCAATAATTCGATATCTGGGATATGCCGTTTCCGGTCAGTGCGCCTTGGATCAGGCAGCCATTGTCCTTGGCAAAAACGGTGAAAGCGGGCGTCAAGGCGATGATGCTGGCGACGCATTTCATTCTGAATTTCATATTCAAAGGATTCTTTTTTTTTGGATTGTTGTGGGTCAAACAGATTTTGAGTACGGCGTTACACGCCGCTCAGCGCTGCGCCGGTAGCTGATGACAAACAACACACCCAGAACCAGATCAACGAGAAAAGGCGTCAGCGTCAAAGCGTTGATGCGGCCCAGGGCGTAGAGCACCACAACCGCGCCAGCCCCGAGAAATTTTTCCACCATCGCGGGCACCATGAGCGGCCGGTAGCGACGCACATCACTCGCAATCAGCAAAAAGGCGAGCTGCCACGCCAAGGCTACCCCCAGGAAAGCGTAATACTGCTCCGGGTGATTGGTGGCCGGAGGAAAGTCGATACCGAGCCGGTGCTCCAAAAAATACATCGGCAGCAACAGCACAATGCCGTAGACACCAGCCCCGGCAAAAACCCGCTTGGCAAAATTCATGCGTATACGTGGAAAAAAATTTGGGCCGTATGCTACAGGCGCTGCGTGCGGCGGGCATGGACCAGGCCCAACATCGCCATCAAAGCCACCAGAATGATCACCCCCCACTCAGACAGCGTGGGAACCGTGGCGACGGCGCTCACGATCGCGGCGATGCTCCATGCCCCGCCATCAGACACAGACGCGGTGCTGGCGTTGGTATCGGTGCCCAGGAACGTACAGTAATCCGCCGTCCCCCACGATACCCCAATCGTCAGGCATTTGAAATTGTGCGCCACGGTCGTGGATATGCCGCTGAGACTCAGGTAGTCAAGCCTGTCATTCACCGCATGTGGTGCGGCACCCGCCTGCCAACGCTCGACTGACACGGACGCAGAGGTAATCTGACCCGTGGCATTGGTTGACACCATGATGTTGCCAGGCATGCGCACATTGGCATCCGTGCTGGCAAAGGTGGTGAGCCCGTCGGAAAACGAGAATGCTGTGACCTGGGGTGCGATGTTGGCTGCCGCCAGGTTGGGGGCCAGTGGTCCCACCGTGGTCAAGGTGCCAGTGACTTTCATGGTGTTCAGGTAGTTGCCCACCGAACCCAGCGCCGACGTGGTGTGATTGTTGATAGTGGCGTAGTTGCTCACGGTAAGGCTATACGTTTCAGCCCACACACTGGTCGCCAGCAACATGGTTCCTAACACGATCCAAATTTTTTTCACTATCCATTCCCATTCAAGTTATTTTTCAAGATGACACGGGCGTGCTGGTGGCATCCCCCCCTTGTCAGGCTCAGTTTCTGCGCAGGTGATTAACCGCTAGAAGAACCCATGATTCTGGCGAAGGCGTCCACAGCCCGATAGCCCCATGCATGGGGGGATTTGTGATGCCACACCCAGGCCATGGCCTGTTTGACAACAACCAATCACCCTTTCGGTTGGCGTCATCAACAAGAGAGAGACGTGACCAGGTGGTCCGAAGAAACCCGGCTCAAGTCAGGCGCTACTTCTGCGCCGTTTGCCGGTACCGGCTCTGGGCCATGCCAAACATCGCGATGAAGAACGTCAAAATGATGACGCCCCATTCAGACAGTGTCGGCACTGTACTCACCGTGCCTGCCACAGGACCGCTCCATACTCCGCCCCCACCGGAACCAGCGCTACTTGTGTTTGTATCGGAAGGGTTGGACGTACAGGAATCGGCAACCCCCGAAGACGACACACCAATCACACCACATTTGTCATTGTGATAAGCATTGGTTGCTGCGCCGCTGATCAGGATGTAGTCAAACCTGTCGTTCACCGCATGCGGCGCGCTGCCGCTCTGCCAGCGCTCAATCAATGCGTCCAAACCGATGATCTGGCCGGTGGCATTGGTGGACACAATGATGTTGCTATACAAGCGAATATTGGCGTCGGTGCTGGCAAAGGTGGTGAGCCCGTCAGAAAAAGAGTAAGCCGTGATCTGGGCTGTCACATTGGCCCCGGCCAGGTTGGCGGCCAGCGGCGCGGCTGTGGTCAGGGTGCCAGTGACTTTCATGGTGTTGAGGTAATCACCCACCGACCCCAGGGCCGAGGTGGTGTGATTGGTGATGGCGATATAGGTGCCACCGGTGTAGCTGTAGGTATCTGCCCAGACATTGGAGGCCAGCACCGCGGCCCATAACATGATCCAAATTTTTTTCACAATCTGTTCCTAACAAGGTTTTGGTTTTTCAAGACAACACGGGCCTGCGGTTCGTGCACACCCGTTGTCAAGCTCACTATCTGAGCAGGCGGTCAAGCAGGTGATTCAGCATCGGCATGGCAGGCAGGCTGCACCCTCCACACCGGCCATGGCGTCACGAAAATCTGCCTGCCACCCTGGCTGAAGACACAGCGATTCTGGCGAAGGCGTCCCCAGTCCAATAGCCCCACGCATGGGGGGGTTTGTGAGGCTGCACGCAGGCGCCGGCTCACTCGTG
>NZ_JAQTWM010000025.1:0-37201 GCF_028689305.1 Rhodoferax sp. | reverse complement strand
GCGCCGCCGCCACCGTCATCCTCGCCGGGATGGTGGCGGCCGTACACATCGGCAAGATCCCCCCGGCCATTCCGGTGCTGCGCGAGGCGCTGGGCGTCACGCTGGTGCAGGCCGGTTTCCTGCTCTCTCTGGTCCAGCTGGCGGGCATGCTGCTGGGGGTGCTGGTGGGGGTGGCCTGCGACGGCCTGGGCCTGCGTCGCAGCATGTTGGCGGGCCAGGTCATCCTGTTTGCCGCCAGCCTGGCCGGTATGTGGGCGCGCCAGCCAGCCGACCTGCTGGCGCTGCGGGCGCTGGAGGGCCTGGGTTTCCTGCTGGTGGTGCTGCCCGCGCCCAGCCTGATCCGGCGGCTGGTGACCACCCGGCAACTGCCCCAGTACCTGGGGCTATGGGGTGCCTACATGCCCACTGGTGCGGCGCTGGCGCTGTTATGTGGTCCCTTGGTCATGTCGGCCATGGGCTGGCAGGTCTGGTGGGGGTTGCTGGGGGGGCTGTCGGCTGCCACGGCGGTCTGGCTGGCCGTGAACGTGCCCCCTGATGGTCCATCACACCTGCGTGCCGGTGGCCTGGTGCCGCCCCCGGCCATCGCCATACCCCCATGGACACACCGCCTGCACATCACCCTCACCCGGACCGGGCCGTGGCTGGTGGCCATGGCGTTTGCCATGTATTCCAGCCAGTGGCTGGCGGTGGTCGGTTTTTTGCCCTCGGTCTATGCGCAAGCGGGGGTGAGCGGCTTTGTCGCCGGGGCCTTGACGGCGCTGGTGTGTGCGGTCAATGTGATTGGCAACATTGGTGCCGGTCACCTGCTGCACCGGGGCTGGAGCGCCAGGCCGTTGTTGTACCTGGGGTTTGGCAGCATGGCGCTGACCACCTTCCTGGCCTTCAGCCCCCTGACTGGCGATGCGCCGCTGCTGCGTTATGGGGCGGTGCTGCTGTTTTCGGCCATCGGCGGCGTGGTGCCGGGCACCTTGTTTTCACTGGCCGTGCGTGTGGCCCCGAATGAACACACGGTATCGACCACGGTCGGCTGGGTTCAGCAGTGTTCGGCCACCGGCCAGTTTGTCGGCCCGCCGCTGGTGGCCTGGGTGGCGGCACAGGTCGGCGGCTGGCACATCACCTGGGTGGTGACGGGCCTGGCCTCGCTGGCTGGCCTGTGGCTGGCCAGCCGGGTCAGGCCCCACGCCCCGGCCTGACCGTCAATTGCTACATTAATGATAGCAATGCAAGCTTGTTTCCTCCGGGCTAGAGGCCAAAAATGCTTACAAAATGATCACGCATCCACCCAAGCGCATTCGCAGGTGAAATGGCGCAAAAACTGCGGTTGCTTGGTGATGCGCACCCCCCGGATGCTGGCGGCTTTTTGTTTCACCTCTTCAATCACCTCGGCAGCGTAGTCAAAGTGGCTTTGGGTGTACATGCGCCGCGGGAAAGCCAGGCGCACCAGCTCCATGCTGTGGAAGGTTTCGGTGCCGTCGGCCAGGCGTTTGCCAAACATCACCGAGCCGATCTCGACGCCGCGGATGCCCCCCTCCAGGTACAGCGCATTACACAGCGCCCAGGCCGGGTAATGGGCCACCGGCATGTTGGGCAGCACGGTCTTGGCGTCAATGTAGACCGCGTGGCCACCCGTGGGTTTGACAAACCCCACGCCCGCCGCTTCCAGCCGTTCGCCCAGGTATTCGGCGGTACGCAGGCGATAACGCAGGTAGTCTTCCTGCATGCCTTCTTCCAGGCCAACCGCCAGAGCTTCCAGGTCACGCCCGGCCAGACCGCCGTAGGTGGGAAAGCCTTCCATCATGATCAGGCCGTTGCGCACCGCGTCCATCCACTCCTCGCTGCGCAGCACGATGAAGCCGCCGATGTTGACCATGCCGTCCTTCTTGGCGCTCATGGTGGCGCCATCGGCGTAGGAGAACATCTCCTGCACGATCTGTTTGATCGGTGTGTTCTCATAACCCGGCTCGCGCATCTTGATGAACATGGCGTTTTCCGAGAAGCGGCACACGTCCATGATGAACGGTTTGCCGTATTTCTTGAGCAGCGCCGCGTAGGCACGGATGTTGGCCATCGACACCGGCTGGCCACCGCCGGTGTTGTTGGTCACGGTGATCATGCCGAACGGAATGCGGTGGCCTTCCTTCTGCAGCAGGCTTTCAGCGCGCGCCAGATCGATGTTGCCTTTGAATGGGTAGACCAAGGCGGGTTGCAGGCCTTCGGCAATCACCAGGTCCACGGCCTCTACGCCCATGTACTCCAGATTGCCGCGCGTGGTGTCGAAGTGGCAATTGTTCGGTACCAGGTCGCCTTTTTTACAGACGGCGCTGAACAATACTTTTTCAGCGGCACGGCCCTGGTGGGTGGGCACAAAAAATGCCATGCCGGTGATGTCCTGGATCACCGCTTCCAGCCGGTAAAAGCTGCGGGCACCGGCATAACTCTCGTCACCTTCCATGATCGCGCCCCACTGGCGGCTGGACATGGCGCCGGTGCCGGAGTCGGTCAACCAGTCAATCAGCACGTCTTCGGCGCGCAGTTTGAAGACATTGAGTTTGGCGGCCTCCAGCAGGCGCACACGCTCCTCGCGCGTGGTCATTCGAATGGGCTCGACACTCTTGATACGAAACGGTTCAATCAGGGTTTTGGGCATCACAATCCTTGCGGTGTTTTTAAAGGTGCGTGAAGTTAGCATCGCCCAAAATGCCGTGGTGTCGGGTATTCCCAACAATTGCAAAAAATAGTCCTGGCCACAACCACCACGCCACAAACTGACAAAATCGGCGCCGTTCACCTGCACACCACCATCCCGCCCATCCCAGCCTCCGTGCCCTTTTTGTTGAACCTGATGCCACACCCTTTCGTCCGCACCCTGGCCTTGATGGTCGTGCTTGCCGCCAGCAGCGCCCACTGCCTGGCCGCCCCGTTTGAAGACAGCATGACCCAGCGCATGCGGGCCTGCACCACCTGCCATGGTGACCAGGGCCGTGCCGGCCCCGACGGGTACTACCCGCGCTTGGCCGGCAAACCGGCGGGTTATCTGTACAACCAGCTCATCAACATCCGTGAAGGCCGCCGCCACTACCCGCTGATGCTCGGGCTGCTGGAACCCCTGGACGACAACTACCTGCGCGAGATGGCTCAGTATTTCTCTGCCTTGACCGTGCCCTACCCGGCCCCCAGGCCAACCAGTCTGGGCGCCGATGTGCTGGCGCGGGGCCATGCCCTGGTCACGCAGGGAGATGCCAGCCGCGAGATTCCGCCCTGTCAGCAATGTCACGGTGAAGCCTTGACGGGCGCCCAACCCCATGTGCCCGGCCTGTTGGGCCTGCCCCGTGATTACCTGAATGCCCAGCTGGGTGGTTGGCGCACCGGCCAGCGTCGCGCCCAGTCACCCGACTGCATGGCGCACATCGCCTCCCGGCTGACGCCGCAGGACATCGTGGCGGTGACCGGCTGGCTGGCCGCACAACCGCTGCCGGCCGACACCCGGCCCCTGGCAACCCTGCCCCCCTTGCAGACGGGTGCCAAGGAACTGCGTTGTGGCAGTGCGATGGCGTCAACCCCACCCACCACCGCCAGCACGGCCTTGTCACCGCTGGCCAGTCGTGGTGCCTACCTGGCGCGCGTAGGTGGCTGTGCCAGCTGCCACACCACCCCCGGCGGCGCGCCGTATGCCGGGCAACGTGCCATCACCACCCCGTATGGCCAGGTCTTCAGCAGCAACCTGACCTCCGACAAGGCCACAGGCCTGGGCCAGTGGCGTGCCGACGATTTCTGGCAGGCCCTGCACCATGGCCGCTCACGCGACGGACGCTGGCTCAACCCAGCGTTCCCTTACACCAGCTACACCCGGGTCACCCGGGCCGACTCGGACGCCCTGTTTGCCTATTTCCAGACCGTGGCGCCAGTGCACCAGCTCAACCTGCCACACCAATTACGCTGGCCATTTGGCTCCCAGGCCGCGCTGGCCGTCTGGCGTGCGCTGTTCTTCAAGCCCCAGGTGTTTGAGCCCCAGACTGGTCAAACCGAACCATGGAACCGGGGTGCCTACCTGGTCAACGGACTGGGCCACTGTGACGCCTGCCACACCCCGCGCAACCTCATGGGTGCACCCGAGAACGACCGCGCTTTCGCCGGCGGTCAGGTGGCCCGGCCAAACTGGCTGGCGCCGTCGCTGGTGTCCACCACGCAGGCGGGCACCGATGGCAGCAGACTGGCCGCCACCCTGCGACTGTTGCAGTCCGGTGTCTCAGCCCACGGTACCGCCAGCGGACCGATGGCCCAGGTGGTGCAAGGCAGTACCCAGTACCTGTCACCCGACGACCTGCAGGCCGTCGGGGTCTACCTGACTTCGCTGACCCAGCCCGGCAACCCAGCTACGTTGTCCCCGGCGGTGCCCCCCCTCAGTTCACAAGACCTGACCATGGGCGCTGCGTTGTACAACCACCATTGCGCGGATTGCCACGGCGCCAACGGGCGAGGTGTTGCCGGCGCCTACCCGGCCCTGGCCAACAACCGCGCGGTATTGCAGGCTGACAGCGGCAATCTGATCCAGACGGTGCTGCACGGCGGCTTTGCCCCCGTCACAGCGACCAACCCCAGGCCTTTTGGCATGCCACCTTATGTCCTGACGCTCAGTGATCTGGATATTGCCCGTGTCTTGACATATATTCGCCAGGCGTGGGGCAACCAGGCTGCGCCGGTAACCGAGCAGCAAATCAGCCGACTGCGTGACCAGCAAACACACTAAATAGCCATCCCTGAGCGCAGTCATACCGAAACAAGGAGCGTTTGATGAATTTGAAGTTGAAGCCATTGAGCCTGTCCATCAGCCTGGTGCTGATCCTGTCGGGCTGCGCCCTGGCGCCCCAGCAAGGTGCCGACAGGGACAAGACCTACCATCTGACCGTGATGCACACCAACGACCACCATGGCCACTTCTGGCACAACAATGATGGTGAATACGGCATGGCAGCACGCAAGACGGTGATCGACGACATCCGCCGGGAAGTGGCTGCCAACGGTGGCTACAGCCTGCTGCTGGACGGCGGCGACGTCAACACCGGTGTGCCGGAATCTGATCTGCAGGACGCGGTGCCCGACTTCAAGGGCATGAACCTGCTGGGCTACCAGGCCATGGCGGTGGGCAACCACGAATTTGACAAACCCCTGCCTGTGCTCAAGATGCAGCGTGATCTGGCCCAGTTCCCGATGTTGTCGGCCAACATTTACGAAAACGGCCAGCGCATGTTTGACCCCTACAAGGTGTTCAACCTGGGCGGGCTGAAGGTTGGTGTGATGGGGCTGACCACCGAAGACACCCGCAAGCTGGCCCACCCCGACAATGTGGGGCGCCTGGAATTCCGCAGCCCGATTGCCGAAGCCACCAAGGTGGTGCCCGAGCTTCGCCGTCAGGCTGACGTGGTGATTGCCGCCACCCACATGGGTCACTATGAAAATGGGCAACACGGCACACTGGCCGCCGGTGACGTGGAAATGGCCCGTGCCGTGTCCGGCATTGATCTGGTGGTCGGTGGCCACACGCAGAACCCGGCCTGTATGAAGGCCGAAAACGTGCTGGACCGCGCCTATGTACCCGGCGCAGCCTGTCAGCCCGATCGCCAGAACGGCACTTGGATCGTGCAGGCCCATGAATGGGGCAAATACGTTGGACGGGCTGACTTCGAATACCGCAACGGTGAGTTCAAACTCGTCAAATACGCGCTGATTCCGGTCAATCTGAAAAAACCGGTCAAAGGGGCGGATGGCAAGACCACGCTGGTGCACTACACCAATCCGATTCCCGAAAACCAGGAAATGCTGGCGCTGCTGACGCCCTATCAGAAATTTGGCCAGGACAAGATCAACGTGCAGATTGGTTCCGTCGACGCCAAACTCGTGGGCGAACGTGCCGTGGTGCGCAGCAATCCGACCAACCTGGGAGTGATGATTGGCCGCGCCATGATGGAAAAGACCAAGGCTGATCTGGCCATGGTCAACTCGGGTGGGGTGCGCGACTCCATTGCGGCAGGCACCATCACCTACAAGGACGTGCTCAAGGTCCAGCCGTTTGGCAACACCGTCTGCACGGCCGAGCTCACCGGCAAGGAACTGGTGGACTACATCAACGCCTCCGCCAAGATGAGCAAGGGATCAGGCGCTTTCCCGCAATTTGCCGGGGTGGAGCTGGAAATCACCGCCGGTGTGGCCAGCAACATCCGGATTGCTGGCGCCCCGGTAGACCAGAACAAGACCTACCGCCTGACCCTCAACAACTTCCAGGCCGCCGGTGGTGACGGTTACCCGAAGTTGAGCAGCCACCCGAGCTTTGTAGACACCGGTTATGTGGACGCTGACGTGTTGCGTGCCTATATTGCCGCACACAGCCCACTCAAGGCAGCTGACTATGCACCCGGCTCGGCGGTGATCCGCCGATAGCTGCCAGACTGGCGCAGCCATTCAAAATAACCCTGTGTATTGGCACACGAATTGATCACCGTGAACCACTGTTTGGCTTGCGCCATCCTGGGCGAATGAAAAGGCCGTGGCGTGCCAGACCGGACAGCCCGGACGCTGCCGGTCGTAAGAAAAAGCGGCTGGGTGGCCCCAGTCGCCAGAATCGGGATGCTGCCCAAAGGTTTACAACTGCCCGGTTGGTGGATGATCTGCGCCACTACCAGGCCGAGCTGGAAATCCAGAACAAGGCCCTGCGTTTCAGCCAAACCGCTGCCGAAGGCGCCTATGAGCGTTTTGTCACGCTGTTTTCCTGCGTGCCGCTGGCACTGATGGTGGTGAACGCCAGCGGCCAGATTCTGGAAAACAATGCGCGCGCACTGGCCTTGTTGCGCCCGCTGGAGAGTGACCCGCCACTGGCCTTTCTGTTTCCTCTGGTCAACGAAACCCATCTCAGCCAGGTGATGCAAGGCTTCTCCACCGCAACGGAAGTAGGCACCTGCGAGCTCAATGAACTGCAGTTTTCCGGTGCATCGAATGGTTTTTTTACCGGTGACCTGCACATTGCACGCATTGACAATGCCCAGGATGATGCCATCAGCTTCATTTGTGCCATCATTGACCAGGGGCCGCTGATTGCCCAACGCAGTGCGCTACAAGCCAGCGCCGACACCCTCCAGCAGCGCAATGCCGAACTGCTGCAAAGCAAGACGCGGCTGGCCTCCATCATCAACGCTTCGCTGGACGCCATCATGTGCGTGGACCAGCATCAGCGCATCATTGTTTTCAACCCGACCGCCGCTTCCCTGTTCCATTGCCCTGAAGACCAGGCACTGGGCCGGTCCCTCAGTGACTTTCTGCCCGATGCCGTACGTGCACTGTCTTACAGCGACATCACCAGTCATGCCCAGTTGGGTGAAATGACTGGTATCACCGGCGACGGAGAAGTCGTGCCGCTGGATGTCAGCCTGTCATTCGAACACCGGTCTGATGGCGATATCGTGACCCTGTTTGCCCACGACCTGACCGCCCGCAAGAAAATGGAAGCGCACCGCGCAGCGTTGGAGTCGCAGCTGCGTGAGTCCCAAAAAATGCAGGCCATCGGTACCATGGCTGGTGGCATTGCCCATGATTTCAACAACATCATCAGTGCCATTCTGGGCAACGTGGAACTGGCCCGCGAGGATGTCCAGGCCGACTCGACCGTGGCCACCAGCCTGGCGGAGATCGACAAGGCCGGTAAACGTGCACGCGACCTGGTGCGGCAGATTCTGACCTTCAGCCGCAATGACCCCCCACATCGGTCGCCACTGCAATTGGCTGACGTGGTGTTTGACACCACCCGGCTGCTCAAGGTCACCATGCCGCCCAACGTAAACCTGCAGGTCGACATTGATCCGCAGACCCCCACCATCATGGCCGACTCTACCCAGATTGAACAGGTTTTGCTGAATTTGTGCACCAATGCCGTTCAGGCCATCGGCAAGCGCAAAGGCACGATCCGGCTCAAACTCGGTCATACCCGGCGCCTGCCGGAAGACGGCACCGAACGCCGAAGCGGCCTGCGCGGACAACATGTGAGGCTGACCGTCAGCGACACAGGTCCGGGCATGTCGGAAGCTGTGTTGCAGCGGGTGTTTGAACCGTTTTTCACCACCAAGCCGGTGGGGCAAGGCACCGGCCTGGGGCTGTCGGTGGTGCATGGCATCATGCGTGCCCATCATGGCAAGGTCGAAGTGCAGAGCTCACCGGGTAACGGCAGCACATTCACGCTTTATTTTCCGATCACCGACAATCCCACGCCCTTCGCCCCGCCCGTGGTGGTCCCCAGCCCGCTCGTCCCTAGCCAGGCCGGAACGGGCCAGCGGGTCATGTATGTGGATGATGACGAAGCACTGGTTTTTCTGGTCAAACGCCTGCTCACGCGCAAAGGTTATGCCGTCACCACCTTTACCAATCCCAGGCATGCCCTGGAAGCGCTGCGGGCCGCCCCGATGCAGTGGGACTTGCTGGTCACCGATTTCAACATGCCGGGCTACAGCGGGGTTGACCTGATTCGCGACGTCCGTCTGGTCCACCCCAAGCTGCCCACGGCATTGGCCTCCGGTTACGTCACTCCCGAGATCGAACGGGACGCTCTGGCTGCAGGCGCCAACGCGCTGATCCACAAACCCAACGACGCTGACGAGTTGTGCAGCACCGTACAGAAGTTGCTCAGCGACTGTCACCTTGACTCTCCTGCCAACTGATATTTCGGTCGTCTATGAAGATGAGAGTCTGCTGGTATTGGACAAGCCAGCCGGCCTGCTCAGCGTGCCCGGGCGCGGTGAAGACAAACAGGACTGTCTTTCGGGACGAGTCCAGCAACACTACCCGGATGCCCGCATCGTGCACCGGCTCGACATGGCTACCTCAGGGTTGTTGGTCATGGCACGCGGAGCGGCGACCCAACGCCTGCTCAACCACGCCTTCGCCAGCCGCCTGGTCCACAAACGTTATGAAGCGGTGGTGGATGGTGTCCCGACCAGCCCTGCTGAACCGGATGGCTGGAGCGAGATCAATTTGCCGATATTTCTCGACTGGCCCAACCGCCCCAGGCGAGTGATTGATCAACAGCTTGGTCAACCCAGCCAAACCCGCTGGCGAGTCATCAGCACCGACACAACAACCCGGACCAGTCGTCTGGAACTGGAGCCTGTGACCGGACGTTCACACCAGCTACGGGTCCACCTGCTGGCCATGCAGCACCCGATTGTGGGTGACGCACTTTATGCACCAGCGACAGTAGCGGCCCGTTCAGACCGCCTGCTGTTGCATGCCACTTGCCTGGAACTGCTTCATCCGGTCAGCCTGCAGCCCATGCGTTTTGTAAGCATTGCGCCGTTTTGAGGCTCACACCCGAGCGGTACGCCCCAGCGTGCTGTCGATCAAACGCCCCATTTTTTCTGCGGCGCCTTCAATCGCCTGATTCAGATTGGCGCCGTGATGTTTCAGCGCCAGAGGTTGATGCCCCTCCACGCGCGCCTCCATCATGCACTGAATACTCTCGGGCGTGCTTTTTCTTCCACTGTTTTCATCACTCAGGTGAACTTCCACACGGGTAATCTGACCACTGAAACGCGACAGTGCGGTCTTGACGGTGCTGCTGGCCCATTGCGCCATGGCTTCTGTACCTTCAATGTGGTTATCTGTATGAATTTGGACTTGCATTTTTTTCTCCTTTTAAAGTAACCACTTTGGTTGGGTCCATCATAGAGGCCAACCTTCTGAAAAAGCTTGACCTAGCTCAACACTTGAACGAGTTCGATGATTTGAACCGAACGAACCCCAACATGGCGACACACCTCTACATCATCACCGGCGCTTCTCGCGGCATGGGCCTGTGTCTGGCCCGGCAACTCCTTGGCCAGTCGCATCGGCTGCTGTGTATCTCGCGCACACTCTCCACCGACCTGACCAACACGGCCAGACAGCTGGATGCAGACCTGACCCAGTGGTCCATCGACTTGGCAGATCCTTTGCCCGTCACCGCCCGGCTGGGCCACTGGCTGGCCGAACAGGACCCCCATGACGTGACCGGTGCCACCCTGATCAACAACGCTGGTGTTCTTCCTCCGATTGCGCCGCTGCGTGACTCCGACCCAGCCGAACTGGCGCGGGCACTACGCGTTGGGCTGGAAGCCCCCCTGCTGCTGACCAACTCCTTTCTGGCAAGCACCAGGCACTGGACAGCCAGCCGCAAGGTGCTCAATATCTCGTCAGGCTTGGGGCGCCGTCCCATGGCCTCCCAATCGGCTTATTGCGCAGCCAAGGCGGGGTTGGACCACTTCACCCGCTGCCTGGCGCTTGATGAAGCCTTGATCCCGAATGGCGCCAAAGTCTGCTCGCTGGCGCCCGGGGTAATCGATACCGGCATGCAGCTTCAGCTACGTAGCGCCGCTCCCGAGCGTTTTCCGGACCAGGCTGGCTTTGCTGACTTGAAGCAGACCAACCAGCTCACCCCAGCCCACGACGCCGCCACCAGGGTGCTTGACTACCTGAATCGCCCCGATTTTGGCAGCCAGCCTGTGGCCGACGTCAGGCTCTAGGAGCCCCAACCCTCAGCAGCTTGGCGCGACGGGCTAAGATTCAGGAAGTTTTATCTCTAACCAAACCGAAAGCAGGAGTGTTTTTATGACCCGTGAAGTAGTGATTGTGAGCGGTGCCCGCAGCGCCATTGGTACCTATGGCGGCAGCCTGAAAGACATTGCCCCGACCGAGCTGGCTGGCCAGATCGTCCGTGAGGTGCTGTCACGCGCACAAGTCGATGGCAAGGACGTGGGTCATGTGGTGTTTGGTCATGTGGTCAACACCGAACCCAAAGACATGTACCTGTCCCGCGTGGCAGCCATCAAGGGCGGTTGTGCCGAAGGGACCCCCGCCTTCAATGTCAACCGCCTGTGTGGCTCCGGTCTGCAGGCCATTGTGAGCGCCAGCCAAAGCATTTTGCTGGGTGATGCCGATATTGCCATTGGCGGTGGTGCTGAAGCCATGAGCCGCGCACCTTATGCCAGCCTGAACATGCGCTGGGGCGCACGCATGGGCGACACAGCCATGGTGGACATGGTGGTCGGTGCCTTGCACGACCCGTTCAAGACGGTGCACATGGGCGTCACCGCCGAGAACATTGCCGCCAAATGGGGCATCAGCCGCGAAGACCAGGATGCACTGGCCGTGGAGAGCCATAACCGGGCCCAGCGCGCGACCGAGGCGGGCTACTTCAAGAGCCAGATCATGCCCGTGACCCTGAAGAGCCGCAAGGGCGACGTGACTTTTGATACCGACGAGCACTTCCGCCCCAACTGTTCACTGGCCGATCTGTCCAAGCTCAAACCCGTGTTCCTGAAAGAAAACGGCACGGTCACCGCCGGCAATGCCTCGGGCATCAACGATGCCGCCGCCGCCGTGGTGTTGATGGAAGCCGCCACGGCCAAGGCCCGCGGCCTCAAACCGCTGGCGCGCCTGGTGTCCTACGCCCACGCTGGCGTGGACCCGCAATACATGGGCATTGGCCCAGTACCGGCCACACAACTGGCGCTCAAAAAGGCCGGGTTGACGGTCAATGACCTTGACGTGATCGAAGCCAACGAAGCCTTTGCCGCGCAAGCCTGTGCCGTCAGTCGTGACCTGGGGCTGGACCCGGCCAAGGTCAACCCCAATGGTTCAGGGATTTCGCTGGGTCACCCGATTGGTGCCACGGGTGCGCTGATCACGGTGAAAGCACTGTATGAATTGGAGCGCATCGGTGGCCGTTACGCCCTGGTGACCATGTGTATCGGCGGCGGGCAGGGGATTGCCGCCATTTTCGAGCGTCAGGGCTAAGCGCCTTCGACGCATCACCAGCATCCGGCATGCCGACCACCCGACACTGGAGTCTGGGCGCCAAGCTGATGCTGGTGGGGGTGCCCTTTTTGCTGCTGGTGCTGCTGGCCACCGCAGCCACGCTGTGGGTCTCCTGGCAACTCGACGGCGGCGCTGCGGCCGTCAACGAGGCCGGGCGCATGCGCATGCAGTCTTACCGCATGTCGCTGTCCATTGGCACGCAGGAGACCACCCAGCTGCCACAGCAGGTGACCCAATTCAATCAGAGCCTGTACCTTCTCAAGCACGGCGATCCAGAACGCCCGCTGTTCGTCCCCTGGGATGAGCAGCTCCAGCAGCGGTTTTCGGTGATTGAAACCGACTGGGCGCGTTATCACGCGCGGTGGATCGCCGGCAACCCGGAACAGTTTCGCGAACTGCGCGCCAGTACCACCACTTTTGCAGCGGACATCGATGCCTTTGTCAGCAGCATCGAGGCACACATCGCCCGCTGGACAGCACTGCTGCACCTGCTGCAGATGAGCATGTTGGCGCTGGTGATCCTGGCGGCCGCCATTTTGTTGTACACCGGCTACCTGTTTGTGCTGGAGCCTGTCGGACAACTCAAACAAGCCATTGAAAAAATTCAGGCCGGTGACTTTCAGGCCCGGGTTGAACGCACCAGCAGCGACGAATTCGGCACACTGGCCGACGGCTTCAATGGCATGGCAGAACACCTGCAGTCCATGTACAAAAACCTGGAGGCCAGGGTCACTGAAAAAACCATTCAGCTGCAAGACAAAACCGAGCGGCTGGAAAGCCTTTATGAGGTCACCGCGCTGGTGGCCAATGCCACCTCACTGGAAACCCTGGCACAACAGTTTGCCCAGAGTCTGGCGCGCATCGCCCGTGCCGATGGTGTGGCTCTGCGCTGGTCCAGCCAGGGCAACCAGCGCCATTTGATGCTGGCCGCCCACGGGCTGCCTGCTTCCATGGTCGAGGCAGAGCAATGTGTCCACAGCGGTCAATGCCATTGCGGCTCAGGCCAAACAGACAACCATCTCAAGGTGATCCCGATCCGAGACATGTCGCCCGCCGGCTTGCCGCACTGTGCCCAGGCCGGGTTTGAGACCCTGGTGACGATTCCGGTGCGCCTGCATGATCGTGTCATGGGTGAAGTGGACCTGTTCTTCCATGCCCGCATCACCCTGCTGGACTCCGAACGTTCCCTGCTGGAAGCACTGAGCCAGCACTTGGCCAGCGGCATGGAAAACCTGCGTCTCAACGCGCTGGAAAAAGAAGCGGCGGTGTCACAGGAGCGCCACCTGCTGGCGCGCGAACTGCATGACTCGATCGCCCAGTCATTGGCTTTCCTGAAAATTCAGGTACAGCTCATGCGTGATGCGGTCAAGACCGGTGATGCCATCGAAGTCGCCAAGATCGTCGACGAAATCGACATCGGCGTGCGCGAAAGTTACAGTGATGTGCGCGAACTGCTGCTGCATTTCCGGACCCGCACCAACGCCGAAGACATTGAACCTGCGTTGATCACCACACTGCAAAAATTCGAGCATCAAAGTGGGATCAAAACCAGCCTGAACCTGCAGGGTCACGGCCTGCCGCTGCCTCCCGACCTGCAAATCCAGGTCCTGCACATCATCCAGGAGGCCCTTTCAAACGTGCGTAAACACGCGCGCGCGTCACAGGTGTGGCTCGACGTGCAGCAGCAACCGCTCTGGCGTTTTGAGGTGCGTGATGACGGTGTTGGCTTCACCCCCGGAGGGGACTCCCTCGACGAAACCCATGTGGGCCTGCGCATCATGGCCGAACGCGCGCAGCGTATTGGCGCGCAACTCGACGTCATTTCGACAGTGGGGCACGGATGCTCCATTGTGCTGAGTTTGCCGCAACCAACCTCCCCCCTGGCCACGCCGGACCCAGCGCCGGCCACCGAGCCCACCCTGGCGCCGGTACCCGCCACCTGATCTTGAGCGCCATGTCCGACTCCTCCGCTCCCACCTTGTCCGACGCCAAGACACCGATCCGCATCCTGGTGGTCGATGACCACACCTTGTTTCGCCGGGGTTTGACCGCGCTGTTGACACGCGACCCCGGCATGTCCGTGATTGGCGACGCCGCCGATGCCAGCCAGGCCATTCGCAAGGCACAGGAATTGCAGCCCGACTTGATCTTGCTGGACAACCACCTGCCCGGCGTGACGGGTGTGGATGCCCTGCCCGGCCTGCGCCAGGCGGCCCCTTGTGCCTGCATCCTGATGCTCACGGTGAGCGAAGATGAACAGGATCTGGCCGCCGCCCTGCGTGGCGGCGCCGCCGGTTACCTGCTTAAAACCATGGAAGGTGATGCCCTGGTCGCAGCCATTGGACGCGCCGTGCAAGGTGACAGTGTCATCGCACCGGAAATGATGGGCAAACTGGTGGCCGCCTACCGGGGTGCCGCCCAAGTAGGGTCAGCTGGCTTTCCCCAGGCCCCCAATCGGCCCAACCCGGCCCCCGCCAACGGCCATCCAACTTCGGTACTGACCAGCCTGTCGCCGCGTGAACGCGAGATCCTGCGGGGCATTGCCCGCGGGGCCAGCAACAAGGAAATTGCGCGTGAGCACGGTATCGCTGAAACCACCGTCAAAATCCATGTGCAGCATATTCTGCGCAAACTGGAGGTCAGCAGCCGGGTTCACGCCGCCGTGATCGCCACCGAACACGGACTGACCTGAGGCCACCACCCGCCGGCAGATAGTTCTTTGGAACGATGGCACCCGACCCGGCCTAGTTCCACCGGCCCCTGTTAGCTGTGCTTCAGGGGGATAGCCAGGACCCCTGGCCACACCTACAGTCGTGTCACACAAACAAGGAGTGAGTGACATGACGAGGAAAGGGCAAGCGCTTTCGGTGCTGATAGTCAGCACATTCGCCTTCACGGTGTGTTTCATGGTGTGGATGATGTTCGCCGTGATCGGCATCCCGATCAAAAAGGCCCTGGACCTCAATTCAACCCAGTTTGGCCTGCTGATGGCCACCCCCGTGCTCACCGGCTCGCTGATCCGGGTGCCGCTGGGCATCTGGACCGACAAATTCGGCGGCCGCATCGTGATGACCCTGCTGATGGCCTCAACCGTGCCCGCCATCTGGCTGATGTCCTACGCCACACAGTTCTGGCAGTACCTGACGATAGGCCTGTTCGTTGGCATGGCCGGCGGCGCATTTTCTGTCGGTACACCGTATGTCGCGCGCTGGTTTCCCAAAAAGCAGCAGGGCTTTGCCATGGGCATCTATGGTGCCGGCAACTCCGGCGCCGCCGTCAACAAGTTCCTGGCACCGGCCCTGGTCGTGGGATTTGGCTGGACCATGGTGCCGCAGGTCTACGCAGCCATCATGCTGGGCACGGTCATCCTGTTCTGGTTTTTCAGCTACAGCGACCCGGCCCACCTGGTGCCCAGCCACGTCACGTTCCGTGACCAGCTCAGATCCCTGAAAGACCCCAAAGTCATCAAGTACTGCCAGTACTACAGCATTGTGTTTGGCGGCTACGTGGCACTGTCTTTGTGGATGGTGCAGTACTACGTGGGCGAGTTTGGCCTGGACATCCGCACTGCCGCCCTGCTGGCCGCCTGCTTCTCATTACCCGGCGGGGTGTTGCGTGCCGTGGGGGGCTGGCTGTCAGACAAATATGGTGCCCATGCCATGACCTGGTGGGTGCTGTGGGTGAGCTGGATTTGCCTGTTTTTGCTGAGCTACCCGCAGACCGACCTCACCATCGGCACCGTGACCGGCCCGAAAACTTTTCACATCGGCCTGAACGTCTATCTGTTCACCATTCTGATGTTCACGCTGGGCATTGCCTGGGCGTTTGGCAAGGCCAGCGTCTTCAAATACATCAGCGACGACTACCCGCACAACATCGGCACCATCAGCGGCATTGTGGGCCTGGCCGGCGGCCTGGGTGGGTTCCTGCTGCCGATCATGTTTGGCGCCCTGATGGACCTGACCGGCATGCGCTCCAGCGCCTTCATGCTGATGTACGGGGTGGTCTGGGTGTCCCTGATCTGGATGTACTGGACTGAAGTGCGTAGCGTCAACTACCTGGGCGCAAAAAAACCTGCCTGAACTCATCCACCCTACCCATTCTCTACCAGAAAGAACCTATGAGCGACTCAAAAATTTCCGGCGCAAATATTGCCGACTGGCGCCCCGAGGACACCCAATTCTGGGAAAGCACCGGCAAACGCATTGCTTACCGCAACCTGTGGATTTCCATTCCGAGCCTGCTGTGCGGCTTTGCCATCTGGGGCATGTGGGGCATCATCACCGTGCAGATGCTCAACCTGGGCTTTCCGTTCACCCAGGCCGAGCTGTTCACCCTGACCGCCATCTCGGGGCTGGCGGGTGCCACCATGCGCATTCCCGCTTCGTTCCTGATCCGGGTGGCCGGTGGCCGCAACACCATTTTTCTGACCACCGCGATGTTGCTGGCACCGGCCATCGGCACCGGCGTCGCCCTGCAGCACAAGGACTGGCCGCTGTGGGTGTTCCAGTTGATGGCGCTGTGGTCCGGCGTAGGCGGTGGCAACTTTGCCAGTTCCATGTCCAACATCAGCACTTTCTTTCCCAAGCGTCTGCAGGGCACGGCGCTGGGCCTGAACGCCGGACTGGGAAACTTTGGCGTGACCACCATGCAGGTGGTGATTCCACTGGTGATGACCTTAAGCTTGTTTGGCAGTTTTGGTGGTGAATCCATGACACTGGTGAAGGACAGCGGCTGGATTCTGGGCAAGATCACCGCTGGTACACCGACCTGGATTCAAAACGCCGGCTTTGCCTGGCTGCTATCACTGATTCCGCTGTCGATCCTGTGTTACCTGGGGATGAACAACCTCACCAGCGTGTCGCCCGACATCGGCAGTACCTTGGGTGCATTTCTGAAAATCATCTGGATCTACACCTTGTCATTCATACCCGCCGGTCTGGGCTTGTACCTGTACCTGCCCAAACCCACTGGCCTGGGCCTGATCAGCATGTGGCTGGCCATGCCGTTGATCATCTTCAGCACGCTCATGGTGATGAAGCTGACCGCTTTTGGCACCATGAAGGACAACATCAGCAAGCAATTTTCCATCTTCGGCAACAAACACACCTGGTCACTCACGGCGCTCTACATCGTTACCTTCGGCTCGTTCATCGGTTTTTCAATGGCGCTGCCGCTGTCGATCACTGTCATCTTTGGCATCAGCCATGTGCCTGACGCCACTGGCGTGATGCAACACACACTGAAGAACCCCAACGCGGTCTCCGCATTGACCTACGCCTGGATCGGGCCATTTGTCGGTGCACTGGTACGGCCGATCGGTGGCTGGATTTCGGACAAGGTGGGGGGGTCCATCGTCACCCAGGTGATTTCCGCGGTGATGGTCGTGGCCTCAGGCGCAGTGGGCTACGTGATGATGCAGGCTTATGCCTCGGCCACGCCGGAGCAATATTTCCCGACATTCATGTGGCTGTTTGTGCTGCTGTTTGCTGCCAGCGGCATAGGTAACGGCTCCACCTTCCGCACCATTGGCGTGATTTTTGATCGCCAGCAGGCCGGTCCGGTACTGGGCTGGACTTCAGCTGTTGCCGCCTACGGTGCCTTCATCGCTCCGGTGGTGATCGGCGACCAGATCAAGGCCGGCACACCACAGATCGCGATGTACGGTTTTGCGATTTTCTACGCCTTGTGCCTGGTGCTGAATTGGTGGTTTTACCTGCGCGCCGGCTCCGAGATCAAGAACCCTTGAGTCGCACCCGTGTTGCCCGGCACCACCCAATACTACAAAAATGATAGCTACATACAAAGATTTCATCCGGGCTAGAGCCTGTTTTTCCTTATAGAACCCATTGACCACCACCGAGGCACACCATGAGCCATTTTCTGGATCGACTCAGCTATTTTTCTCAAGCCAGGGAACCCTTTGCAGGTGAACACGGCGTCACGACCGGCGAAGACCGTACCTGGGAGGATGCCTACCGCAACCGCTGGGCGCACGACAAGATCGTGCGTTCCACCCACGGTGTGAACTGCACCGGATCGTGTTCCTGGAAAATTTACGTCAAGGGCGGCATCGTCACCTGGGAGACCCAGCAAACCGACTATCCGCGCACCCGCTGGGACATGCCCAACCATGAACCACGCGGCTGCGCCCGCGGTGCCAGCTACAGCTGGTACCTGTACAGCGCCAACCGCGTCAAATACCCGTTGGTGCGCGGTCGCCTGCTCAAACTCTGGCGTGATGCCCGGCTGTCGATGGAGCCGGTGGATGCCTGGGCCTCCATTGCACAAGACGACGCCAAGCGCAAGCAGTACCAGAGTGTGCGCGGCCTGGGCGGCTTTGTGCGCTCCAGCTGGGACGAGGTCAACGAGATGGTGGCCGCCGCCAACGTCTACACCGTCAAGCGGCATGGGCCGGACCGCATCATCGGCTTCTCGCCGATTCCCGCCATGTCGATGATCAGTTATGCCGCCGGCAGCCGCTACCTGAGCCTGATTGGCGGCGTGTGCATGAGCTTTTACGACTGGTATTGCGACCTGCCCCCGGCCAGCCCGCAAATCTGGGGCGAGCAGACCGACGTGCCCGAGTCTGCCGACTGGTACAACAGCAGCTACATCATCGCCTGGGGCTCCAACGTGCCACAAACCCGCACGCCGGATGCCCACTTTTTCACCGAGGTGCGCTATAAGGGTACCAAGACCGTGGCCGTCACGCCCGACTACTCCGAAGTCGCCAAACTGTCCGACATCTGGATGAAACCCAAGCAGGGGACGGACGCTGCCGTAGCCATGGCCATGGGTCACGTGATCCTCAAAGAGTTCTACTTCCCCGACCAAGGTGAGCGCAGCGCCTACTTTGACGACTACGTGCGCCGTTACACCGACATGCCGATGCTGGTCATGCTCAAGGAACACACGCTGCCCAACGGCCAGACGGTCATGGTGCCGGACCGCTACGTGCGCGCCTCCGACTTCAACGGCAAGCTCGGGCAGGCCAACAACCCCGAGTGGAAAACCGTGGCCTTCGACGAAGACGGCAAGGTGGTGCTGCCCAACGGCGCCATTGGTTTTCGCTGGGGTGCAGATGGCCGCGCGGACGCGGGCCAGTGGAACCTGCAGGCCAAGGAAGCACGCAACGGCCAAGCCGTGGTCCTCAAACTCTCAGTACTGGAAGGCCCGAACCCCAGCACCCAGACGGCCAAGGTCGGCTTCCCCTACTTTGGTGGCATCGTCAGCGAACACTTCCCCAACAACGCCACCGGTGCCAGTGCCGACAACGTGCTGGTGCGCACCGTGCCCGTGCAAACCATTTCGCTGGGCAAGGAAGGTGAGAAGCGCGAAGCCCTGGTGGCCACCGTGTTTGACTTGCAGGTGGCCAACTATGGCGTAGCACGTGGCCTGCCGGGTGAACTCGCCGCCAAAGACTTCAACGACGACACACCTTACACCCCCGCCTGGCAGGAACGTATCACCGGCACGCCGCGTGAGCAGCTCATTACCGTGGCGCGCCAGTTTGCCGAGAACGCCGACAAGACCCATGGCAAGTCGATGGTGATCATCGGTGCCGCCATGAACCACTGGTACCACGCCGACATGAACTACCGCGGTGTCATCAACATGCTGATGATGTGTGGTTGTATCGGCCAAAGTGGCGGTGGCTGGGCGCATTACGTGGGCCAGGAAAAACTGCGCCCACAAACCGGCTGGACCGCTCTGGCCTTTGCGCTGGACTGGATTCGCCCACCCCGGCAGATGAACTCCACCAGCTTCTTCTACGCCCACACTGACCAGTGGCGCTACGAGAAGCTGGGTGTGGACGAGGTGTTGTCGCCGCTGGCCGACAAATCCAAGTTTGGCGGCAGCATGATTGACTACAACGTGCGTGCCGAACGCATGGGCTGGTTGCCCTCCGCACCCCAGCTCAAAACCAACCCGGTGCAGGTGGTCAAGGACGCCGCCGCCGCCGGCATGGACCCCAAGGACTACGTCGTCAAGAGCCTGAAGGACGGCTCGCTGAAGATGAGCTGTGAAGACCCGGACCATCCCGACAACTGGCCGCGCAACATGTTTGTCTGGCGCTCCAACATCCTGGGCTCCAGCGGCAAAGGCCACGAATACTTCCTCAAACATTTGCTGGGCACCAGCAACGGCGTGCAGGGCAAGGACATGGGCCATGACGAAGCCAAGCCCGAAGAAGTGGTCTGGCACGACAAGGCCCCCGAGGGCAAGCTGGACCTGCTGGTGACGCTGGACTTTCGCATGAGCACCACCTGCCTCTACTCCGACATCGTGCTGCCCACCGCCACCTGGTACGAGAAGAACGACCTCAACACCAGCGACATGCACCCGTTCATTCACCCGCTCTCAACCGCGGTGGACCCGGCCTGGCAATCGCGCAGCGACTGGGACATCTACAAGGGCTTTGCCAAGAAGTTCAGCGAAGTCTGTGTCGGCCACCTGGGCGTCGAGCGCGAGATGGTGTTGTCACCCTTGATGCACGACAGCCCCGCCGAACTGGCCCAGCCCTTTGGTGTGCAGGACTGGAAACGTGGCGAGATCGACCTGATCCCCGGCAAAACCGCGCCCAATATGCAAGTGGTGGAGCGCGACTACCCCAACCTTTACAAACGTTTCACGGCCCTGGGCCCCTTGATGAACAAGGTGGGCAACGGCGGCAAGGGCATCAATTGGGATACCAAGATCGAAGTCACCCAGTTGGGACAACTCAACGGCCTGGTACAGGAACCCGGTGTGACCTGTGGCATGCCCAAAATCGACACCGACATCGACGCCTGCGAAGTGGTGTTGCAGCTGGCCCCCGAGACCAATGGCCACGTGGCGGTGAAAGCCTGGAAGGCCCTGGGCCAACAAACCGGCCTGGACCACACCCACCTGGCCTTGTACCGCGAAGACGAAAAAATCCGTTTCCGCGACATCCAGGCCCAGCCGCGCAAGATCATCTCCAGCCCGACCTGGAGCGGCATCGAGAGTGAAACGGTGTCCTACAACGCCGGTTACACCAATGTGCACGAGATGATCCCATGGCGCACGCTGACCGGGCGTCAGCAGTTCTACATGGACCACCCGTGGATGACAGCATTTGGTGAAGGTTTCAGCAGCTACCGTCCCCCGGTGGACCTGAAGACCACGGCGGGTATCCAGAACATCAAGCCCAATGGCCACAAGGAAATTGCGCTGAACTTCATCACACCACACCAGAAGTGGGGCATCCACTCCACCTACAGCGACAACCTGATGATGCTCACGCTCAACCGCGGCGGCAGCGTGGTCTGGCTCAGCGAGACGGACGCCAAGGCCGCCGGCATTGAGGACAACGACTGGATCGAAGTCTTCAACATCAACGGTGCGATTGCGGCCCGGGCGGTGGTCAGCCAGCGCGTCAACCCGGGCATGACGCTGATGTACCACTCGCAGGAGAAGATCATCAACACCCCCGGCTCGGAAATCACCGGCATGCGCGGCGGCATCCACAACTCGGTAACGCGCATTGTGCTCAAACCGACCCACATGATTGGCGGCTACGCCCAATTCAGTTACGGCTTCAACTACTACGGCACCATTGGTACCAACCGCGACGAGTTTGTGGTGGTACGCAAGATGGCCAAGGTGGACTGGCTCGACGAAGAGGGCTCCGCCACCGAAACAACAGCCACCCACGCCTAAGGAGAACACACATGAAAATCCGCGCTCAAATTGGCATGGTGCTCAACCTGGACAAATGTATTGGTTGCCACACTTGCTCCGTCACCTGCAAAAATGTCTGGACCAGCCGCCCCGGCATGGAATACGCCTGGTTCAACAATGTGGAAACCAAACCCGGCATTGGCTACCCCAAGGAATGGGAAAACCAGGACAAGTGGAACGGCGGCTGGGTTCGCAAGAGCAATGGCCAGATCGAGCCGCGCCAGGGCGCCAAGTGGAAGCTGCTGATGCGCATCTTCGCCAACCCGAACCTGCCGCAGATTGACGACTACTACGAGCCGTTCACCTACGACTACGCGCACCTGCAAAGCGCGCCTGAGTCCAAGGCGGCCCCCACGGCGCGCCCGCGCAGCCTGATCACCGGCAAACGCATGGAGAAGATTGTCTGGGGGCCGAACTGGGAAGAGATTCTGGGGGGTGAATTCTCCAAACGCAGCAAGGACCAGAACTTCGAGGACATCCAGAAAGACATCTACGGCCAGTTCGAGAACACCTTCATGATGTACCTGCCGCGCCTGTGTGAACACTGCCTGAACCCGGCGTGTGTGGCATCGTGCCCGTCCGGCTCAATCTACAAGCGTGAAGAAGACGGCATTGTGCTGATTGATCAGGACAAGTGCCGGGGCTGGCGCATGTGCATCAGCGGCTGCCCGTACAAGAAGATTTACTACAACTGGAAGAGTGGCAAGGCAGAAAAATGCATCTTCTGCTACCCACGCATTGAAGCGGGGCAGCCCACGGTGTGCAGTGAAACCTGTGTGGGCCGCATCCGTTACCTGGGCGTGTTGCTGTACGACGCAGACCGCATCCAGGAAGCCGCCAGCGTGGAGCATGACCGCGACCTGTACCAGGCCCAGCTCGACATCTTCCTGGACCCGAACGACCCGAAAGTGATCGAGCAAGCCCGCATCGACGGCATTCCCGACAAATGGATGGAAGCCGCCCGCAACAGCCCGGTCTACAAGATGGCGGTGCAATGGAAAGTCGCCCTGCCCTTGCACCCCGAGTACCGCACGCTGCCGATGGTCTGGTATGTGCCACCGCTGTCCCCCATCAGTGCCGCGGCCAACGCTGGCCAGATCGGCATCAACGGCGAGATCCCCGATGTCAAGCAGTTGCGCATCCCGGTCAAATACCTGGCCAATTTGCTGACCGCTGGCGACACCATGCCGGTAGAACGCGCGCTGGAGCGCATGCTGGCCATGCGTGCTTACCAGCGTGGCAAACATGTGGACGGCCAGCCCAATCTGGCTGCCTTGCAGCAGGTGCAGATGCGCCCGGCAGAGGTTGAAGAGATGTACCAGGTGATGGCCATTGCCAATTACGAAGACCGCTTTGTCATTCCCAGCACCCACCGCGAATACGCCGAGAACACGTTTGATGTGCGCGGCGGTTGCGGCTTCAGCTTTGGCAATGGTTGCTCGGATGGGGCCAGTGAAGCCAGCCTGTTTGGTGGCTCAAAGCGGCGCACCATCCCGATCAAGGCGGAGGTCTGAGCCATGGCACTTTTTTCTTCCAATATCACTGGTGCCGCGCGCAGCTTGCGGGTGTTAGCCCGCCTGTTGTCGTACCCGGACGGACAACTTCGTGCCGACCTGGCTGACATGCACGCCGCCCTGCAGTCCGAACACGTCCTGTCCGCAGCCCGCCGGGCCGAACTCACCGCGCTGATGAACACACTGGCGCACGGCGACAGCCTTGCCCACGAGGCCGAGTATGTAGACCTGTTTGACCGCGGTCGTGCCACTGCCCTGCACCTGTTTGAACACGTGCATGGGGATTCGCGTGACCGTGGCCCGGCCATGATCGACCTGGCCCAAACCTACGAGAAGGCGGGCCTGTTTCTGGCCGAGGGCGAATTGCCCGACTACCTGCCGGTGGTGCTGGAATTTGTCTCGACCCAGCCCCCCGCAGAAGCCCGCGCCTTTCTGGGCGAGATGGCGCACATCTTCAATGCCATCTTCCATGCCCTGCAGCAGCGCAACAGCGCTTATGCCAGCGTGCTGGGTGCGCTGCTGGAACTCAGCGGCGAAAAAGCCCACCCGGTCAAGCTGATCCCGGACGAGCCGCTGGACAGCGCCTGGGAAGAACCCGTGGTATTTGACGGCTGTTCGGTCAAGGGCCAGAGCAAGCCGGACCAGACGCAACCGATCCACTTTGTCAAAACCGATGCAGCCAGCCGCAAGCCAGCCGCTGCCTCTGCTGGAGTCACACCATGAACACACTCGACCACCTCCTGTTTGGCGTGTACCCGTACATCGCCTTCGCCGTCTTTTTGCTCGGCAGCCTGATCCGCTTTGACCGCGACCAGTACAGTTGGAAAAGCGACTCGTCACAACTGCTCAAGGCAGGCCAGCTGCGCTGGGGCAGCAACCTGTTTCACATCGGCGTGCTGTTCCTGTTTGTCGGCCACACCATTGGCATGCTGACGCCACACTTTTTGTATGAACACTTCATCAGCGCCGGCAACAAACAGCTGATGGCCATGGTCAGCGGCGGTCTGGCGGGCCTGGCCGGGTTTGTCGGTGTCACCCTGCTACTGCACCGCCGCCTGAGTGAGCCGCGCATCCGCATCAACTCCAAGACCAGCGACATCGTCTTGCTGGTGCTGCTGTGGCTGCAGCTGGCCCTGGGTCTGGCCACCATTCCTCTGTCGGGCCAGCATCTGGACGGCAGCATGATGATGAAACTGGCCGGCTGGGCGCAGGCGATTGTGACCTTCCAACCCGATGCGGTGGCCCTGCTGGCCGAGGCCGGCTGGGTCTTCAAGCTGCACATGTTTCTGGGCATGAGCATCTTCTTCATCTTCCCGTTCACCCGGCTGGTGCATGTGTGGAGCGGTTTTGGCACCGTGGCCTATCTGGTGCGCCCCTACCAGGTGGTGCGTGCCCGGCGCCTGAACGTGCCCACCGGCCACAACCTGCCACCCCGTCCAGATGCCCGCATCTAAGGAACCCACCATGTCCACCGCCTCTACCCTGAATCCTGCCGACAAGGCCAGTGTCAACGGCATCGCTTTGTACCTCGACGACGAGGTGCTGAGCACTGACGAACTGCGCCAGCGCGCCTGTACCGAACTGCTGCGCCAAGCCGCCGTGGCACAGTGCTTGTTGCCACTGGACGACTTGCCCTCGGCTGACGGCGTACTCAGCGAAGCAGCCAGTGAGGCCATCGAAGCGCTGCTGGAACGCCAGTTGCGCATCCCCGAGCCGTCACTGGAGGCCTGCCAGCGCCACCATGCGGCGCACCGCGCCAGCTACGCCACCGGCGAGCGTGTCAACGTGCGCCATATCCTGTTTGCCGTCACCGAGGGGGTGGACGTGGCCCTGCTGCGCCAGCGCGCCGAAACCACGCTGCTGCATGTGCGTTGCCATGACGCCCAAGCCAGCGACGACATCTTCACCCAGGCGGCCAGCACCCTCTCCAACTGCCCCAGTGGCGCTGAAGGCGGCCAGCTGGGCTGGCTCAGCGCTTCGGACTGCGCCCCGGAATTTGCCAGGGAACTGTTTGGCAGCAAGGAAGTCGGCGTGTTGCCACGTCTGGTGCACAGCCGTTTTGGCCTGCATGTGGTGGAAGTGCTGGAGCGCCAGGCCGGGCAGGACCAGCCCTTTGAGTCGGTTCACGGCGCTGTGGCCATGGCCTTGCGCCAGAACGCCTATGTCACCGCACTGCGGCAATACCTGGGCCTGCTCGCCGCCGACGCGGTGGTGACCGGCGTGGATCTGGACACCGCCGCTTCACCCTTGGTGCAATAACCCGGCCCTGACCAACGGAGCTACCGTGCCGGACGAACTGCTGGAACGCATCCGCCGCTTTCATGACCACACCTTTCCAGGTGTGCAAGAGCAGTTCCAGATGCTGATTGAGCAGGGGCAGCACCCGAGTATTTTGTTCATTGGCTGTTCTGACTCACGCCTGGTGCCGTACCTGCTGACAGGTACCGGTCCGGGGGACCTGTTCCTGATCCGCAACGTCGGGGCGTTTGTACCCCCCTACGATGGCTCGGCCGGCTACCACGGAACCTCAGCCGCCATCGAGTTTGCCGTGCTGAACCTGCAGGTTTCACGCATTGTGGTCTGCGGTCACAGCCATTGCGGCGGCATCCGTGCCCTGTATGAAGAGGTCAACCCCTTGGCCAAAAACCTGATCGCCTGGCTGGAACTGGGCCGTGAGGCCGCGTTGCCGGTGCAAGTGTCGTCCGAGGCGCTGCGCCGCACAGAACAGCGTGCCGTGGTGCTGCAGCTGGAGCGGCTCATGGGTTACCCCATGGTGCATTCGCAAGTAGCCGCCGGCCAGCTGACCCTGCACGGCTGGCACTACGTCATTGAAGACGGCGAGGTGCACGTTTTTGACGTCAGCAGCGGCCAGTTCATTCCCGCCTCGGTGGCATCGCATAGCGGCAACGGCCCCTATGCCGAACACCCATTTGACCCCTTGTTCAACGAAATTGACGCCGCCTACAAGCCGCGCCTGACCCCATCATGATCATCTCCACTTTTGACGATTTGCTGCAGGCCGCCCGCACGCAAGACCTGCCACAACGCCTGCTGCTGGTGTTTGCCAACGCCGAACTGCCGCCTGATTGCACCCCGCAACAGCGCCAGCAGTTTGAAGCGGGCACGGGTGGCGCCCTGGTGCCTGGCCTGTGTGTGGACAAGACCCCCGAGGAGCTTGGCAACTTCGCCGCCCTGCGCGAGGAATCCGCCCAATTTGCCGTGGACTGGCAAATGGTCTTTGTGTCGACCCTGACCGGCACCTCCGGCCAGGCTCCGACCAGCCAGCAAGCCGACACGGCGCTGACACGCATGGTGACATCCATCAAGCTCGGCGCCCTGGCCAATATGATTGTGTTTGACCGGCAAGGTGAAGCCATCAGCCTGAGCTGAACCTGCTGCCGCATTTCGGAGACCAGCACCATGGACCATTTTGATCTGCCCGGTTTTCTGGCGAGTTCCCCCCTGTTCAGCGCGCTGCTCCCCGAAGAACTGGCCCGCATGGCCCAGGGCTGCCGGATCCGCCGGCTGGTCAAGGGTGACATGGTGTTTCGCGTGGGCGAACCCTGCGAGGCGTTCTACCTGGTGGCCAGTGGGCAGGTCAAGCTGTTTCTGGTGTCGGCCGCGGGACAGGAAAAAGTGGTCGAGATCTTCAGTGCCGGGCACAGCTTTGCCGAAGCGCTGATGTTTCTGGAAAAGCCCTACATCCTGAGCGCGCAGGCGTTGACCGACGCGTTACTCATCGAAGTCAGCAAACAGGGTGTGTTCAGCGAGATTGAAAGTGACCCGCGTTTTTGCCGGCACCTGCTGGCCGGTATTTCCAGGCGGCTGCATCGCCTGATCCAGGACGTGGAGAGTTATTCATTACAAAACGGCCTGCAGCGTCTGATTGGTTACCTGCTGCGCGACGTCGAGTTGACCGCGGCCCCCGGCATCAACACCTGCACCGTCACCCTGCCCGTCAGCAAAGCCACCGTTGCCTCGCGCCTGTCACTCACGCCCGAATACTTCTCCCGCGTGTTGCACGAGCTGGAAGACCACCGCCTGATCGAGATCCACAAGCGCGACATCCACATCCTGAACATCCAGGCGCTGACGAGCTACGGCGCACATTAGCCGCATGACACCATCCAAGATATTATTTGCTATTGTTTATATAGCTAAATATGCGTATGATACGCGGGCTAGAGGCCCATTTTTATGCAAAAGCCACCCTGGCGCGAAGGCTGCCTTGCAGCCGGCTGGTTTACAAATAGTATTGATGTGGCCAGTCGTACTTGCTGATCGGTGCGGGGATCGGGCTGGTGGATGGCTTGATCGTGAGCTTGAGTTTTTGCGCAGGTTTGGGGTGGGTCGCCTTGCGCTTGACATGATCTTCAAACAAACGCCAGACAGAATCTGTTTGACTCTCGGTGACTTCCACGGCAGGCATGTCTTTTTCGTGGAAGGCATTGGCAGGCACCACTTGAGACGGGTGATCGCCTGCGGGCCCCGGTTTTTCCTGGGTGGCAGGAGGCATCGGCGCAGTACGAGGGCCAGCAGACAAAAAGGCATCGATCAGCGGTGCGCTGATCGCCTGAATGTGGGTGTCCTGCGTCTGGGCTGGCAGGCCCAGCAGGTTCATACCAGAACGAATTTTCTGCAGCAGTTTCGGCACTTCCTTGATGGTCCGAGAACGGCTGCGCCGGGATTTCTTCGCGCCGGAGGCCCAAATCAGGTCGGTGACCACTTTGGTCAACGCCTGTGTCTCTTGATGATGACCATGAAAGCCGGTGGCCTCGGTCAAAACTTCCGCCCAGACGTTGAAGAGGAAACTGCTGATCTCAGGCCGTACCGTCAGGCCCTTGAGCATGGAATGGATCAAATTCGTGTGGTAGACGATGCTGGTCTTGTGACGCTTTTCATGGCGGGTCTCGGGAACGACCTTGTCCGGGATGTCATGGTGAACGCCTGTCCCCGGCAGCAATTCGTTGAATTTTTGGTGGGCCAGCTCAAACAGCGCGGTGCCCCGGTGCGGCGACTGCTCAATGAACAGCACGGTGTCGTTGATCACCTTCTCAAGTTCTTCGCCAGGAATGATGTCGCCCTCAAAACCGGCGGCACAACTGCCCATGTGGGCAATCAAGGCCAGCGCCGGATGGGTTCGGGCAACAAATGCCTGGGGCGTGGCGATGGCTTCACGCAGCACCGGGATTTGCAGGCGGGCAAATGTCAGGCGAGCGGCAGTGGAGAGTTGGTTCGTTTGCAGCGTTGTCTGGAAGAACTCCGCGACAAAATCAATGGCACTGTTGACCAGACTCAGATCCTTCATAACCAAACTGATTGCTGGAGGGTTGGTTGAGCCCTATGGCCCGCATCAGCAGGTGCCTCTGCAGCGCGTGCCCCGATGGGTGAGCCAGTCACCCTGTCATGCAATGGCCGCAGCAGTGTCATCGTTTGCGCACCTCTGCCTGGCTGGTATAGACAACTGGGAATACAAATTGAAACATATGGCCGCGCATCTTACTCACACCACAGCGACAAACAGTTGATCAAAATCAACAGGCTGGCGATCTGCGTTTGGCGATGGATGCCCCGGCTGGACAAACAGCTGCCCCCACTCGCGGCACCTCAAAGCCGCTCGCGCTGCTGCACCCGCAGGCCGTCGTTGACCTCATTACCCGGGTAACGAATCACCTGCGCCCCGGCGATGAGTCCGTGCAAGACCTCAGCCTCAATCAGGTTGCGATGGCCTACCTCTATCTGACGCCGCCGGGCATGCCCTGACTCCATCACAAAAACACACCACGCTTGGCCGCAACGAAACAGTGCGCTTGCCGGCACCTTCAGCACCTTGTCGGCCTGCCAGATGACAATGCGCGCGGTCACCCGAAAGCCGTCTCCCATCGGCCCGGGCGGATCGACAAAATCCGCGATGACATTGACACGTTTTTCCTCGATGCCCAGCGCCGAGACCTTGGTCACAGCGTAGGACTCCACCCGGCGCACCTTGGCGCGCAGCACCCGATCCCCGCCCCAACCGTCAATCAACACCGGCATGCCGGGCGCAACCTTGACCGCCTCGGAGGACAACATTTCAACCACGATTTCCAGCCCCCCCAGGTTGCCGATCGTCAGCAAGGGCGTGCCAGCGGCGACCACCCGTTCACTCGGGTCGGGAACACGCAGCACCCGCCCCGCCATCGGCGCAAGCACAGGCACCAACCCGCCCGCGCCACGACCCGTCGGCCCCATGGCGCTCAGGCCTGCCTTGGCAACCTTCACATCAGCCGCCGCCGCCCGGACGCGAAAACGCGCGGCCTCCAGTTCACTGGCCGCAGTGACCTCCAGATTGCGCGCCTGCTCGGCCGCCTGCGGCGCGACGAAACCATCCTGGACCAGTCGGCTCACCCGCGTCAACTCGCGCCGTGCCTGCGCCCAGTCCGCGTCCGCACGTTGCACACGCTGTTCGGCCTCGCGTGCCACCGCCTCGGCCGACGCCACACGCGCCGTGATCTCGCCGTGCTCGCGCCGGGACAGCGGCAACGGCGCAATTTGGGCCAGCAACTGGTTTTCGGCCACCGCATCACCATCGTGCAGCTCAATGCGCAACAGCCGTCCAGCCACAGGTGCCGACAGCACAAAGCGGTCATGACTGCGTGTTTCACCCTGGTCATCCACCGTGACCTGCATCGCGCCGACCTGCACCTCAGCGGTATCCACCTCCAGCGGGTCCGGCAACAGGCCGTAGATCACGGCAGCCACCACGATCACGCCAAGGGCGGTCCAAAGAATTCGTTTTGAAACCATGCGCTACTCCATGTCATTCACGCGTCTTGAGCACCGCGATGAGGTCCAGGCTGCGGATTCTTCGCGCCACCAGCAGGCCGGACAGACCCGAGGCCACCGCCGCTGCCAACACCGGGTAGAAGTAGGACCACGCCCCGATCACCAGCGGCACCCGAAACAGCTCGCGGTCAAACATCGGCACCAGCAAGGCGCACAAACCATACCCCAACCCCAGGCCGACCGGCATCGCGGCCAACAGCAGCAGCACCTGCTCCCCCAGCAGCAGAAAGCTCACCTCACGCTGGGTGAAACCCAGCACGGCCAGACTGGCCAGTTCGTTGCCCCGCTCCGACAAGGCGATGCGCGCACTGTTGTAGACCATGCCAGCAATGATCACACACGAAAACAGCACCAGCACCGCGCTGAAAAAAAAGAACGCCCGGTCCATCGTCTCGCGCATGCTCCGCTGCACGGCTGCCCGTGCTGCCACCCCGGCCACCACCGGCATGCGCTTCAGGCGGGCATAAAGCCCGGGTGCCGCGTCGGCCTGGATACGCAGGTAGGCACCCGAGCTGGTGTTTTCTTCCCCAAGCAGGCGTGCCAGCGCGAACGCATCCATGTAAGCGCCCAGACCCAGCATTTCATCCACCAGCCCCACCACCGGCACTTGCAGCACCGGGCGGGTGCCTTCCAGCACCTCCATCGTGACCAGATCACCCGGTGCCAGATCCAGCATCTGCGCCAGTTTTTTCGTCAGCACCAGCCCTTGCGGCGGCAACTCAACCGGCCGCAGCTGCGCATCCAGCAGGCGCCGCAGCTCGTGGCCGGACACTAACCCCGTCACGTCGATGCGTTTGCTTCGATGCCCGTGGCGCAGCCAGGCCGGCAGCAACCGAAACGGCTCGGCCTGAATCACGCCGTCCATCTTGGCCAGGGCCATGCCCGCTGCCGGTCCGCGGGGTTCGTTGTAGAGCACGGTGACATCATCGCGCTGTACCTCGTTGAACTGGACCGCCAGCATGTGGTTGGGGGCATCGATGGCAAAACGTCCCACCACCATCAGGCCGATGGCAAAGGCCATCCCCAGCACCGACAGCAACGCCCGCCACGGCCGGCGCACCAGATGACGCAGGATCATGCGCAGCGAGGCCGGCAGCCGGCTCACCCATCCGCCCAGGGCGGGTGCACCGGCATGAAACGCCGCCGGCGGCTCGGGCCGCATGGCCTCGGCTTGCGCCAGCCCAACCGCCCGGCGCACCGCCACCAAGGCCCCCACACTCCCCGCTGCCAGACTGACGATGCTGGCCATCAACAGCAGGCCCGGGTCCACCAGCAGCCGCAGGCGCGGAAAGTGGAAATAATCACGATAGACATCCACAAACAGCCCCCCCAGGACAATGCCCAGCGGCAAGGCCAGCACCAAGCCCATCAGCACCGTGGCCAGCGCCAGGTAGAGGTAATGCAGCCCGACACGCAGGTCGGTGTAACCAAAGGCCTTGAGCAGACCAATCTGCGTGCGCTGGGTGGCAATCAGGCGGGACAACACCACGTACAGCAGGAAGGCGGACACCGCCAGGAACAGGCTTGGGATGGTGGTGGTCATGACCTCAAGCTCACCCAGTTCATCGGTCAGGAAACGGTGTGACAACTGCTCGGCGCGACCATAGGCACTCAGGCCTCCATAACGCCGCAGCAGGGTGTCCAGCGCCGCCACCACCTCACGCTCGCTGGCGCCGGCGGCCAGCGACAGCGCCAGATCGTTGAACGCCCCCTGCATGTCGAATGCAGGGGCCAGGGCCTGCCGGTCCATCCACATGACACCAAAGCGTTGGTTGTCCGGGAACAACATGCCGCTGCCTACTTCATAAACAAACTCGGGAGACAGGGCAATGCCAACAATCACCAGCTCTTTCCAGCGCCCATGCAGCAAGGCGCCCAGCTTGTGGCCCACGTCAAGCTGGTTGGCCTTGGCAAATGCCTCGCTGATCAGGACCTGGTCCGTCGCCCCAGCGTCGATGTAACGGCCACGCACGATCTGCAGGTCGTTGAGCATGGACGTGCGTTCGCCCGGCACCGACACCAGCCGGGCGACGGCGGGCTCGGTCAGGCCCGGCACATCCACCGAAACGTCAACCACAATGCGGGTACGCACTTGGGCCACACCCGGCAACTGCCGTACCTCTTCGGCCAGCGCTTCGGGCGCCCGTTTGAGGTGGGCAAAGACGTCGGCCAGGCGATGGGTCAGGTAATAGTCATCCCGCGCCATCAGCAAGGACCGGTAGGTACCCTGTGTCGCCACCAGGATCGCAATGCCACAGGCCACCACCAGTGCCGCCGCCACAACTTGGCCACGCAGGTGCCAGAGGTCGCGCCACAACATGCGGTTGAGCATGGTCACCATGAGATCTCGTCCGGCGTCACCTTGGTGGCGTTGCGCTGGATGTCCACAATACGGCCGCTGCTGATACGGATCACCCGATCGGCCAGCGCCGCGATGGCGGCATTGTGGGTGATGACCACGGTGATCGTGCCCAGTTCCTGGTTGACGCGCTGCAGCACCGACAGCACCAGCTTGCCGGTGGCGTAGTCCAACGCGCCGGTGGGTTCGTCACACAGCAGCACATCGGGCCGCTTGGCCACAGCGCGGGCAATCGCCACACGCTGCTGTTCACCACCGGAGAGCTGCGAAGGAAAGTGATCTCGCCGCTCGGCCATGTCCACCAGTGCCAGTGCCTCATCGGCATTCATGGGGGCATCGGCAATCTCAGTCACCAGGGCCACGTTTTCAAAGGCCGTGAGACTGGGAATCAGGTTGTAGAACTGGAACACAAAACCAACGTGCTCACGGCGAAAACGTGTCAGCTCTGCCGCCGGCGCAGCAGTCAGGTCATGGTCACGGTAATGCACTTCACCCGAGGTCGGCCGGTCCAAACCGCCCAGAATGTTCAACAAGGTTGATTTGCCACTGCCAGAGGCCCCCAGCAGCACCACGAATTCGCCGGGAAAAAGTTCAAGGTTGATGTCGCACAGCGCATGGACTTCGGATTCGCCCATGCGATAGACCTTGGACACTTGTTGCAGCAGGAAAACAGCACCCGGCGGGCCATCCGACCCGACCGATACATCGCTGAAAGAACCTGGCGTGTGCTGCAAAGGTCACCTCTTTTTCTCTCCGGCGGCCAGTGGCCCCAGGGCACCGGACCAGGCCTGATGCGCCGCAGGGGCCATGCCGCCTGAGCCATATTACACCCCGTCAGCTCAGGTCCGGTTGTCGCGGCCGGCACCGGCCGCGTCTTGACAGATCAACGGGCCGTTTCACCCAGCCGCCCATCACGGAAGTCACTCAGGGCCTGATAAATCTCGTCCTGCGAGTTCATCACAAAGGGGCCGTACTGAACAATCGGCTCTTTCAGCGGCTTGCCGGCAACCAGCAGCACCCGGGCCTCCACACCGGCCTCGATCACCACACCGTCAGCCTGCGCCTCATTGGCCAGGATGGCCATGCGCTGTACCGGAACCGCCTGGCCGGCGATGCTGACTTCACCCCGATACACATACACAAACGCGTTGTGCCCCGCCGCCAGTGTTTGAGCAAACCGTGCACCCGCGGGCAGGTGGATATCCAGATACAGGGGCTGCGTGGCATCACGCGTCACAGCACCGGTCACACCACGGGCTTCACCTGCAATCACGGTCACGCTCACCCCCTGCGCTGTCACCAGCTTCGGGAGTTCATCGGCCTTGAAGTCCTGGTACCAGGGCTTGACCATCTTGTCGCGCCCAGGCAGATTGAGCCAGAGTTGAAAACCCTCCATCACACCTTCTTCCTGCTGCGGGATTTCTGAGTGGATGACCCCCTTGCCCGCCGTCATCCACTGGACACCGCCGTTTTCCAGCAGGCCTTCATGCCCAGCGCTGTCGCGGTGCAGCATGCGCCCGGCAATCATGTAGGTCACAGTTTCAAAACCACGGTGTGGATGGTCAGGAAAACCGGCAATGTAGTCATCGGGCCTGTCGCTGCCAAACGCATCCAGCATCAAAAAGGGGTCGAGCCGATGCTGCAGCTGGTGTGTCAGTACCCGGGTGAGCTTGACGCCGGCGCCGTCCGAGGTCGCTTGGCCGGCAACCAGCCGCTCCACTGTGCGAGACAGGGCCACGGTGGGGTCGTTTTGAAGGGAGGTGGACATGATGGGCTCCTTTTCAGCAATGGGTTGAATAAAAAATCGCGATGGATGAACTCTATTCCACAACAATCTATTTGAAAATTACCAAAACTGGATAACATTGTTCTTAAAATGGAACAATCATCCCTTCAAATCCCGGTTGACCCGAACGACTTGCTCATTTTTGCCCGTGTGGCCGAGTTGGGCAGTTTCAGCCGGGCAGCGGAAAAGTCCGGTTTACCCAAGTCAACCGTGTCACGCCGGCTGGCGGCCCTGGAGCAGCAACTTGGCGAAAAACTGCTGTTGCGCACCACCCGACGCCAGACGCTGACTGAGTTTGGCCTGCAATTGCTGGAGCACGCACGCCAGGTGGCCGCAGAGGTGCAAGCCGTCACCGCCCTGCGCGAGCGCCGTCAGGCCACCCCCAGCGGACGCTTGCGGGTTTCCATGCCGAGTGATTTTGCCAATCTGCTGCTGGCCGACACGCTGGCAGCGTTCGTGGCCTTGTATCCGGCCATCGAGCTGGCGCTGGATTTGTCGCCACGCCGGGTGGACCTGCTGGGTGAGGGGTTTGATGTGGCAGTGCGCCTGGGTGCCTTGCCCGACGATGCCATGCTGGTGGCGCGCAAACTGGCGGTGTTCCCGATCGGGCTGTATGCAGCGCCCAGTTACCTGGCCGACCATGGTGAACCCGGGGTGCCTGATGACTTGGCCAGGTTTGAGGCCATCAGGATGCTGCAGGGCAATGACGTGCCAGCCAGTTGGTCGCTGGTACAAGGTGACACCCATTGGCAAGGTCTGGCACCTGGCCGCGCCAGCGCCAATTCGCCCGAGTTGTTGATCAAACTGGCTTGCGCCGGTGCCGGCATTGCCGCCGTGCCCGATTACTTTGCCGCACCGGAGGTTCGCCGCGGAACGCTGCGGCGGGTGTTGGCGGACTGGTGTTTGCCCAGTGATACCGCCTGGGCGGTCTTCCCGGAGCGCCGGCTGATGCCAGCCAAAACACGGGTGTTCATCAACATGCTGCAAACGGCCTTGGCACAGGTGCCGGCCTGATGGCGGCGCGGCAACACCAGGAGACAAAGTACCGTTGCCAAACCCTGCGTCTGCTTGGCAGATCTGGTGCCGATCATCGCCAATGAACACTATATATTTGATAGCTATACAGGCATATATTATCCGGGCTAGAGGCCAATTTTACTTATGAAACAGCGGACTCAGCCGTCCTTGCCATCCAGCCGGGTCTGCATCAGCCAGGGGGTGTATTGCCACAAGTAGATGGCAAACGCCAAGCTCCAGGCGGTTGCAGCCAGCACCAGCAAGCCTGGATACAACGGCGTCGGCAACAGTGACGCGCCAACGCGAACCAACGCCGCCAACATCACCAGGCCATAGGCCAGCACTTCGGTGCGCGATACCGCCAATGGGCGACCCGTGTGCCCACGCGCGGTGCGAGTCATCATGCCGATGATCAACCCGCCGGTGGCCCCCAACGCCAGCGCGTGAATCCCCACCGTGGCTGCCACCCAGCCCATTTGCGCCAATGCCAGCAGAAACAACCCGACGGGAATCCAGGCGTAGGCGGCGTGCAAGATCCACAAAATGGGTCGACCCCGCGCTTTGCCGGGTTGCCAGCCACCAAGCCGCCGACCGTGCAGCCCGCTGGCTGCCAGCAGCGCGCCGGCGCTGAACCAGCTCGCTGGGAAAACCACCCACAGCAACAAACCCAGCGCGCTCAGGCCCAGCGTCCAGCGCTCGACCGTGCTGGAGGCCTCCAGGCGAAGCCCCGGATTGGCCGCCATGGTGAACGCCGGAATGACACGCCCGGCTATCACGCATTCGATCATGATGATCAGGGCCAGGCCGGCATACAGAGGTACCAGCGCAGACACAGCCAGCATGCCGGCCGCCGCCAGATGGAACACCGCGTTGGCTGTAGCCAGGGCCATCAGAATGCCTGCCAATGGCAGATTCCGGCGGTTTTTGGCGCGCCATAACAGGCGGGTAAAGATCAAGGCCACCAGCGGCAACAACGCCACATCCAGCAAGGCATACAGCAGGGCCGAACTGCCCAGCGCCGCCAGCCGGGCTGCCAGCCACAGAAGCGCCAGTGCGCCCAACAACGGGCCACGCGGGGTGGCCAGACCGGTCCAATTCTTGCCAGCGGTCATTAAAAAGCCGATGATGACCGCCACGGCGAAGCCAAACAGCATCTCGTGCGCATGCCACAACAAGGCCGGTACCGCCGGAGTAAATGGTGTAGCGCCCAGAAACAGCACCAGCCAAAGCGGCACCAGCAGCGCCGCCGCCAGGGCACCGGCCACATAAAACGGGCGAAAACCCAGGCGCAGGAATGGCCAGCCTTGCGGCTGGTTGATGGCCGCCCCGGCGTCAGAAAAAAGGGGGAGTGATTCGGTTTTGATGGAAGACATGCCGCCATTGTCAGAAGAAGTGCCTGCCGCAACCTTAACCTGGGTCAAGTTGTGCCGGTCCGATTCAAAAAGTGAAGCGCAACATGCCCATGGGCACTGCTTTGCGGGCGAAAACGATCTTCAGCGAGGACCATATCGAACGCTATAGGTAGACATTTTTTAACAACTTAGCCCCACATATAGTGTTTAAAGCTGGTTTAATTGCACACCTATTGCAGCAGATCAAAGATTTGGCCAAATCACCCATCTAGCATCGCCACACTTTTTCAAAAGAGACCACCATGACCCCCAAAGCCCCGGAATCCATCCAGAAAGTCACGTCATTGGCACCCCAGCCCATCAGCGAGGAAGTGCTGATCGAAAAGTACAGCAAGGGCACCGAAAAAACTGTATTGGACGTGAACCAACGGGTTGCCCGGGCCTTGGCCAGTGTCGAGCAGGCTGACGTGCAAAAGACCTGGGAAGCCAGGTTTCTGGCCGCCCTGCAAGCCGGGTTCCTGCCCGCCGGACGCATCCAGTCTGCCGCTGGCACCAATTTGTCCGCCACCCTGATCAATTGTTTTGTGCAGCCAGTGGGCGACTCCATCGCCCAGATCGAAGACGGGCACCCCGGTATCTACACCGCCCTGACCGAAGCCGCTGAAACCATGCGCCGCGGCGGCGGCGTAGGGTACGACTTTTCGCGCATCCGCCCGCGTGGCGCTTGGGTCGGCAGCACCCAGAGCAGCGCCTCGGGCCCGGTGAGTTACATGCGCGTGTTTGACCGTTCGTGTGAAACCGTGGAGTCCGC
>NZ_JAQTWM010000107.1 GCF_028689305.1 Rhodoferax sp. | reverse complement strand
GTGGTCGGGGCCTGGGTGCCGAAATAACGCTGGAGCAGCGCGCGTGCCAGCGGGGTTTGCCACATCAGGCGGCCATCACTGACCCGCACCGTGATGCTGGCGTAGCCAAAGGCATCCAGCGCGCTCCTGGCCTGGCGTCGCTCGCGTGCACTCTGCAGGTGCACGGCCATGCGCGCCAGCACCTCTTTGGGCTTGATTGGCTTGGTCACATAGTCCACCCCACCACACTCCAGCGCCGCCACCAGGTAGTCGGTGTCGAGCAGGCCGGTCATGAACACGATCGGGATGTGGGCGGTTTGCGCCATGGCCTTGAGGCGGCGCGCCACCTCGAAGCCGTCCATGCCAGGCATCATGGCGTCGAGCAGGATGATGTCGGGCAGCACTTGCACGGCGCGCTGCAGGGCGGCCTCACCGTGGGTGGCCACCAGCACGGTGTAGCCGGACTCGTCCAGCGCATCGTGCAGCATGGCCAGGTTGTCGGGCACGTCGTCAACAATCAGCACCACGTCGCTGTTGGCACGGTTGAGGGTGCGTTCCAGCAAGGGAGCGTCAAGCAGCGGTGGCGGTTTAGTCGGCATGGTGCAGGTCCAGTTGGCGCGACATGGATTCAAACTGGAACTGGCGAGCCAGCTCACGCATGCGGGCCACAAACGGCGCGTGGTGCTGGCTGCTGGCCTCAATCAGGTCCAGCTGGTTCAGCACCCCACGGTAATAGCCCAGCGCCACCAGTTCGCGCAGTTTGTCAAGCTGCTGGCGTGGTGGCTGCACCAGCGTCGCCGCGGATGCCGCTGACGCGCTCACCTGGGGGGTGGGTGTCTCCAGCCAGCTCAGGTTCAGGCGGCGTTCCAGCCAATCCAGCAGGTCAGCATGACGCACCGGTTTGACGATGAAATCTTCACTGGGAATGCCCACATCGTTGTCCAGCCCGCGGTCAAAGGCGTTGGCCGAGACGATGGCGATGCAGGGCAAAGGCGGCGGGCTGTTGGCCTGCAGCTGGCGCAGCCGCCGGATGGTCTCCCAGCCATCAATGCCCGGCATGGCCAGGTCCATCAGGATGGCATCGGGCCGGTAGCCGGCCACCAGCAGGTCCAGGCAGTCGTGGCCGCTGGCGGCGGTACGCATCTCAAACCCCAGCGGCTGCAGCAGCTTGACCAGCAGCTCGCGGTCGGCCTCTTCGTTGTCCACCACCAGCAGGCGCCGACGCACCCCGGCATACCCCAGGCGCGCCCGTGGGCCCCAGCGCCGATGCGGGTGGTCGCTGGCCTGGTGGACCTCGGGCAAAAACAGCTTGACCTTGAAGGTGGAACCCAGCCCGGGGGTGCTGGTCACCGACATGCTGCCCCCCATCAGGTCGGTCAACATGCGCGCAATGGTCAAACCCAGCCCGGCCCCCGGCGCGGCCACACCAGCACCCTGGGCGCGGGCAAAGGGTTCAAAAATGCGCGTGAGTTCCGCCGCTGACAGGCCCGGCCCAGTGTCTTCGATCTCGATGGCCGCCATCTCGCGGGCATAACGCAGGCGCAGGGTCACCCGCCCCTGCGCGGTGAACTTGATGGCGTTACCCAGCAGGTTGATCAGGATCTGGCGCACCCGTTTTTCGTCAGCCCGCACCACCTGCGGCAGGGGGCCGCTGATGTCGCAGCAAAACGCCAGGCCCTTGGCCTGCGCCTGCAGCTCGAACAGGCCAGCCAGATCATGTACAAAGTCTTCGAACGGCATGGGGCTGACGTTCAGCGTCAGCTTGCCACTCTCGATCTGGGCCATGTCCAGCGTACCCTCAATCAGCGACAGCAAATGCTCGCCACCGCGCTTGATCACGTTCACCGCCTGTTTGCGGTGCGGCGGGATACCGGCATCTTCCCCCATCAGCTGCGCATAACCCAGGATGCTGTTGAGCGGTGTGCGCAGCTCGTGGCTGATGGCGCTGATGTAACGGCTTTTGGCCTGGTTGGCCAGATCAGCCGCCCGGTGAGCCTGCTCTGCCGTCTGGCGCGCCTGATCGGCCACCTGCTTGGCCTGTTGCAGCGCTTGGTCAGTCTGGCGGTGCAATTCGATTTCGCGCATCAGCAGCCGGGTTTGCCGGTTGGACTCTTCCTGCGCCACCTGGCGGCTCTGGTGCGCCAACACCACCCACCAGGCCACCAGCCCGGCAATCAGTACCAGGGCCATGTAGGCTTTGACAAACCCGGAGCGCAAGGCGTCCAGCGCGGCCTGCAGCGTCGGCGCATCCGCCGCGGTCTGCGCCAGCAGGCGCGTCTCCTGGTGGTACAGCAGACCAAACACCGCCGCCAGCAGCGGCGCGATCACCAGCATCCACATCACAAACGTGCCCAGGCCCTTGTCCAGATAGGCCCAGGCGGCGCGTGGCAGCAGCCAGTGCAGCCAGACCGACCACTGGCGACCCAGCGTGGCGTGGGGCTTGCATAGGTCACCACAACGCGCATCGAGCGTGCAGCACAAGGAGCAGATTGCCCCCTGATAGGCCGGGCAATGCGCCATGTCAGGGGCTTCGTAATCGTGGCCGCAGATCACACAGCGCTTGAGCGGGTACAGCGCACCGGCGCCCGCCTCGGCGCGCTCCCCCGCGGCGCCCAGGCTTTGGCGCGCCAGGTAGTAACGGCCCCGGGTCGCCCAGGCGATCAGCGGCGAGGCCAACAAGGCCGTGCCCAGCGCAATCAGCGCCGAAAAGGCCTGTGCCAGCGGCCCGAACAATCCCAGATAGGCCGTGACCGACAGCAACGAGGCCAGTGCCATGGCGCCCACCCCGACCGGGTTGACGTCATACAAATGGGCGCGCTTGAACTCGATGCCCGGTGGCGACAGACCCAGCGGCTTGTTGATGATCAGGTCCGCCACCACCGCCATCATCCAGGCAATGGCGATGTTGGAATACAGGCCCAGTACATCCCCCAGCGCGGCAAACACATTGAGTTCCATCAACACGCCCGCAATCAGCGTGTTGAACACCACCCACACCACGCGACCGGGGTGGCTGTGTGTCAGGCGCGAGAAAAAATTGCTCCAGGCCAGTGAGCCGGCATAGGCGTTGGTGACGTTGATCTTGAGCTGCGACAGCACCACAAACAGGGCCGTGGCCGCCACCGCCCAGCCGTAATGTGGAAACACATACTCATACGCCGCCAAGTACATCTGGTTGGGGTCGACCGCGCGCTCCAGCGGCACGGCGTGGCTGATGGCCAGGTAGGCCAGCAGCACCCCGCCCAGCATTTTGAGCACGCCCAGGATCACCCAGCCCGGCCCGCCCGCCAACACACCCAACCACCAGCGGCGCCGGTTGGCCGCGGTGCACACCGGCATGAACCGCAGGTAGTCGGCCTGCTCCCCCATCTGGGTCATCAACGCCACCCCGACGGTCAGCGCCGCACCAAACAAAGGCAGGCTGAACCCCTCGGCGGCGCCCTTCTCACCAACATAGTGCAACACCCCGGAAAACGCACCGGGGTCGCGCAGCAGCACATAGACAAAGGGCACCAGCAGCAACAGCAGCCACAGCGGCTGAGTCCAGACCTGCAGGCGGCTGATGGTGGACACCCCGTGGGTCACCAGCGGAATCACCGCCAGCGCACAGATGAGATAACCCCAGCGCACCGGGATGCCCAGCGCCAGCTCCAGCGCATAGGCCATGACGGCGGCTTCCAGCGCAAAAAAGATGAAGGTGAACGAGGCGTAGATCAGCGAGGTGATGGTCGAGCCGATGTAGCCAAAGCCGGCACCACGTGTCAGCAGGTCCATGTCCACGCCGTAACGAGCGGCATACACGCTGATCGGCAGCCCGGCCAGAAAAATGATCAGGCCGGTAGCCAGGATGGCCCAGAACGCATTGACAAACCCATACTGCACCAGCAGTGTGGCGCCCACTGCCTCCAGTATCAAAAACGCAGCAGCCCCGCCAAGCGCTGTCTGGGCGACACGCCATTCCGACCACTTGCGAAAACGCTGCGGTGCAAACCGCAGGGCGTAGTCTTCCAGCGTTTCACTGGCCACCCAGCCGTTGTAGTCCCGGCGCACCAGCGTGATGCGCTGGGGGGCATGGGGTTCGGCTACGGGGGTAGGGGTGGGGAGAGACGCGGTGTTCACACCCTGGCTTTGCAGTATTCATGCCACGCCAGACCCGCACGGCGATCCCTCTGGGCTGCGAAAACTCAGGCACGGCTTTTGCGTTATGAGCTGTATGGAACTAACACCGCGAGAGAAAGACAAGCTGTTGATCTTCACCGCCGCCCTGCTGGCCGAGCGCCGCAAGGCCCGCGGCCTGAAGCTCAACTACCCAGAAGCCGTGGCCCTGATCAGCGCCGCCGTGATGGAAGGCGCGCGTGACGGCCAGACCGTAGCGCAGCTGATGAGCCACGGGCGCACTATCCTGACCCGCGCCGACGTGATGGACGGCATTGCCGAGATGTTGCCCGACATCCAGGTCGAGGCCACCTTCCCCGACGGCACCAAGCTGGTCACGGTGCACCAACCCATCGTATGAACACCCCCGGCCTGCCCAAAGACCAGCCCCATTTTGAAGCGTCAACCTCAAGGACTTGAATGAATCAAAAACTCAAATTAGCTATTGTTTTTATAGCTACATATGCTTTATCCACCCGGGCCAACGCCCATTTAGGCACCGAAATCTCGGTTCACGCGGGTTTCTTCAGCGGTTTCACTCATCCCTTGCAGGGCCTGGACCATCTGGCCACCATGGTGGCCGTGGGCCTGTGGAGCGCCCTGAGCGCACGCCGCGCCGGGCCGGAGTTGTTATGGGGGCCGCTGGGCTTTGCCAATATGCTGCTGCTGGGCGCCATGCTGGGCGTGGAAGGTCTGGCACCGCCGACGGTGGAGCCGATGATTGCAGCCTCCTTGCTGGTGCTGGGCCTGCTGGTGATCTCGCGCCTGCGTCTGCCCGCTGGGGGCGCTGCCGCCCTGGTGGGGGGGTTCGCCCTGTTTCATGGTGTGGCGCATGGCCTGGAGTTGAGCAACAGTGCCCATGCCTTTGAGGTGCTGGCGGGCCTGCTGTGCGCCACCTTGCTGCTGCACGCCAGCGGCTTGGGCCTGGGCTGGGCGTTGCGCCGCAGTCCGCTTTGGCTGCCCCGCGCGGTGGGTGCTGCCGTGGCCCTGCTGGGCGGCGCGCTGCTGCTGCAATTGGCCTGACCTGTTTGGCGCAAAGGACACTGCATGATCCCCGGAGAAATCATTCCCCTTGATGGCGAACACACCCTCAACACCGGTCGGCGCACGCTGACGCTGGTGGTGACCAACACCTCAGAGCGGCCGATCCAGGTCGGCTCGCATTACCACTTTGCCGAGACCAATGGCGCCCTCCAGTTTGACCGCATGACGGCACTGGGCAAGCGGCTGAACATTGCCTCAGGTGCCGCAGTGCGCTTTGAGCCGGGCCAGCAGCGCACGGTGGAGCTGGTGGACTACGCGGGTGAGCGCATCGTTTACGGCTTTCGTGGTCTGACGAATGGCCCCGTTGACGCAAGCAACCAGGGAAAGCGCTGATATGGCAAGCATTGGACGACGCGCTTACGCAGAAATTTTTGGCCCCACCGTAGGCGACCGGGTGCGCCTGGCCGACACCGAGCTGCTGATCGAGGTAGAAAAAGACTACACGCTGCTGGCAGGCAGCTACGGTGAAGAGGTCAAGTTCGGTGGCGGCAAAACCATTCGCGACGGCATGGCGCAAAGCCAGCGCACCCGTTTTGAAGGCGCGGTCGATTGTGTGATGACCAACGCCCTGATCCTGGACCACTGGGGCATCGTCAAGGCTGACATTGGCTTGAAGAACGGGCGCATCGTCGCCATCGGCAAGGCGGGCAACCCCGACACCCAGCCGGGGGTGGACATCATCATCGGCCCCGGCACCGAAATCATCAGTTGTGAAGGCAACATCGTCACCGCCGGCGGCATTGACTGCCACATCCACTTCATCTGCCCGCAGCAGATTGAAGAAGCGCTGGCCAGTGGTGTCACCACCATGATGGGCGGCGGCACGGGCCCGGCCACCGGCACTTTTGCCACCACCTGCACACCGGGTTCCTGGAACATCGAACGCATGCTGCAAGCCGCCGATGCATTCCCGATGAACCTGGGTTTTCTGGGCAAGGGCAACGCCAGCCTGCCTGCGGCGTTACATGAGCAGGTCAACGCCGGAGCGATTGGCTTGAAGCTGCATGAAGACTGGGGCACCACCCCGGCGGCCATCAGCAACTGCCTGGACGTGGCCGAAGAGACCGACGTGCAAGTCGCCATCCACTCCGACACACTCAACGAATCCGGCTTTGTGGAAAACACCATCGCCGCCACCAAGGGCCGAGGACTCTGCGCCTTTCACACCGAAGGGGCCGGTGGCGGCCATGCGCCAGACATTTTGAAAGTGGTCGGCCAAGCCAACTTTTTGCCCAGCTCCACCAACCCGACCATGCCCTACACCCAGAACACGCTGGACGAGCATGTGGACATGCTCATGGTTTGCCACCACCTGGATGCCGGCATAGCCGAAGACCTGGCCTTTGCCGAAAGCCGTATCCGCAAGGAAACCATTGCCGCCGAAGACGTGCTGCATGACCTGGGTGCCATCAGCATGATGAGCAGCGACAGCCAGGCCATGGGCCGCGTCGGTGAAGTCATCATCCGCACCTGGCAGACGGCGCACAAGATGAAGGCGCAGCGCGGCTGGCTGCCACCCGCGTCCGGCACGGGCGCGGACTCGGCGGACAACAGCAACCGCAACGACAACTTTCGCGCCAAACGTTATGTGGCCAAGTACACCATCAACCCGGCGATTGCCCATGGCATCAGCCACGAGGTGGGCAGCATTGAGGTCGGCAAATGGGCCGATCTGGTGGTCTGGAAACCGGCCTTCTTCGGCGTGAAACCGGCGCTGGTTCTGAAAGGTGGCTTCATTGCCCTGGCCGCCATGGGCGACCCGAATGCGTCGATCCCGACCCCGCAGCCGGTGCATTACCGCCCGATGTTTGGCGCGTTTGGCGGGGCGGTTGCCAAGGGGTCGCTGACCTTTGTGTCCCAAGCCGGGTTGAAGGCGGGCATCCAGGCGCGTTTTGGCCTGAGCAAAACCCTCAGCGCCGTCAGAGACATCCGTGGCGTGCGAAAAGCAAACATGGTGCACAACAGTTACCTGCCCACCATGGAGATCGATGCCCAGACCTACAGCGTGCGTGCCGATGGCCAGCTGCTGACCTGTGAGGCGGCAGTGAGCTTGCCGATGACGCAACGCTATTTCCTGTTCTGAAAACCATGGACATCCGCATCGACGATTTGCAAGGCAGCGCCATCCAGGCCTTGCTGCAAGTGCATCTAAATGCCATGCACGAACACTCACCACCGGAGAGTGTGCATGCGCTGGACCTGGAAGCCCTGCGCCATCCGTCCATCACCTTCTGGACAGCCTGGGACGGCGAGGATCTGATGGGCTGCGGCGCCCTCAAACAGCACAGTGCCAGCTTTGGCGAACTCAAGTCCATGCGCACCGCCAGTGCCCATGTGCGCAAGGGCGTGGCGCGGGCCATCCTGCGGCACATCGAGTCCGCCGCACGGGCCAGAGGCATCCAGCGCCTCAGCCTGGAAACCGGCCCCCACGCGCCCTTTGCGGCGGCGCAAAAGCTGTATGCGAGTGAAGGGTTTGTGGAATGCGGCCCGTTTGCCGACTATGTGCTGGACCCGTACAGCCTGTTCATGACCAAGGTGCTGGCGTAACGCTTAGCGGGCTTGTATATGCTGACGAATCCATTGGGCAAATGCTGCTTCTTCGATCTCGCCTGCGGCCACGGAAAGCATGGTCATCACACATTCGACATCATTGGCAAGCAGGTCAAATCCATTCAATGCCAAAAACAGTTCGGTTGCCACAAAGGCGGTGCGCTTGTTGCCGTCAATAAAAGGATGGTTACGTGAGATGCCATAGCCGTAAGCCGCTGCAAGGTCGGCCACATCCGGGGTGCCGTAACAGGCAAGTTGCTCGGGGCGGCCCAATGCCGATCCCAGCAAATTGGCATCGCGCAAGCCAGTGCCACCGCCATGTTCTGCCAATTGCTCTTCATGCACCGCATGAATCAGCGCCGGCTCAAGCCATGCCCAAGTTTGGCGCTCGGCGCTCATTTGGCCAACTCGCGCAAGACATCACGGCGCTTTTTCATGATGCGACGGGCTTCTGTCATTTGCATGTCGAACGTTGGGTCGTAAGGCGTGAGCATGATGCCATTGGCGGCATCGCTCAGAAACAGGGTGTCGCCTTTTTCCAGGTTGAGGCGCGCCAGCACCTCTTTGGGCAAGATCACACCGACCGAGTTGCCGATTTGGGTGAGTTTGAGTGCTGACATGGCTTGATCCTTGACTGTTATAACGATTGTTATATTATCAAGTTTTTCCTTGACACGCCACCACTTTCACAGAGTCCACCGCCTATGTTGCACATCTCCAAACTCATCCCTCAAGGCGCAGGTCTGGCCGCCGCGTTGCTCAAGCGCGCTTGTCACGTGGAGCTGGACTGGGAGGTACGCCAGAAAAGCCGTTTTGAAGCCACCGACTCCACTGGTCGCCAGCTCGGTATTTTTCTGCCGCGCGGCACGGTGGTGCGCGGCGGTGACGTGCTGGTGGCACACGATGGCTCGCTGATCAAAGTCTGGGCGGCCCCGCAAGCCGTGCTGAAAATCACCCACTGCCCCGAACACGGCACGCCGTTTGACCTGATTCGCGCCGCCTACCACCTGGGCAACCGCCATGTGCCAATTGAACTCAAGCCCGATCACCTCAAAATCGAACCCGACCATGTGCTGGCCGACATGCTGCACGCCATGCATTTGATCGTGAGCGAGGTGAATGAGCCGTTTGAACCGGAAAACGGCGCCTACGCCACTGGCGGGCACTTTGGCGGTCACCACCACGGCCACGAGCATGACCACGATCACAGCCATGACCACAGCCACACGCCACCGGATGACCCCGCCGCACCCCATGTGCATGGCCCCGGCTGCGGCCACCATCACTGATGCCCCATGCAAGACAGCAGCCTGATGCAGCTGATGTGGCTGGCCTCCCCGGCTTTGCCGATTGGCGGTTTTTCCTACTCGGAATGCCTGGAGGCTGCCGTGGAGTCTGCGCGGGTAACGACCGAAACAGAAGCCTCCGACTGGCTGGCCGATCAGCTCCACAGCACGCTGGCGCGCGCTGACCTGGCGGTGATTGCGCAGGCCATTCCCGCCTGGCAGGCGCAAGACCACCGCCGCATTGCCCAGCTCAACGCCTGGGTGCTGCAAACCCGCGAAAGCAGTGAACTGCGTGCGCAAACCGAACAAATGGGCCGCAGCCTGCTGGACTGGTTGCGCAACCACACCACGGCCAGCACCGCCCAAATCGGCCTGCTGGCCACCCAGCAGCCGACCTACCCGCTGACTTTTGCCCTGGCCGCCAGCAGCACCGGCGCGCCGCTGCGCGACTGCCTGCTGGCCTGTGCCTTTGGCTGGGCTGAGAACATGGTGCAAGCCGCCATCAAGTCGGTGCCGCTGGGGCAAAGCGCCGGGCAGCGCATCCTCTCCAAGCTGGCCGCAGAGATTCCCGCTGCCGTCGATCAGGCGCTGGCGCTGACTGACGACACGCGCCAGGCCTTTTCCCCCATGCTGGCCATCCTGAGTGCTCAGCATGAAGTGCAATATTCAAGACTTTTCAGGTCCTAGCCCGGATAAAACAAGCGCTGATAGCTATATATTTGATAGTAACCAAGCCATGAACACACCCCTGCACCACATCCAACACCGCAGCAAACCCCTGCCCCCCTTGCGCGTGGGGATTGGCGGCCCGGTCGGCTCCGGCAAAACCACGCTGTTGGAGATGCTGTGCAAAGCCATGCGCGACAAGTACGATCTGGTGGCCATCACCAACGACATCTACACCAAGGAAGACCAGCGCCTGCTCACGGTCAGCGGCGCGCTGTCGGCCGAGCGCATCATGGGGGTGGAAACCGGCGGTTGCCCGCACACCGCCATCCGCGAAGACTGCTCGATCAATCTGGAAGCCATCGACCGCATGCTGGTGGACTATCCCAACGCGGACATCGTGTTTGTGGAGT
>NZ_JAQTWM010000024.1 GCF_028689305.1 Rhodoferax sp. | reverse complement strand
AATGTCTGGCTTGACCCGACCAGCCGCCTGGGGCCAGCCGCTGGCTCCCGGGGCCTGCCCACCACTTTGTTTTTTGATGCCACGGGCAAGCGCGTGGATGCCCACTTTGGCATGCTCAATGCAGCTGACTTGCAAGTGCAGCTGGATCGTTTGCGCGAACGGTAAAGGTCGCACACACCGTCCTTTTGAACGGGCGGCAGGTGCTGCATGGCGCGGCGCGCTGACTGATACACTTTTTGCATCCGATTCACCGGTTTCCAAGCCCCTACTGCCCCTATGTCCTTGATCTTCAACTTCACCTTTGTGCCCTGGTTCCGCTCGGTGGCACCGTACATCCACAAGTTTCGCAACCAGACCTTTGTGGTGGGCGTGTGTGGCGAGGCCATTGCGGCGGGCAAGCTGCCCAATCTGGCGCAAGACCTGGCGCTGATCCAGAGCATGGGGGTGAAGGTGGTGCTGGTGCACGGTTTTCGGCCCCAGGTGAACGAGCAGCTCAAGGCCAAAGGCCACACGCCGCGCTACTTCAAGGGCATTCGCATCACGGACGAGATCGCGCTGGACTGCGCGCAGGAAGCGGCTGGCCAGTTGCGCTACGAAATCGAGGCCGCGTTCAGCCAGGGGCTGCCCAACACCCCCATGGCCGGTGCCACGGTGAGGGTGATTTCAGGCAACTTTTTGACCGCACGGCCGGTGGGTATTGTGGAGGGCGTGGATTTTCAGCACTCGGGGCTGGTGCGCAAGATCGACACGGCCGGCATCATGCGTTCGCTGGACATGGGGGCGCTGGTGCTGTTGTCGCCATTTGGTTTCTCGCCCACGGGCGAAGCCTTCAACCTGACGATGGAAGAAGTGGCCACCTCGGTTGCCACCGCGCTGCAAGCCGACAAGCTGATTTTTGTGACCGAAGTGCCGGGCATTGCCACCGATGTCAGCCAACCGGTCAGCGAAGACAACCCGATCGACACCGAGCTGCCGCTGGCCGCCGCTGAAAAGCTGCTGGCCGACTTGCCCGCTGCCGACAAACCCAGCGACACCGCGTTTTATTTGCAGCACTGTGTCAAAGCCTGCAAGGGTGGCGTGGAGCGCAGCCACATCATTCCGTTTGCGGTGGACGGCTCGATCTTGCTGGAAGTTTATGTGCACGACGGCATCGGCACCATGGTGGTCGATGAAAAGCTGGAAAGCCTGCGTGAAGCCAGCGTGGACGATGTAGGTGGCATTCTGCAACTGATTGAACCGTTTGAGAAAGATGGCACGCTGGTCAAACGCAGCCGCACCGAGATCGAGCGTGATGTGGGCCTGTACACCGTGATTGAGCATGACGGCGTGATTTTTGCCTGCGCGGCGCTCTACACCTACCCGGAGGCGCGCACGGCAGAAATGGCCGCGTTGACGGTGTCGCCCCAGGTACAAGGCCAGGGTGACGGCGAGCGGGTGCTCAAGCGCATTGAGCAACGCGCCAAACTGGCCGGGCTGGACAGCATTTTTGTGCTGACCACCCGCACCATGCACTGGTTCATCAAGCGCGGCTTTGTGCAGGTTGACCCCGACTGGCTGCCTGAGGCGCGCAAACGCAAATACAACTGGGATCGCAAGAGCCAGGTGTTGGTGAAAAAAATCAGCTGATCCAGTTGTTTCAGGCCACATCAGCGCCGGGCGCAAAGTCGTTGACGATTGACCTGAGTCAAGGAAGGTCGTTTGAGCTGGTTTGACAATGTCCGCAGCACCATCAAGACATCTCATGACCCATCTCAAGATCACCCAGCCAAGCGCAACCAATAGTGCTGCCGAACCACCTCTGGAAAAGCCACAGCGGCAGGCCAGCACCCGCGCGCGGGTGCGCCGTGCGGCGCGGGGAGACACCAGCGGCGCCCGAACTACCGCAGGAGTCACCAGGCGCGCCGTCCAGGCCAATATCGATGCAGCGCAAACCAGCAAAAAACACGCGGTGAAAACCATTCTGGCCAGCACCGACGACAAGGTGGAGGCACTCAAGACGCTGCTGGCCGGCAGTTCGCCAGACGATGTGGCAGCGATTCGCCAGATGCTGCTCGACAGCCAGCGCAATCCCAATGGCAAGTCCACCAAACCCGATGATGAATTGGCCAGCGACTGGCGCACCGGTGGCTACCCTTACAAAAACCTCATGTCGCGCAAGCACTATGAGGCCGACAAATACAAACTGCAGGTGGAGTTGCTCAAACTGCAAAGCTGGGCCAAGGAAACCGGGCAGCGCATTGTCATCCTGTTCGAGGGGCGCGACGCGGCTGGCAAGGGCGGCACCATCCGGCGTTTCATGGAACACCTGAATCCGCGCGGCGCCCGCGTGGTCGCCCTGGAAAAGCCATCTGATGCCGAGCGCGGGCAGTGGTACTTTCAGCGCTATGTGCAACATCTGCCCACCGCAGGCGAAATCGTTCTGTTTGACCGTTCCTGGTACAACCGCGCCGGAGTGGAACGTGTGATGGGGTTTTGTACCGAACAAGAGTACCAGCAGTTCATCCATCAAGCACCGTTGTTCGAGCGCCAGCTGGTGCAAAGTGGCATTCACTTGATCAAGTTCTGGTTTTCCGTGAGTCGCAAGGAGCAGCGCCGCCGGTTCAAAGAGCGGGAATTGCACCCGCTCAAACAGTGGAAGCTCAGCCCGATTGACCTGGCCTCACTGGACAAATGGGACGACTACACCAAGGCCAAGGAAGCCATGTTCTTTGAAACCGACACTGCCGACGCCCCTTGGACAGTGATCAAGTCAGACTGCAAAAAGCGTGCTCGGCTCAATGCCATGCGTTACGTTCTGCACAAATTGCCCTACAGCAACAAGGATCTGAACAATATCGGGACGCTGGACACATTGCTGGTTGGCCGTGCACACGTGGTGTATGAGCGTGGTGAACATCCCGCCAGCGCTGTGCTGTAACGGGCTGAGTCAACAGATGTGCCGCCGTGCCCCGCGCCGACGGCATCTCGCCATGCAAAAACTGGCGTGGTGCCTGGTCAGGCACCCAGACCCGGGAACATGTTTATTTGGAAGCCTCGTCCAGCGCTTTGCAGGAGGGTGAACAAACAGCCTGCGATTTACCCAGAATCTTCTTGGAAACCATCTGGGAGCGGGCGCGGTGTTTGCCACACAGGAAACAGGACATGGTTGCTGCACCAAAGGAGGTCGCCGCTGTGAAGGGTGAACCCGACACTTTGGATTTGTAACGCAGGCCATCGGCCACGATTTTGGTTTTGGTATCTGCTTTTGCCATAGGGTCGGATTTTACTTCAGCGCGCGCGTAACGCCAAAAGCTTGCTAAAGTTAGCCTTTTGTTAGACACATCAAAGGTTAGTCATGGCGCGCACTGTGAAATGCATCAAACTGGGTATCGAATCTGAGGGGCTGGACTTTCCCCCCTATCCTGGTGAACTGGGCAAACGCATCTGGGAGAGTGTCAGCAAGGAAGCTTGGGCTCAATGGCTCAAGCATCAGACGATGCTGGTCAATGAAAACCGCTTGAATCTGGCCGATGCCCGGGCGCGGCAATATCTGGCGCGCCAGATGGAAAATCACTTTTTTGGCGGTGGAGCGGATGCCGCCCAGGGGTATGTTCCCCCATCTGCGTGACGCCCATGCCCCCAGGCGGGCAAGTAGCTGATGGCGGGCCTTTTCTCAAACCCATGCCTGACTGGCAAAACTTGCCCAGCTGGTGTGTTCTTGACACCCATTTCCATCACGGGCAGCATTTTTTAAACACCTGGCGTCACTGGCTGGACGATGCTGATCGCCCACGGGTGCTGCATTTTGTGGCTCTGTGCCCTGCTGCGCCAACCGCCAGGCAATTGCTTGATGCGGGCCAAATCAACGCCCTCCTGCTGCCTCTGGCACAAACCCTGGCCAATCAGTGGTTTGGTTTGTTACCCGGCTTTCACCGCTTTTTGCTGTCCGAAGGGCGGATCATTCTGACCCTGTGTGTCGGTGATGCCACGCAGTCACTGCGCCAGCAGTCATTCCAGGCAGATGCAGTCCGGCTGACATGGCCACAACCGCAGCATGCCGCTGCCTTTGACGCCAATGTATTGTGGTCCGTCAAGGCACTGGCGCGCTGCTGCCGACGCGGAACCACCCTACATGGTCAGTGGCCAGCCGGGGCAGACACAGGTGGCTGGTACGGTCATTTCAAGCAGTGCGGCTTTGTCCTTGCCTCAGAGCCCCCAGACACGCTTCAACCAGCGCCCTTTGAGCTGAAGGCGCACTTTGCCCCATCTTGGACGCTGAAGCAGACCCGTCGCATCAGCACCGCAGCGCTGCCAGTTCAACGCTGCGCGGTCATTGGCGCCGGCCTGGCTGGCGCCAGTGTCGCGGCATCCCTGTCCCGGCGCGGCTGGCAGGTACAGGTGCTGGATCAAGCCGCAACGCCAGCTGCGGGGGCCTCCGGATTACCAGTGGGCCTGGTGGTACCTCATGTATCGAGTGACGACTGCGTGTTGTCGCGTCTGTCGCGTGCCGGCGTGCGGCTGATGCTGCAACAGGCCCAACAGCTGCTGCAAGAAGGTCACGATTGGTCTGCCAGCGGTGTACTGGAACGGCAGGTGGGCGGCACTCCCCAGTTGCCAGCGTCATGGCCCACAGAGGGTGCCGATTGGACTGTCGCAGGAGCCGATGCCCCCCAATACAGCGGTAGAAGTGACTTGGGCCCGGGTCTGTGGCATCCGAAAGGAGGCTGGCTCAAACCCGCGGCCCTGGTACAGGCATGGCTCAGTCTGCCTGGCGTCGTTTTTCAGGGTCATGCCCGAGTGTGCGAGCTGCGAAAGGACGCGGGCATCTGGCATCTGCTGGACGGAGCCGGCCAACGGCTGTGCAGTGCGGAACGAGTGGTGCTGGCCAACGCCTGTGGAGTCCGCGACCTGCTGGCCAAACTGAGCGCACAAAACAAAGAGCTGGCAGACCACATCCACGCTTTGCCAACCATGCAGGGCATGCGCGGCTTGCTCAGCTGGGCGCAGCACAACAACGCACAAGAGGTATTTCCGCCTTTTCCAGTCAACGGCTTCAGCAGCCTGGTGCCCCCAATCCCGACTGAGCAGGGGCTGGCCTGGTTCATGGGGTCGACTTATCAACCCGAGCAACAGACGGAGCGCTGCGATCTGGACAACCACGTCCGCAATCTTGAGCATCTGCAACAGCTGCTGCCCACGTTGGCCAAAACGCTTGAAACGGCTTTTACTTCTGGCACGATCAACGCTTGGAAAAATATCCGTTGCGTCACAACAGACCGCTTGCCCTTGGTCGGGCCCTTGGATGATGGCGACAACCCCAGCTTGTGGGTCTGTACGGGTCTGGGTTCAAGGGGGCTGAGTTTTTCGGTGTTGTGTGCCGAGCTGCTGGCAGCACATTGGGGGGCCGAACCGTTGCCGGTGGCAACCAATCTGGCCAAGGCGCTTGACGCACGACGCATCTGAGCAACCTTCCATCGTTCACCGTTCTTTGATATAGGGTATTCCCAAGGCCTTGGGTGCGACAGCCCTGCCCATGAAACCAGCCAATAACACCACAGTCAAAACGTAAGGCAGCGCCTGGATCACTTGCACCGGCACCTCACCAATGCCACGGATCTCAACGCCTTGCAGGCGAATCGCCGCTGCATCCAGAAAGCCGAACAACAGGCAAGCCCACAGTGCCCTGACCGGGTGCCAGCGACCAAAAATCAAAGCGGCCAGAGCCATGAACCCACGCCCCGCCGTCATGTTCTGGGAAAAACTGGCGCTTTGTGCCAGCACCAGATAACTGCCTGCCAGCCCACACAACAAACCGTTCAAAGTGAGCGCGGTATAACGCAGGCGCAGGACCGACACCCCCGCCGCGTCCACCATCTGCGGGTTTTCGCCTACTGCGCGCAAGCGCAAGCCAAAACGGGTTCTGAACAACAACCACCAGACCAGCGGCACCAGCAGCAGCGCCAGATAGACCAGCGCGTTATGGCCCAGAATGCCGTCCCCCAACACCGCACCTAGCATCGGCCATCCACGCACGGCTGCGGCCACACCCGGCCACAGGGTCTGAATTCGCACATCAGCTGACACGGGAGGCGTCTGACCGCCTTGGGCAAACCAGGCGGCACCAAGCACAGCGGTGATCCCTGCCGCAATGATGTTGATGGCAACGCCCGAGACGACCTGATCACCTCGGTGACTGACACACGCCAGGCCATGCACCCAGGACATGCTGATCGCTACGGCCATCGCAGCCAGCATGGCCAGCAGGGTGGAACCCAAAGCGGCGCCACAGGCACCCGCGGCAAAAGCTGCCAACAACATCTTGCCTTCCAGCGCAATATCTACCACGCCTGAGCGCTCGGACAACAAACCGGCCAAGGCGCAAAAAATCAACGGGGTAGACACCCGCAAGGTGGACGCCAGCATGGCGCCCAACAAGGCTTCATCCATGGACAACTCCTGTCGCAGCCTTTTCAGTCCGGCTTATCCAGCCCAACACGCGTGCCAACAAGGGAGCGATCACATAAGTCATGGCACCGGAAAAAAGCACAATAAAACCCTGCAACATCACGACCATATCGCGGCTGAAGCCGCGCACCTCAAAGGCGACCTCGGCTCCGCCCTGAAACAAGGCACCAAAAAGCACACTCGCCAACACGATGCCCAGCGGATGATTGCGCCCCATCAGTGCCACGGCAATACCGGTAAACCCAGCACCACTGACGAACTCCAGCAGCAACTTGCCATTGACACCGGCAATTTCGTTCATGCCCACCAGACCAGCCAAGGCCCCTGAAATCGACATGGAGATCAACACCTGATGCCGCGCCTTGATGCCGGCGTATTCCGCAGCCCCCGGACTTGTTCCCACCGCCCTGAGTCGATACCCGGCGCGGGTGTGCCACAGGAAAAGATAGATCAGCACCGACGCCAACGCTGCCAGTACCACGCTCAGATTCAAAGGTGAGGCCGGCCAATCGATGCCCACCCAAGCGAGGGCCTGGTGCATGCCCGGTAATTTGGCAGAGTCAGCAAATTCAGCGCTCTCCACCGACATCGTACCTCTGGGTCGTAAATGGTTCACCAGAAGATACACCAGCACACTGCTGGCGATGAAGTTGAACATGATGGTGGTGATCACCACATGGCTCCCCCGGTAGGCTTGCAGGTAGGCGGGCACTGCCGCCCAGGCCAAGCCAAACAGGGCGCCCGAGACCATCATCAGCGGCAACATCAGCCAAGCCGGCAAAAAAGCCGACCACCACAGGGCCACCAAACCTGTGCCCAATCCCCCCATGATGGCCTGCCCTTCCCCACCGATGTTGAACAGGCCACCATGGAATGCCACCGCAACCGCCAGACCGGTAAACACAAAGGTGGTGGCGTAATAGAGCGTGTAACTCAAGCCCCTGGCAGTCCCAAATGCGCCATGCAACAGGACCTGAATCACCACCAGTGGCTCCTGCCCGACCAAGGCGACCACCCCCCCCGCCGCCAGCAAGGCCACCAGCAGACTCACCAGCGGCAGCAAAGCCAGATCCGCCCAACGAGGCAAAGTTTTCATGCGTTATCACCCGTCATCAGCAAACCCAGTGCGGATTCGGAGCATTCTGCAATGGGCAGCTCACCCGCAATTCGCCCCTGGTTCATGACCAGTACCCGGTCAGCCAGTGCCAAAATCTCATCAAGCTCGCTGGACACGACCAGAACGGCACACCCAGCCTGGCGCAGAGCACGCAGCTGGGTGTAGATGAATTCAATGGCGCCGATGTCTACGCCGCGTGTCGGCTGCCCTACCAGCAGAACCTTGGGCGCGCGCCCCAGCTCGCGAGCTAGCACCAGTTTTTGCTGGTTACCGCCAGAGAATTTGCTGCAAAGCAGTTCCGCGTCCGGTGGCCTGACATCAAAACGCGTCATCATGTCGGCGGTCGCCTGGCGCATATGGGCATGGTTCATCCAGCCATGCGTGGCGTATTCGGGCAAATCGTCATACCCCAGAACAGCCGACTCCCAAGCGGCAAATCCCATCACCAGTGCACGTGCCTGTCGATCCTCCGGCACATGCGCCAGACCCAACTCACGCGCGGTGTCAGGGTCGAGCCAATGGGCGCTCTCAAACGACGTGTCCAGCAGCCGCATCTGTCCCTGATTGGGGACCAATAGGCCACAGAGGACATCCATCAATTCACTTTGCCCATTGCCAGAAACCCCGGCCACCCCCACAATTTCGCCAGCGCAAAGAGTCAGGCTAATGTCTTTGAGTCGATGTACGCCCATGCTGTCAGTGACAGACAGGTGGGTGGCCTGCAAGACAACCTCGCCAGTCACCGCCACATCATCAAGCGAGCGGCCCATGTTAACCCGTCGCCCCACCATGGCCAACGCCAGTCCTTCTACCGACGCAGCTTTGATCGGTATGTCTTCCACCACCCGACCTTCCCGCATGACCGTCACCCTGTCACACAAGGCCATCACCTCCTTGAGCTTGTGGGTGATCAGAATCAGGGTGGTTCCCTGATCACGCAAACGCCGCAATACAGCAAACAGCTGTGTTGTCTCCTGTGGCGTCAAGACAGCGGTGGGTTCATCCAGAATCAGAATCCTGGCACCACGGTACAAAGTTTTCAGAATCTCCAGGCGCTGGCGGTCCCCCACCGGCAAATCTGCAACCAAGGTGTCAAGGGAAATATGCAAGCCGGTAGACTCCATCAGGGCCATGAGCTTGCTGCGCACCTGTGTGTCAGCGCGTTTCAGGAGCCAATGTGGCTCCGCTCCCAACATCACGTTGTCGAGCGCACTGAGTGTATCCACCAGCATGAAGTGCTGATGCACCATGCCAATACCCAGCGCAATGGCGTCATCGGCATTGCGAATGTCTGCAGGTTTGCCCGATACCTCGATCAACCCGCTGTCAGCCTGGTAAAACCCATACAGAATGGACATCAGGGTGCTTTTGCCTGCACCGTTTTCACCCACGATGCCATGTACCGTGCCTGCAGTCACATTCAGGCAGACATCCGCATTGGCAGCAACCGCTCCAAAATGCTTGTGAATCCCAGTCATGCGCACTGCGGGCGCGGTCGTCTCTGCCATGCAGTTTGGCTGTCTGACTAACGGAGGACCAATTTGCTCCAGGCTCAGTACTTGCAGGCGTTGTCCGCCATGTAGTCGGCAACCTTGATCTTGCCGCTGATGATGTCCGCCTTGGCCGCCTCGACCTTCTTCTTCATGTCAGCGCTTACCAGCTTGGCGTTATGCTGGTCCAGGGCATAGTCAACACCGTTTTCCTTGAGACCCAGCACCGCCACACCAGGGGTATGCGCCTTGGCCACGTTATACACCGCCACATCAACCCGCTTGAGCATGGAAGTCAGCATGGTGCCGGGCTGCAAATGGTTCTGGTTGCTGTCCACGCCAATGGCCAGCTTGCCACTGTCCTTGGCGGCCTGATACACACCGATACCGGTGCCACCCGCTGCAGCAAACACCACATCGGCCCCCTTGGCAAACTGCGCCTTGGCCAATTCACCTCCACGTGCCGGGTCGTTCCAAGCAGCACCTGTGGTGCCGGTCATGTTCGCGTACACCTCTGTTTTCGGGTTGGCATACTTGGCCCCCTGCTCGTAGCCACATTGGAATTTGCGAATCAGCGGAATATCCATACCACCGACAAACCCCACCTTGCCAGTCTTGCTGGCCAACGCAGCCATGGTGCCAACCAGGAAACTGCCCTCTTGCTCCTTGAACACCACCGATTGCACGTTGGGCAGATTCACGACCATGTCAATGATCGCGAACTTCAGTTTTGGAAATTCCTTGGCGACTTTCTCAATGCCAGAGGCCTGACCAAAGCCAATCCCAATGATCGGACTGGCACCACGCTCGGCCATGCGACGCAAAGCCTGCTCACGCTGGGATTCGTTGGAAATTTCAAACTCGAGGTAGTTTTTGCCGGTTTCCTTTTTCCACTTTTCCATGCCGTTAAATGCTGCTTCGTTGAACGACTTATCAAACTTGCCTCCCATGTCAAACACAACAGCGGGCTCGGCCCACAACGCAGAACTGGTGGCACATGCACAAGCCAGAACACTCAGTCGAAGAGAAAAAACGAATTTCACAGTCATGACAAATCTCTTTCAAAAGTGGTACACAACCCCGAACAAGAAGGGGCACCGCTAAGCCAGCAATGACTATGCCACGATTTTGGACCACTTTGTCCAGCACTCATAATCACGACCCTTCACTTGTTCAAAAAAATCATCATGATTCTGGTTGCCGGCTCCGCCAATCTGGACTTTGTGGTCCGCGCCCATCACATTCCCGGTCCGGGTGAAACCGTGATGGGGCAGGAATTCAAAACCTACCCTGGTGGCAAAGGTGCCAATCAAGCCGTAGCCTGTGCCAGGGCGGGTGGTGTGGCGACTCACATGCTGCTGGCTCTGGGGCAGGATGCTTACGCCGAACCACTGCAGGCTTCCTTGAGAGACGCCAATGTGCAGATCCACAGGATCGACTGCACCAACCAGCCTACAGGATGTGCTTTCATCTGCGTTGCGGACAACGCCGAAAATGCTATCACCGTGGCCCCCGGAGCCAATCTGTGTCTGCAGGCCAACCATCTGCCCGATCTCACCGGATTCACCCACCTGCTGATGCAGCTTGAGATACCGATAAGCACCGTCACGGCGTATGCGCAAGCGGCCAGAGCCCAGGGCATCAAGGTGGTCCTCAATGCTGCCCCTGCCCAGCCATTGCCTGCCCCCCTTCTGGACGCGCTTGACCTGTTGATCGTCAATGAAGGGGAACTCTCTACCCTGGTGGAACACCCAGGCAATGTCGCCAGCAATTTGCGGCAACTAGCGGTACCGGGCGTCGTGGTCACCTTGGGACATCGCGGTTGCGCCGCCCGTCTGGATAATGACTATTTTGTCCAGCCGGCATTTGACATTGAGGCACTGGACACCACCGGCGCTGGTGACACTTTTTGTGGCGGACTGGTGGCTGCATTGAGCCGTGGACTGGCACCACAGGAAGCGCTGCGGCAAGCCAGTGCCGCGGCAGCGCTGGCCTGCACGCGCAACGGCGCACAGTCAAGCGTGCCAAACTCAAGCGCGGTTGATACATTTCTGCTCAGCCAAGGTGAATTCGCATCTTCACGGCGGCAAGCCTTGTATGACTATTGTGGCCTGCCCAGCCCTACTGACCGGTAAATCCATGACATCCTCTTTCCCCCGCAAAGTCATTTTTGACACCGACCCAGGCGTGGACGACGCCATGGCGTTGTACTATGCCTTGGCGCATCCAGACATTGACGTGGTCGGCATCACCACCACTTTTGGCAACGTCCATGTGGAGCAAGCGGCCATCAATGCGTTATACCTTTGCACCCTGACCGGACGCGCCATCCCGGTCACCCTGGGAGCAAGCCAGCCAATGGTCAAGACAGCGGAAGCACCGCCGACCTATATTCACGGCGTGGATGGTCTGGGTAATTTGCCTCGCCGGGTTGATGCCACGGGCCAACTGGATACCAGATCATCAGCCCAGTTCATGGTTGACATGGCCCGCCAATATCCTGGCCAGATCACACTGGTCGCGGTCGGACCACTGGGCAATTTGGCGGCGGCACTGGCCCTGGCACCCGAGTTGCCCACGCTGGTACGCGAAGTCATTCTGATGGGCGGCACCGTGCTGGAAGCCGGCAATGTGTCACCTGTGGCAGAGGCCAATATCTGGAACGACCCTCACGCCGCCGATGTCGTGTTTACCGCTGGCTGGCCCTTGATCATGGTGGGTCTGGATGTCACACACCAAGTGATCCTGCCGTTAGCCCTGTTCAAATCCATTGCGGAACACCATCAGCATGTAGCCACCGATACGCTGTACCACGCGGTGGATTTTTACAGTGCTTTTTACAGTCAGCACGATCAGATCGTGGGCCAGGTTCATGGCTGTTACGGCCACGACGTGCTGGCTTTTGTGGTGTTGACCAACCCCGAATTGTTCACTCTGCAAACCGGCCGAGTCCGGGTCGCCACCGAAGGCTTGGCACAGGGACAAACCATCATGCGCCGCAAGGACATCAGTTATCCACAACACGGCTGGCATGAGGAAATTCCTCACACGCAGGTGTGCCTGAAAGTTCAGGCGAATGCCTGCAAGGACGTTATCAAAACGACGTTGATGCGCAACTGGCTGCGCCCGTCCGCCTAGCCCAAAAACAGCGGCGCTGCCTAGACTGCCTAGAAAGTCAGAGTCTTCACCCCAGTGGCTGTGCCCAACAGGCAGACTTGGGCTTTCTGGTGTGCAAAAACACCAACCGTCACCACACCGGGCCATTGGCTGACCTGCGTTTCAAACGCCAGCGGATCTGTGATCTGCAGGCCTGTCACATCCACAATGTGCTGACCGTTGTCGGTCACCAAGGGAGCGCCATCCTTGAGCCGCAATCGCGCCTGCGCGCCCATGGCTTCGAATTGCCGCATGATGCGCTGCGCGGCCATCGGAATCACCTCCACCGGCAGCGGAAACCTGCCCAGTGTCTGCACCAACTTGGATTCGTCGGCAATGCAGACAAATTGACGCGACTGCGCCGCGACAATTTTTTCACGGGTCAGCGCTGCCCCCCCTCCTTTGACCATGTACCCCTGATGATCAATTTCGTCGGCACCATCGATATAAACCGACAGCTCAGCCACATCATTGCTGTCAAACACCTGGATACCCAAGGCCTGCAGACGCTCGGTACTGGCCAGTGAGCTTGACACAGCCCCCTTGATCTGGTCCTTCATGCCCGCCAATGCATCGATGAATTTGTTGACGGTGGAGCCGGTGCCCACACCCACAATGTCACCAGGTACAACATAACGCAACGCTGCCTGGCCAACCAGGGTTTTCAGGTCATCCTGGGACAAAGTTGCGACGGAAGAAGTGGGAGGCTGAGTCATCTGGGAAAATCCGGCTGGTTGATCGGTTTATTTTCAGGAATTATCCAATGGCTCTCGTCCCCTACGCGCTGACGCGCCCCTTTTTATTTGGCATGGACCCCGAAGCCGCTCATGAGCTCACCATCGCTGCGCTGGCGCGAACGCAGGGCTCGGCCCTGCAGTGGGCTTATGGCAGTTCACGCGTGGATGACCCGCTGGAATTGGCTGGTCTGACCTTCCCCAACCGGGTCGGTCTGGCAGCAGGATTGGACAAAAATGCCCGTTGCATTGACGGCCTGGGCGCCATGGGTTTTGGCTTTTTGGAGGTGGGCACGGTAACCCCGCTGGCGCAAAGTGGCAATCCCAAGCCGCGCATGTTCCGCCTGCCCAAGGCTCGCGCGCTCATCAACCGATTGGGGTTTAACAATGACGGACTGCAGGCCTTTATTGCCAATGTCAAGCAATCCAGGCTCTACCAGCAGCGCGGGACCAGTGACGACGACCGTGCACCCATGCTGCTGGGGCTGAATATCGGCAAAAATGCCGCCACCCCGATCGAACGGGCGACCGATGACTATCTGACCTGCCTGGACGGGGTCTACCCTTATGCGGATTACGTCACCGTCAACATCTCCAGCCCGAACACCAAAAACCTGCGCAGCCTGCAAAACGACGATGCGCTTGATGCCTTGCTCGCCGCCATTTCCGAGCGGCGTGAATTGCTGGCGCAACAGCATGGCAAACAAATCCCGATTTTTCTGAAAATTGCACCTGATCTCGATGTCGATCAGATCACCGTGATTGCTCAAACACTGCAACGCTACGGCGCCGACAGCGCCGGAAAGGTCAACAACACCTGGGGGGTCATTGCCACCAACACCACACTGAGCCGCGAAGCGGTCAAAGGTTTGCCGCACGCGGACGAAGCCGGTGGCTTGTCAGGTGCGCCAGTGCTGACCGTGAGCAATCATGTCGTCAGTCAATTGCGTGCTGCGCTGGGCAAGCATTTCCCCATCATCGGCACGGGGGGCATCATGAGTGCACAAGACGCAGTGAGCAAGATCCAGGCGGGAGCCGACGTGGTGCAGATCTATACCGGTTTGATTTATCAAGGGCCAGGGCTCGTCAAGAGTGCTGCCTCTTTGATTAAAAAAACCTTCTAGCCCACGTATTTACTTAATAGCTAGCTATATTTAATATAGCAAATTCATATCGACCACATATTGCCCAATGGCCAAGGCTGCGGTCAGTCCGGGAGACTCGATGCCAAACAGGTTCACCAACCCCGCAACCCCATGGCTGGCTGGACCTTGAATCATGAAATCAGCAGCAGGTTCACCTGGCCCGCTGACCTTCGGCCGAATCCCGGCATAGCCTGGCAGCAAGGCGCCATCCTGCAACTCGGGCCAGTATTTGCGCACTTCCGCGTAAAACGCGTTGGACCGCGCCGGGTCAACCATCAGATCATCGGCAGAGGCCACCCACTGCACATCCGGGCCGAACTTGGCCTGTCCGCCCAGATCCACTGTCAGATGTACCCCCAAACCAGCCTGCTCCGGCACCGGGTAAATCAGGTGCGAAAAAGGAGAACGTCCGGCCAGGGTGAAATAATTACCCTTGGCATAAAAGGCTTGCGGAACATACTGCGGCGCCAGACCGACACACTGCCGCGCCAGATCAAGCGCCCCCAGGCCAGCAGCATTGACAACCAGACTGGCACAGAGTGAGGAGCCGTCAGCAGTCTCCAACACCACTGTCGATGACACACGGCCCATACGCCGCACTGCTGAATTCAACACCACCATGCCACCAGCGTTCTCCAGATCGCCCTGTAACGTCAGCATCAGGGCATGGCTGTCCACCACGCCGGTGCTGGGCGAAAGCAGGGCTGCTTCGCAACACAACTTAGGCTCCAGGCGCTGAGCCTCTTCTCCGGTCAAATACACCAGATCCAACACCCCGTTGCACACAGCCTTATCCCGAATCAGCTCGAGTTGTTCCAGCTGCGCCGCAGAGGTCGCCACAATCAGCTTGCCGCAGCGCTGATGACTGATACCACGCACTGTGCAGTAGTCATAAAGCCATGCGTTGCCCTGCACACACAAGCTGGCTTTTAATGTGCCCTGAGGGTAATAAATGCCAGCATGGATCACTTCGCTGTTGCGCGAACTCGTTCCGGTGCCGATAGCAGCAGCGGCCTCCAGCACCAACACCTCACGCCCCGCCAGCGCCAAAGCCCGAGCGACCGCCAGACCAACAACACCCGCCCCCACCACCACACAATCAACGTGTTCCATAACACCTCATCTGACGGCCTTGCCAGCATTCAACCGCACAAACAGACGAAAAAAAAGGACTTGGCCAACGCCAAGTCCTTTTCAAATTCTGGTGGGCGGTGGAGGCTTCGAACCTCCGACCCCAGCAGTGTGAATGCTGTGCTCTACCCCTGAGCTAACCGCCCTTTTTCCTTTGCAGGAAAGCCTAGTATTATGCCACAACTTTCTCATCTTTTCACCAAAAATCACCACTGCAAAATTTTGTGTTTTTATAACTCGGCCAAACGAAATGCATTAAAAGTCGTTTTATAATTTTGGTCTTGTTCCTCGATAGCTCAGTTGGTAGAGCGCCGGACTGTTAATCCGTAGGTCCCTGGTTCGAGCCCAGGTCGAGGAGCCAAATGATTCACCCCCCAAGTGTGCGAATGCTTGGGGGTTTTGTCTTTCTTGGGCGCGTCATCACCATACGACGCCCATGGCGTAGTACGATACCCGCCTCATGCCGACACAAACTGACCACTCATCGTTCACGTTCTTGGTCTATTTGAGTTCGGACTCGCCATACCCTCCCTGCGATTGCGGAACTGAACCCCGGTTTTCATTAATAAGAACAAATGAAATTTGCAGATCTGATTGATGGACGCCAAAATAATCTCAACCTGATGAGACTGATCGCAGCTTCTGCCGTCGCACTTTCACACTCTTACAACTTCACCGGGCAACTCCCCTCTGAACCGCTGTTCAAACTGACCGGTAATGTGACGCTTGGCTTTTTATCGGTTTTTATTTTTTTTGTCATCAGTGGACTGCTGGTAGCACAGAGTTTCAACCGTTCGAAAAGTGTTGTCGGCTTTTTTGCAGCGCGGGCGTTACGCCTGTATCCCGCACTGATAATTGTCTTGCTGCTAAGTGCCTTTGTTTTGGGCCCGTTTTACACCACCTTGAACCCGACGGACTACCTTGTCCGTGATGAAGTACGGCGTTATGTGGAAGACAACCTTTTATTTAAGCTGAATCAAGGCTTGCCAGGGGTATTTTCTGAGGCTGGTGGTTTTTCGATGTCCGTCAATGGTTCGATATGGACATTGCGATATGAGGTCTATGCCTATTTGCTGCTGTTGCTCGTCGGCGTCAGTGGTCTCGTCTCAAATCGATCGGCTTTTAATGCGTTGATGATAGCGTGTCTGCTGCTGTACGCCAAAGAGCCTGTTGGTATGCTGCTCATTCCTGGCGACTGGAATGCCGTCATGTATGTCCCCCTCATGGGTTTCATTTTTGGCACCTTGGTTTACGTCAACAGGGATCACATCGATTGCAAAATTTCTTATGCAGTCATTTGCCTGCTTGTTTATTACTATTTCAGGCAGCATGGGTGGATTCATTTCATCTTCGCCATCACGCTTGGGTATGTGGTTCTTACCACAGGCTTTCACAGGTATCTGCAACTGCACCTGCCTCTTCCCAACGATTATTCGTATGGCATTTATTTGTATGCTTTCCCAGTACAACAGGCCATTGTGCATTCGATGCCGGTCCAGTCTCCTCTTCTGCTCTTTGCCATCACGATGCTGATCACAGTTCCCCTAGCGGTGGTTTCCTGGCATCTGGTAGAAAAGCCGGCGCTCAAATTCAAAAAAATCTTTAATCCGCACACGCAGCCTCACAGGGAAAGCTGAAGCTGGTGATGATTCACCTGGCGCCATACCTGTGTTGACAGGTCTCATTCAACGCGTGTCACGGTCACTGGTTTGAAACCCAGATCGGCGAGTTTGCCCTTGCGAGCGCGCGCCGCCCGTGCGTTGTTCAAACTGCGGATCTCCAGCGTTTCGTCGCGTGCCCGGCCTCCCCGGCCAACACCTTCGATACGCACACTCCGGGTGTAGGCTGCCGCACCCGCCAAAGCGTCTTTGGCCTCCAGATCAATCAACATCAGACCACGCCCGCCATGAGCCATGGTTTTAAGTTCAGTGATCTCAAACGTCAAAATCCGTCCACCGGTCGAAGCGCAGGCCACATGGGTGGCTGGGGCCGGCGGTGCGGCACCTGCGTCACAAAACACCACGGATGGTCGACACAGAACCTCACCATCATTGACAGTAACAAAAGCCTTGCCCGCCTTGAATTTCGACACCATGCTCTCCACGGACGCTACAAATCCATAACCACCCGAACTGGACATCAGCAAACTGGCGTTGAGTGGACCGGCAAAGTAGTACAACAACTGGGTTCCGGCTTCCAGTTCGATCAAACTGGTGATCGGCTGACCATCACCACGCCCCCCCGGCAACAAAGACACCGCCACCGAATAAACACGACCATTGCTGCCAAAAGCCAGCAAGTTATCCACCGTGCGGCATTCAAACGTGCCATACAACGCATCGCCTGACTTGAAGCTGTACTCGGCTGGCGCCATACCTGCATTGCCTGCACGGTCCTTGCTCCAACCCTTCTGTGTGCGTACCCAGCCTTTCTGACTGACCACGACAGTCACCGGCTCATCCACTACCTTGATTTCAAGCACCACCTTTTTCTCTGCCTGAAGCAGGGTGCGACGGGGGTCGGCAAAGGTTTTGGCATCCGCTTCGATTTCCCGAATCATCAAGCGACGCAAAGCTGCCGGACTCCCCAATATCTCTTCGAGCTTTTTCTGATCATCGCGCAGGCTGGAGAGCTCCTGTTCGATTTTGATGGCTTCCAGACGGGCCAACTGACGCAGACGGATTTCAAGAATGTCTTCGGCCTGTCGTTCCGACAATCGAAAGCGTTCAATCAAGGCGACCCTGGGCTCATCAGCCTGACGGATGATGGCAATCACTTCGTCGATGTTGAGCAGTACCAGCGCCCTGCCCTCCAGGATGTGGATACGGTCCAGTACCTTGTTCAGGCGATGCTGCGAGCGCCGCTCAATGGTGGTCTGCCTGAAGGCTATCCACTCGGTGAACATCTGGCGCAGCGACTTTTGTGTGGGCCGCCCATCCATCCCAATCATGGTCAGATTGATCGGACTGCTGGTCTCCAGACTGGTGTGCGCGAGCAATGTATTGATCAATTCCTGCTGGCCGATCTTGCTGGTCTTGGGTTCACACACCAGGCGCACGGCGGCATCCTTGCTGGACTCATCACGCACGCCGTCCAGCACCGACAGCAGCGTGGCCTTCAGTTGGTTTTGCTCCAGCGACAACGCTTTCTTGCCAGCCTTGATTTTTGGGTTGCTGAGTTCTTCAATTTCTTCCAGTACCCGCTGGGTACTCACGCCAGGTGGCAGCTCGGTCACAACCAGTTGCCACTGCCCGCGGGCCAGTTCCTCGATCTTCCAGCGTGCCCGGCATTTGAGTGAACCGCGGCCACTGCGATAGGCATCGGCGATATCGCTGGCGCTGCTGATGATCTGGCCACCACCGGGATAATCTGGCCCGGGCAACAGAGCAAAGAGTTCATCGTCCGACATCTCGGGGGATTTGATCAGCGCCACGCAAGCGTCAGCGACTTCACGCAGGTTGTGGCTAGGAATTTCCGTCGCCAAACCGACAGCAATCCCGCTGGCCCCGTTGAGCAAGGCAAACGGCAGACGCGCCGGCAGCTGACGGGGTTCTTCGGTACTACCATCGTAATTGGGGATGAAGTCCACCGTACCTTCGTCAATTTCATCCAGCAGCAAACTGGTGATCTTGGCCAGCCGGGCTTCCGTATAACGCATGGCTGCAGCGCCGTCGCCATCACGGGAACCAAAGTTACCCTGGCCGTCGATCAGTGGGTAACGCTGGCTGAAGTCTTGCGCCATGCGCACCAGCGCGTCATAGGCTGCCTGATCACCATGCGGGTGAAACCGCCCCAACACATCACCCACCACACGCGCGCACTTGACTGGCTTGGCCCCCACATTGCCGTTGGCCCCGCCAAAGCCAAGACCCATCCGGCTCATGGCATACAAAATACGGCGCTGCACAGGTTTCTGGCCATCACACACATCAGGCAATGCGCGGCCTTTGACCACACTCAGGGCATATTCAAGATAAGCGCGCTGGGCGTAGCTGGCCAGGTTGAGCGCATCATCAAAACCATCGGACGGTGCCGAGGCTGAAAGATCAGTGAAAAGTTGGTCAGTCATAGTTTCTGTTGGCGATAAGAGTCAGCGCCGAGCCCAGGGGCAACAGCGTTGGTGGCATGGCGCCGCGATTGACCGCGCCGCCGATCGTCATCTGAACACGTCCACCAGCCGAATTGGCGGCCCCCCTGCGCCCAACCAGTTGGGCCGGAGGTTTGAGCAACTGGTAAAGCTGCATCACGGTTTTGACGTAATTCTGGGTCTCGGAAAAATTGGGAATACGATTACCTGCACGCTGAACCGCACCTTCCCCCGCGTTGTAAGCAGCCACCGCCAGTTCCACCTGCCCCGCGAACAGGCCCAGCAGATAATTCAGATAACGGCTGCCCGCACGAATATTGATGGATGGGTCCGCGAGTTTTTTCTCGACCGATGTCTTCTTATCAGCCACAACCCCAAAACGCTCGGCGGTCGCCGGCATCAGTTGCATCAAACCAATCGCCCCTTTGGGGGACACTGCCCGGGGATCAAACCCGGATTCGGTGGCAATGATGGCCTGCAGCAACTCAAAGTCAATCTGAAAACTACGCGACGCTTCACGCACATGGTGCCTGACCGCTTTGACCCCTGGTGAAATTTCAAAATAAGTCACAACCCGAGAGGTTCCGGCCGGCGCCGGGGTGGTCCGGGTGTCCAGATCAAGCAAGTTCGGTGGCGATACACCCGCTGGCTGAGTTACCCCATCACCACCTCGGAAAAAAACCTCATAACGGGCATCCAGCTGTTCGGGTGCGAAGTGAGCCACGCCTTTTTCGTCAATATAGGTCCAGACATCTGCATGCGCGAAATTAATCAAAAAAAATAGCAACAAACCAAATAAACACGTGGGGTAAATGCTGTTTTTATTGAAAAAATGGGGCACCATGGCAGTTTCGGTGGCCATCACACATCGATCTCCACCGAATCACCATGCAGTTCCATCAATTCCCGGCGCGCACCCGCTTCGCCCTTGCCCATCAGCTTGGTCATCAGGTGAGTCGTCTGGTCTTGGCTGAAGCTGCCCAGTTGCACTGGCAACAGACGCCGGGTATCGGGGTTGAGGGTGGTGTCCCACAGCTGCTCAGCATTCATTTCGCCCAGACCTTTGAAACGGCTGATGGTCCAGGCCCCTTCGCGCACCCCCTCCTTGCGCAGTTTGTCCAGAATGGCCGTCAGCTCACCTTCGTCCAGCGCATACGCCTTGGATGCCGGCTTTTTGCCACGCGCTGGCGCGTCCACCCGAAACAGCGGGGGGCGCGCCACAAACACATGACCGGCTTCGATCAGCTTGGGGAAATGTTTGAAAAACAGCGTTAACAGCAGCACCTGAATGTGTGAACCGTCTACGTCCGCATCACTCAGAATGCAGACCTTGCCGTAACGCAGGCCGCTCAGGTCGGGGGTGTCACCTGGTCCGTGTGGATCGACACCAATCGCCACCGCAATGTCATGAATTTCAGTGTTGGCAAACAGGCGATCGCGCTCAACTTCCCAGGTGTTGAGCACCTTGCCACGCAACGGCAGAACGGCCTGACTTTCCTTGTTGCGCCCCATCTTGGCACTGCCACCGGCCGAATCTCCTTCAACCAGAAACACCTCGTTATCGGCAATGTCGCGGCTTTCACAGTCGGTCAACTTGCCCGGCAGCACGGCCACACCGGAACCTTTGCGTTTTTCAACCTTCTGCCCGGCTTTCTGACGTGACTGAGCCGCCTTGATGGTCATCTCGGCCAATTTTTTGCCATATTCCACGTTCTGGTTCAGCCACAGCTCCAATGCCGGACGGACAAAGCCGGACACCAGCCGCACGGCGTCACGCGAATTGAGCCGCTCTTTGATCTGCCCCTGAAACTGCGGGTCCAGCACCTTGGTCGACAGCACATAGCTGGCACGGGCAAAGACATCCTCGGGCAGCAGCTTGACGCCCTTGGGCAGTAACGAGTGCAATTCAATAAAACTTTTGACAGCATTGAATAAGCCGTCGCGCAAGCCCAGTTCATGGGTGCCGCCAGCACTGGTGGGAATCAGATTGACATAACTCTCACGCACCGGCTGACCGTCTTCGGTGAACGCCACGCACCAGGCAGCCCCTTCGCCATCAGCAAAGGTTTCATTCTGGGCATCAGCAAACCCTTCACCCTCAAACAACGGGATCACAGGCTCGGCAGGCATGGTCTGCGTGAGGTAGTCACGCAATCCCCCTTTGTAAACCCAGGTTTGTGTCTCTTTGGTCTTTTCCTGGACCAACGTCACGGTGACACCCGGCATCAGCACGGCCTTGCTACGCAGCAGATGCGCCAGCTGAAGCATCGGAAAGGCCAGGGATTCGAAATATTTGCCATCCGGCCAGACCCGCACGGTGGTTCCAGACTTGCGGTCACCCTCCGCCGCCAGACGCACGGTCAAAGGTTCAAGCACGTCACCACCGGCAAAAACCAATCGTGCCACCTTGCCTTCGCGGTAGGTGGTGGCCTCCAGCCGGGTACTGAGTGCATTGGTCACACTGACACCCACGCCATGCAGACCGCCTGAGAAGCTATAGGCACCACCCTTGCCCTTGTCAAACTTGCCGCCCGCATGCAGTTGGGTGAATACCAGTTCGATCACCGGCGCGTTTTCTTCAGGATGTAGACCGAACGGAATACCACGGCCATCGTCTTCAATGCTGATCGAGCCGTCCATGTGCACAACCACCTTGATCTTGCGACCATGCCCCGCCAAGGCTTCGTCTGCAGCGTTGTCCAGCACCTCCTGGATAACGTGCAAGGGGTTGTCGGTGCGGGTATACATGCCCGGACGCTGCTTGACCGGCTCCAGCCCCTTGAGGACACGGATGGATCTCTCTGAGTATTCGGTATTGGGTTTCACTGCCATAGTCGATCATTGTAATCTTTTGACGATAAAACAACTGGATGTAAATACAGCCACCACAGAAACCCAGCTGCTGCCAATAGCCCGACTGGGGACCAGAGGCTTGCCGATTGGCTATATTCCAGAGATGTCCAAACACGCTCAACGCCTCTCCATCAACCAGATCCTGGTCTGCGGTGCCGCCATCGTCACACTGTCCATGGGCATTCGCCACGGCTTTGGCTTGTGGCTGCAACCCGTCACACAATCCCAGAACTGGAGCCGTGAAACCTTTGCCTTCGCCATCGCAATCCAGAATCTGGTGTGGGGGTTTTCAGGTATTTTTGCCGGCATGCTGGCCGACCGGTTTGGTGCTTTCCGGGTCATTCTGGGCGGCTCCGTGCTGTATGCACTGGGTTTGGTTGGCATGGCCTACGCCAGTTCGGCGCTGTTGTTCTCCTTGACCACCGGCGTGCTGATCGGGCTCGCGCAAGCCGGTACCACTTACGCCATTGTGTATGGCGTGATTGGCCGCAATGTTCCGGCCAACCGGCGTTCCTGGGCCATGGGCATCGCCGCCGCTGCCGGCTCATTTGGCCAGTTTCTGATGGTGCCCACCGAGGGTCTCTTAATCAGCAACCTGGGATGGCAACAGGCCTTGGTGGTTCTGGCCTTTGCATCACTCATGATGATGCCGCTGGCTGCGTGGTTGCGGGAACCCCATTTCAGGGACGGTGCAGGTCATTTCCGCGAACAATCCATCATGCAAGCCGTGCGCGAGGCCTTTCGGTACCGCAGTTTCCAATTGCTGACAGCGGGTTATTTTGTCTGCGGCTTTCAGGTGGTGTTCATTGGTGTGCACATGCCGAGTTACCTGAAAGACCACGGCCTGTCGCCCCAGGTGGCGAGCTACTCATTGGCCTTGATCGGGCTGTTCAACGTATTTGGTACCTATGCAGCAGGTGTTTTGGGTCAGCACATGCCAAAGAAAAACATCCTGGCCTTCATTTACCTGACCCGGGCAGCCGTGATCAGCGTGTTTCTGCTGGTGCCCCTGTCCCCCATGACTGTGTATGTATTCTCCGCGGTGATGGGGTTGTTATGGTTGTCGACTGTTCCCCCCACCAACGCGGTTGTAGCGCAGATTTTTGGCGTGGCCCATTTGTCGATGCTTAGCGGTTTTGTGTTTTTCAGCCATCAGATCGGCTCGTTCATGGGGGTCTGGCTTGGCGGTTTTCTCTATGACCGAACCGGCAGTTACGACATCGTCTGGTATATCGCCATTGCCTTGGGTGTGCTGGCGGCGTTGGTCAATCTGCCCGTCAAGGAGGCCGCGATCATTCGTGCACCGGCCCCACAAGCCGGCTGAATTCATGAAACCCGGCGTCAAATTCCTTTTCTACGCGTTGATGTTGGGGTTATTCGCCTTGGTGTTTGCCATGTATGGCCAACCTGATTTCATGATGACTTTGGCCAACCAGTTGTGGAGTTGCTTTTGACCCTGGCGGCCCTTGTTCCTCACACCCAGGCGCCCCTGCACGGTGCTGGTGAACCATCCGACTGGGTGCGCCGCTGGTCGCATCTGGCCAAACCACGAGGTCGGTTGCTGGACATTGCTTGCGGCTACGGCCGACACATGGCCTGGTTTGCCACACTGGGATGCGAAACCATGGGGATTGACCGCTCTGCCGAAGCCATCGCCGTAGCCGGCCAATATGGAACCTGCCTTCAAGCCGACATTGAAAATGGCCCTTGGCCTTTGATGCAGGCCGGCGTACCGCAGCCATTTGATGTGGTGGTTGTCACCAATTACCTGTGGCGATCTCTGTTGCCAACCATCGTGCAGAGTGTGGCCCCCGGTGGCTTGCTGCTCTACGAAACGTTCGCCTGCGGCAACGAGACTGTTGGCAAACCGTCCAGACCCGATTTCTTACTGCAGCCCGCAGAACTGCTTCAGACTTGCCAGGGCCTGCACGTCGTGGCTTATGAAAACGGCTTTTTGCCACAGCCGGAGCGTTTTGTACAACGCATTGCAGCCATGGCACCAACCATCGACCCCGGGGAAAACCGGGAGCCGGTGCGTCATCCACTCTCGCTAAAATAACCCGTTAACCTCCACAACACCCACACGATGACTTCTTTCGCCCGCCCCATCACTGGCAGCATTGTTGCCCTGGTCACCCCGATGCTGCCAGACGGCAGTGTGGACTACCCGGCGCTACGTAAACTGGTCGATTGGCACATCACCGAGGGTACGGATTGCATCGGCGTGGTTGGAACCACTGGCGAGTCGCCCACCGTGAGCGTGCAAGAGCATTGTGAAATCATTCGTGTTGCTGTGGAGCAGGCAGCCGGGCGGGTTCCCGTCATGGCCGGTTGCGGCGCCAATTGCACTGCCGAAGCGATTGAATTGGCCAAGTTTGCCCAAAAAGTCGGCGCTGACTGCCAACTGCAGGTTGTACCTTATTACAACAAACCGACCCAGGAAGGTCAGTATCTGCACTTTAAAGCCATTGCGGAAGCGGTTGACCTGCCAATCATCCTGTACAACGTCCCTGGCCGCTCGGTGGCAGACATGTCCCATGAAACCGTGTTGCGCCTGGCTCAAGTCCCTGGCATTGTGGGCATCAAGGAAGCCACCGGCAACATTGACCGGGCGCAGTGGTTGATCCGCGAAGCCCCCAAGGGTTTTGCCATTTATTCAGGAGATGATCCAACCGCTGTGGCACTGATGCTCTGCGGTGGTCAAGGCAACATCAGCGTGACGGCCAATGTAGCCCCCCGCCTGATGCATGAACTGTGCATGGCCGCCATTGCAGGCGACACCCGCCGAGCTATGGAAATTCAATTCAAGCTGATGCCCCTTCACAAACATCTGTTTGTCGAAGCCAACCCGATTCCGGTCAAGTGGGCAGTCGCCCGCATGAATTTGTGCGGCGGAACCCTGCGTTTGCCCATGACGCCGCTGACACCGGCGAATGAACCCATTGTTGAAGGTGCCATGCGCGCTGCGGGCTTGTTGTAGTCCGGTTCAACTGTCAAACTTTTTCCCGAAGGAATTTTTGTGAATCCATTCTCCAGACTTGCCGCTCTCGGTCTGACACTTACACTGAGCGCGTGTTCCACACTCCAGGGCGACAAAGTTGACTATAAAAGCGCGGGCAAAGCCCCAACGCTTGAAGTCCCGCCGGACCTGACACAACTTTCGCGTGAAAGCCGTTACGCTGTGCCGGGAGCCCCGGTAACGGCGTCAAGTTATCAGTTGGGACAGGCCACGAGTCAAGCGATACCGACCGCCGCTGTTGCTTTGGGTGACGTGCGTATTGAACGCGCAGGAACTCAACGTTGGCTGGTGGTGAATCGCCCGGCTGACAAGCTGTGGGAGCCGATCAAGGACTTCTGGCAGGAAAACGGCTTTCTGCTGACCATGGATCAGACCAACCTGGGCATCATGGAAACCGATTGGGCTGAAAACCGGGCGAAATTGCCACAAGACGTGATCCGTGAAACCTTGGGCAAAATATTTGACTCGCTGTACTCTACTGGGGAACGTGACAAGTTCCGCACCCGCCTTGAACGCAATGCCACAGGCGGTACCGACATTTTCATCAGCCATCGCGGCATGATCGAGGTCTACAGCACCACGCAAAAAGACCAGACAATGTGGCAGCCTCGTGCCACCGACCCCGAGCTGGAAGCAGAATTTCTGCGGCGCTTGATGGTCAAGCTGGGTGTGACGCAAGAACAATCGAAAGCACTGGTGGCGGCAGGTGCGGTCAAAAACAGTACCCGGATCGCTACGGTCAACGGACAACCCGTGGTGCAAATCGAAGATAGTTTTGATCGCGCCTGGCGCCGGGTCGGTCTGGCGCTGGACCGCACCAATTTCACGGTAGAAGACCGCGACCGCAGCAAAGGCATTTACTTTGTGCGCTACGTTGCCCCGGTGACGGACAAAACCGAACCCGGCTTCCTGAGCAAATTGTTCAGCTCTTCCAAGCCTGACAGTGCTCCCCAGAAATACCGGGTGTCCGTGGTCAGCCAGGGGAATGCGACGACCGTATCGGTTCAGAATGCAGATGGCTCCAGCGCCGCTGTGGCCGATGTGCAGCGTATTGTCGCGGTGATTGCCGAAGACCTGAAGTAATCAATACGGCCAGCAGCGGTTCAGCCGCTGACGGCAAAGCGGGTCCCAGCCTCCTTGATGCCCCACAACAGCTCAACCAAGGCGGGGCTGTTGAGCAGGGGTTCGCCCAGGATCACCAGCCAATAGCCTGCCTCGTCGACCCAAAACGGAACAAAGGAATAGCTGGGCAGCAGGAACTCCGGGTCGGTATGAAAGGCAACATAACCTGACGCACCCGCCCAACCCCGCCGTGCTTGGCGTGCGGCAAATGCGGCATAGTCCGCTGCCGCAGCACTCAGCACATCCGCTTCTTCCTGTTCGATACCTGCCCGCCCCAGACAGAAGCCACCGTCAGACGCCAGCACAACACGCCGCTCGCTGGACAAAGAAGCAATCACATGTTGCAAGAAATCGTCCAGCCGGGCGTCAGGCCCCTGCAAAGGCCGCAGCAAACGCTGAACCCAACCTTGCGTCTCGAATTCCAGCATTTCGGATGCATCGATGCCCGACTTCTGCGACCACCCCATCGCATCCAGTGCCTGCTCTCCCGTGAGCAAAACCTGCAGTTTTCTGGACACGGCATCCACTTCCGGCTGACCGAAAGCGCGCATAACGCCCTGTGGCGTCAGAGTAAACCATTCAGGCGAGGCGTTATTCATGAGCCAGTGTCCATGTTAATTGACGGGGGTAGCGTTGCCGTCACGATGTCTAACAAAAAGGCATTGAGTTCCTGTGGCGTCATCCCCAGTTGCAGTAGACGCGCTTCCGTCTGGTCAACCGTCATTTCCCGCACCGACACAGAGCGCGCCAAGGTATCACTGGTACAGACCTGCATGATGACCTTGATCGGTGTGTTGCTGGCCACCCAGCCATCCACAGGATGGACAATCAGGAAATGTTGGACAGTAAACCGGATCTCGAACGGTTGCTTCTGCCGCAAACCGGTCAGCAATTTTCTGAGCAGCAAAAACCGATCAACCGGCAAACGGTCAAGCCGGGCTGCCAGCTCCACAAGACTGAATTCAGGCACAGGGGCACTGACCGCCGGAACCTGAGGTTTGACCTGCTGACCGGTTGGCGCAGGGCTGACAGCCGCCACACCCTGCTCTGCCTCGGGCGGCTGTGTTTGTCTCGCCAACGACGTGCCCACTCCCATTGGGACTGAATTTTGATCTCGGCTCGGCGCTCGTCGGTTCTGGCACAGGACTTCTGCCTGCTTCAGCGCTCGGAGCATCCCCTGACTGCCGTAAGGCTTGGCCAGCCAGATCCAAAGGGTATGCTGATCAGCAGGCAACTTTTGACTCCACGACCGGTCCTGTGCTGACACCAGCAGAATCGCTACTTGGCCAGCTGTTGCAGCCATCAACCGCGCTTGTGCCAACTCCGAATACTGAGCCCAGCCACAAGCAGCAAGGTCAACGATCAAAAGATCTGCCTCAGGAAAGGCGCTGTCGCGACCGGGAGGCACACTTTGCCACCTCCAAGTCGGCAAGGAGCGCTTTAAAAACATGTCAAACACCAACCCATCTCGTTGGGAAAAACCCGACAGAATCACCTTCATACGACTTGCATGGCTTGTTCTAGTTGCTGACTCACCGTATCCCAGCCGGGTGGCAGGCGCGTATTGGCTTTCAGCAAAGCCCGTCTGGCCAGCATGAACGCCAAGTTGTCATGACAGGTCACACAATGATGCAAAAACAACTGTTCACCTTGGGCATCACCCTGCGCGACAGCATCAATCACCTGAGCGGCCAATGCACGCGAATCGTCCACGCTGCAGCGACGCGCCCGAGTGGAAATGTCTGCAGACGGAATGGCCAGCACACTCCAGCGTGTTGCCAGTGGAGTGATGCGTGGCAGTACAGGTGCGTCAATTTGTGATTCAAACCAACTCGACACATGAGGAGCCAGACGCTCCCTGGCAAGACTCAACGCATCACGCTTGAATTGGGCTTGCTCGGCACCAACACTGGCAAACAGATCTGCCAAAGCCCCCTGGACAGGCTCGGCCCCCGGCAACAGCAGTGCTGCGTCAAGTCGTGCCGAATGAACACGCGTGTCCAGAACGTTCTGTTTCAAGAACCGAGCATGACGACGCATGGTCCTGCGCGCCAGCCGCTCCATCTGTTCAGGGGTTTGATCCATGAAAACAGGCCTCAGTCCAACAACGTGTCCATGAGGTCAATCATGAATTCGGCCTGTTCCTGACTCAGGGATTCAAACCCCTTGGGCAAACCCAGCGCTTCCAACAAGTCGTTGTCGCCAGGCATTTTCCCGATCTCCACAAAAGCATTTTTGATAGCAGGCAAATCAGATATGACGCGGGGATGAGCCAATAAAACGTGCGAAATATCGCTGATGGCACTTTCAACCAGCACATGCAGTTGAGCTCGTGAAATACGCGTCAACGAGGCAAAGGCATCCGCCAGAAAGAAGGCCGCGTCCACTTCACCCTTGATGGCTTTCCGGGCAGCCGCCTGGTAACTATCCACCTGGACCCACTCAATCAACGATTCAGCAAGATCCGCCGGCTCCAGCAAACGCAGGCCGATCAATTTGACGTCCCGGTTGTCGGTCAGGGCAATCCTGCAGCCCGGCTTGAGTTCTTCAAGACTTTTCAGTCCTGACTCTGCACCCGTTGCAATCACCATCTCATCATAACGTTGCGCCGGGCGGGCAAAGGGGATATACCCCATCGACCGAATCATGTCTGTGGCGTCAAACGGATTGGCATAAACGATGTCAGCCTGCCCAGCAGCCAAGGCATCGGCCTGCTCCTGTGCACTAACCGGCGTCACCAAGTGCAAATGGATACCGGAGCGCCGCTGCAGCACGGTATTGAGCATGTGCCAGCCAGCAAAACGATCAGGGGAGAAATCAGGGGCAATCAAAAATTGAAGTGTCATGTTGCTGCCCTCTCCTGCGCCAGCCACTGTTGATAAAGCGGAATCAATTCGTTGACCCGGGTACGCGATGGCTTACGGCGAACCGATGTGTAGCCCACGATGACCCCATTGCGAATATTGGGGACTGCCGTCGCATAAACCCAGTAATAGGCACCATCTTTACGCAGGTTCTTGACATAACCGTGCCATTTTTTCCCGGCCTTCAAGTCCTCCCACAGCCCCTTGAAAGCTATCTTGGGCATATCCGGGTGACGAAGAATATGGTGCGGCGAGCCAATCAGCTCATCCCGAGAATACCCGCTCATTTCGACAAAAGCGTCGTTGGCATGTGTGATGACGCCGGCCAAATCCGTGCGGGAAACAATCAGGCGACCCAAAGGAAACGGTACTTCCAATTCAGTCGCATAGACCTGACGCGACGTACCATCGGTGTAGGTCAGCGTGTAGCCTGTCGAAGGAACTGCAGGCAAAGACATATCTGTAAGACCCATACGGACCTCCATCAAATCAATTTAGACAGCGTTTCGGCCGCACGCTTGATATCCAGGAAAATCAGGCCCAGTTTGGCGTTGGATTTGGCCAGAACCGTCAACACCGCTTCAGGACCGGCTGCGCTCATGATCACATAACCGCGCTCACCCTGAATCAACACACGCTCCAGTTTTCCTCGCGCCAATTCGCGAGCCGTGCGTTCGCCAAGGGACAACAGGGCAGCAGACATGGCGCCAATACGGTCCTCATCCATTCCCTGCGGTAGAGCCGATGCAATCATCAAACCATCCGTTGAAATCAGGGCCGAGGCCTCAATGTCCGCGGTTGACCCGTTAAGGTCTTCCAACGAATGCTGAAACATATCCGTACGCATTTTTATTCTCCTGAATCGCTTGCCAAACCAATCCTAAGGCTGAACTTTGACATGGTCCAGACCGCATGTTGGTGTCTATATTAACAATCCACTGATGAATGAACCGTCGTGGAGGGGATTCAGGTCAATCCAGCCAATGAGTAAACTCATCAACCTTGACTCTGGGGGTGTGGAATTGATTGACCGTGTCGGTTTCGTCGGCATAACCCAAGGCCATGCCACACACCAGCATTTCATCTGTACCCGCACCAATATGTGGCAACACCAGTTTTGAAAAGACGTTCCAAGCTGCTTGCGGACAGGTATGCAACCCATGCGCCTGGGCGCTGACCATCAAGCTCTGCAAAAACATGCCATAGTCCAACAGGGAACCGCGCCCCATGACCCGGTCAATGGTAAACATCAACCCTACAGGTGCGTCAAAAAAGCGGTAGTTGCGCTGATGCTGCAGGTGCATCTTGTCTTTGTCACCCTTGCCAATGCCTAGCAGTCCATACAGACCCCAACCGTTTTCGCGGCGACGGTCTATGTAGGGACTCACCCATTTCTCAGGGTAATAGTCGTACTCTTCACAATATTCTGCGGCCAGGCCGGGGTCAGCGCGCAAGGCATCATGGGCTGAACACACCTTGCTGACCAGTTGATTGCGGCTTTCTCCCTGGAGTACGTAGACTTTCCAGGGCTGGGTATTGGTGCCTGACGGAGCGCGGCTGGCCACCTCCAGCAGATGTGTCAAAACATCACGCAATACCGGCTGCGCAGTAAAGGCACGTGTCGACATACGCGAAGTGATGGTGTCGTCCACCGCTTGGGCATATGGCATCAGGTTGGCAGAAATGGTTGTCATAAAAGTTTTTCCAGGACATGTATGAAATTGGCAGGAAGCGGCATCGGACGTCGCGTTAGCCGGTCCACATAAACGTGAATGAAGTGGCCTTTGGCGGCTGTCAACGGCTCATCTTGTGCAAACAAGCCCACTTCATAACGCACACTGGTATTGCCCAGCTTAGCAACACGAATCCCGGCCTGCACCGATTGCGGAAAAGCCAGCGGCGCAAAATAGTTGCAGTGCGTTTCAGCAACCAGACCAATGGTCTGCCCATGATGGATATCCAGCACACCCTGTTCAATCAGGTAGGTGTTCACCGCCGTATCAAACCAACTGTAATAAACCACATTGTTGACGTGCCCGTAGGCATCGTTGTCCATCCAGCGGGTACCAATGGTGCGAAAGACTTTGTAGCCAGAACGGGGTTCGGGTTGAGGGCTGGCCGGGCGGCAGACCTGGGCGATTGAAGGCTGGAAAGCGTCATTCATATGGCCCTGATTTTGCCAGCATGACCGGCACTTTCAGCCGCACGGCGGGTTTTACTTGTGCCGCTTCTTCAACAGATCCCGCAACCGCTTGTACAAGCCCGATGTGCGACATACCTGCGACCAGGCACGCCAAACCGCTGACACCGTCATGCGATGCGCCGCACCGCTGCCACGCAAGCAACCTCTTCACCTTCCGGGCGAGCCTGGGCGTCCTTGCACAATCGCGCCAGAATATCCGTCAATGAACTTCCCGCGGTCCATCTTTCTCATCGGGTCGACGCGGCCCGGTGATCATGTTGACAGAAGTGGTGACCGATTGCCCGGTAGCTGACCGTGTCAGCCAACTCAGCAACGATGGGCCTTGCTCCAGTTTTTCCACCGTCTTTTCAATGCCAGTGATGGCCATATGCACCCTGGGTGCCGTGGTGCACATACGACCATGACCCTCGTTTTCCACCAAAACAAGGTGCCGGTTTCAGTCACCGCAAAATTGACGACTGACAGACCCCTATCCGCCTCGGCAAACTTGCGGCGCAATACACGTCAACCAATCTGGATCAATGCATCAACATCTTTGGTGCCAATTGCACGACGCACTCGCCCACTCAAAGGCTTCAATTTCGGTTTCGGATAACCACCGATTGGTGATACGCAAAGCGACAGTCATGGTCACAGGATGGTGTCGTATGGATGAAATGATCTCTTTTTTAGGTGACACAGACTAAGTTGCTGCATTGCAACAAATAGTGCTTGCATGCTTCAAAGTTCTCCCTATAATTCACAACATGCTGCACTGCAACATGAACAGAGTTCAACTCAGTTACGGAGCAGATATTTTTTATTCAACCGATGGAGAGATGAAAATGATGACCGTAGAACAAGTTCTGGCTGCGCAAAAAGCAAATGTAGAAACCCTGTTGGGCCTGACCGCCAAGGCTTTTGAAGGCGTTGAAAAAATTGTTGAACTGAACATGAGCGCCTCCAAAGCGGCTCTGGCTGAATCCGGCGAAAACGCCAAGGCCTTGCTGAGTGTCAAAGACGCACAAGAGTTGCTGGCCCTGCAATCCGGGCTGCTGCAGCCTCTGGCAGAAAAAACTGCTGCTTACAGCCGTCACCTGTATGAAATCGCCACAGGTACCACCAGCGAATTCACCAAAACCATGGAAAGCCAGGCTGCGGATGCTCAGCAAAAATTTGCTGGCCTGATTGATTCAGCTGCCAAAAATGCACCTGCAGGTTCCGAAACAGCCGTAGCTGTCATGAAGAGCGCCGTAGCTGCTGCCAACAACGCCCTGGAGTCGGTACAAAAGGCTGTTAAACAAGCAACAGATGTGGCTGAAGCAAACTTCAACGCAGTGGCCAACACCGCTGTTAACGCTGCCAAACCGGCCGCCAAAAAGCGTTGATTTGAATTGTCCTGTGTCGTACTTGACGCAGATGTTTAAAAATTAGCACACCAACTCTAAAGATAAAGGGAAAACCCTGAGATACTCGGTGCTGGTTAGATTTTGAAACCCATGGTTTCTGCAAGTTGTCTCCTCGGGTCCTTTCGAAACCTTCAGGTTCAGGGATCCCTTCAGGGCTGGTCGCAAGACCGGCCCTTTTTTTTAAACCTGCGTTTTAAAGCCACTTCTGCATGAACAGGGCATGCCCCATGGTCGGCTCCAACTGGTAGTTTTCAAAGCCGATACGTCGGTACAGGCGGGTCGCTGCGGTGTTGCCAGAAAGCACTTCCAGTGTCAATTTGCAGGCACCGCGCTCACGCGCCAGTTGTTCAACCAATGCCAACATCTGTTCTCCGATACCTTGCCCGCGATGTGTAGCAACCACCACCACATCATGGATGTTCACCAGAGGCTGGCAGGCGAAAGTAGAAAAACCTTCGACACAGTTGATCAGACCAACGGGCATCGAGTCCTGTGTTTCATCAAAAGCCAGCACACTGAACATAAAAGGCCGTGACCGCAAGGCGGCTGGCAAATTGGCCTTGACAAAGGTCGACAAGGGTTCGCCGCCTCCGGCCGGGTCACGGGCATAACCATCGAGTAAATCAACCAGAATCCGAACATGTTCTGGATCAGCATAATCCACTCGGCACAGGCGCAAGGATACAGGGGCCAGCATCAGCACTCCTCATTGTCCGTCAGTGTTTGAGCAATGCGCTGGGCATAGGATTTGGCTTTTGCCGCATCCCGGGCTTCCACCATCACCCGAACCAGCGGTTCGGTGCCGCTGGCCCGAATCAAGACCCGGCCGGACGCCCCCAGTTCCTCTTCAACAACACGGGTCTCCGACTCCAGCCGGGCACTGCTTTTCCAGTCCTGACCAGGTTTGAGCCGTACATTGATCAGTGTCTGGGGAAACAGGGTGACATCTTTGAGCAACTGTGCCGGAGACTGACCACTACGCACCACGGTTTGCAGCACCTGCAAGGCCGAAATCAGGCCATCACCGGTGGAATGTTTGTCCAGCACCAGCAAATGCCCGGAGCCTTCGCCACCCAACAGCCACTGGTTCTTTTCAAGTTCCTCCAGCACATAACGGTCACCCACCTTGGCCCGCACAAAAGCCACCCCCCTGGCTTTCAATGCCACTTCAACAGCCATATTGGTCATCAGGGTGCCCACAACCCCCGGCACCACCTCATGACGACGCAAGCGGTCATCTACCATCAGATAGAGCAGCTCATCGCCATTGAACAAACGCCCCTGGCTGTCGACAAGCTGTAAGCGGTCTGCGTCACCATCCAGCGCCACACCCATGTCCGCACGGTGCGCCTTGACCGCCTCCACCAAGGCCTCCGGGTGGGTTGCACCCACGCCTCGATTGATGTTCAGTCCATCGGGCGAGCAACCAATAGAGACCACCTCGGCACCAAGCTCGTGGAATACCTTGGGAGCAATCTGATAAGCCGCACCATGGGCGGCATCCACCACAATGCGCAGACCTTTCAGAGTCAGATTGTTGGCAAACGTGCTCTTGCAAAACTCAATGTAACGCCCGGCCGCATCTTCAAGACGATGGGACTTGCCCAGATTGGCCGAATCGACCCATTCCGGATCAGTGGCCAGGACGGACTCGACCTCACGCTCCCAAGCATCTGGCAGCTTGGTACCCTGAGCACTGAAAAATTTGATGCCGTTGTCATCAAACGGGTTGTGGCTGGCGCTGATCACCACACCCAGAGAGGCCCGTTGCGCCCGCGTGAGATAGGCCACACCGGGCGTTGGCAAAGGCCCCAGCAGCACCACTTCCACGCCGGCAGAATTGAAACCACTTTCCAGGGCACTCTCCAGCATATAGCCGGAAATCCGGGTGTCTTTGCCGATCAGCACCTTGGGCCGTGCCTCGGAACGTTTGAGTACACGGCCTACAGCGTGTGCCAATCGCAGCACGAAATCCGGCGTAATGGGTGCTTGCCCCACGGTGCCACGAATACCATCGGTTCCAAAATATTGGCGTGTCATGACTGGGTTCTTCCTTCCTGATTGATCGATTGAGTTGACACTGATCTTATCGTCTCAAGCACTTTCAATACCTGTACGGTTTCCTTGACATCGTGCACGCGGATCACGCTGGCCTCACGCTGTGCTGCCAACAATGCAGCCGCCAGGCTGGGAGCCAGACGCTGGTGAGGCAACAAGGTTTGACCTCGCTCACTGCCAGCAGTCATGCCAGCCAGCGACGATTTGCGTGACCACCCCAGCAGCAGCGGGAAACCTGCTGCCAGCAGTTCGGTCTGACGGGCCAATAAAACAAAGTTCTGGGCCACCGTCTTGCCAAAACCGACACCGGGGTCCACCAGAATTCTGGACTTTTTGACCCCTAGCCCGCACAAATTGTGCGCAGATCGCTCTAAAAATGAGAGCACTTGAGGAATCACATCGCCCTGCATGGGCTGGATTTGCATGGTTTGCGGCTCCAGGTGCATATGCATCAGACAGACACCACATGACGGATGGCCAGCGACGACCCCGGGCGCTTCGGCCACGCCTGACTCACCACGCCAACGCAAGGCCCAGATGTCATTGATGATGTCGGCACCCAGGTCCAGCACCGCCCGCATAACCTGAGGCTTGTAGGTATCCACCGACACCGGCACCCCCAGTCTGACAGCCTCTCTGACCACCGGTAACACCCGCGCCAGCTCCTCCTCAACCCCCAGCGGTCGGGCACCAGGCCGGGTGGACTCGCCACCAATGTCCAGGATATCAGCCCCGTCCTGAATCAACTGTTCACAGTGCACCAGCGCTGCTGCAGTATCGGCGTGTTGAGCGCCGTCCGAAAAAGAATCGGGGGTCACGTTCACAATCCCCATCACTTGAGGACGACTGAGATCAATCTGGAATCGGGAGGTTTGCCAATACATAAGTGAGGAATCCATTCAAACACCGGGCAGTCGACATAAAAAAACGGGGCCATTGCCCCGTCATTTTGTGCCACGCAGCTTCAAGCTGCCGTGGGTGCTGCGTCCGTCTTAACGGCAGGAGAGCCACCACCGCCACCATCAGACCCCGCTGTCGTTACACGCGGCGTCCAATCTTTCGGCGGGCGCGGCTCCTTGCCCCCCATGATGTCGTCCAGCTGGTCGCTGTCAATGGTTTCCCACTCCAGCAAGGCCTTGGCCATGGCATGCATCTTGTCGCTGTGCTCTTCGATCAGGCGACGCGCTAAGGCGTATTGCTCATCAATGATTCTGCGCACTTCGGCATCCACCTTCTGCATGGTCTCTTCACTCATGTTGGTGGTTTTGGTCACCGAGCGGCCCAGAAACACTTCACCTTCGTTCTCGGCATACACCATCGGCCCCAACGCCGCTGTCATGCCATAACGCATGACCATGTCGCGGGCAATCTGGGTGGCGCGCTCAAAGTCATTGCTGGCACCGGTGGTCATCTGGTTCATGAACACCTCTTCGGCAATACGACCACCGAACAGCATGCTGATCTGGTTGAGCATGTACTCCTTGTCATAGGAATAACGGTCCTGTGCCGGCAGGCTCATCGTCACGCCCAGCGCACGCCCACGCGGAATGATGGTGACCTTGTGCACCGGGTCACACTTGGGCAGCAGCTTGCCAATCAGCGCGTGGCCCGACTCGTGGTACGCGGTATTGCGACGCTCTTCCTCGGGCATGACCATGCTCTTGCGCTCTGGCCCCATCAGGATCTTGTCCTTGGCCTTTTCGAAGTCCTGCATTTCAACCGTGCGGGCATTGCGCCGCGCCGCCATCAGCGCAGCCTCGTTACACAAATTGGCCAGATCGGCACCACTCATGCCCGGTGTACCGCGGGCAATCACAGCAGCATTGACATCCGGGCTCAACGGGACCTTGCGCATGTGCACATTCAAAATCTGCTCACGGCCACGGATGTCCGGCAAGGTTACATAAACCTGGCGGTCAAAACGCCCCGGACGCAGCAGCGCAGCATCCAGAATGTCGGGGCGGTTGGTGGCAGCCACCACAATCACGCCCATATTGGTCTCGAAACCATCCATCTCCACCAGCATCTGGTTGAGCGTCTGTTCACGCTCGTCATTGCCACCGCCCAGACCGGCACCACGCTGCCGACCCACTGCGTCAATTTCATCAATGAAGATGATGCAGGGTGCATTTTTCTTGGCGTTGTCAAACATGTCACGCACACGGGATGCCCCCACGCCGACAAACATCTCGACAAAATCCGAACCCGAGATCGAAAAGAACGGCACCTTGGCCTCACCAGCAATCGACTTGGCCAACAGGGTTTTGCCGGTACCGGGCGGGCCCACCAGCAGCAGACCACGCGGAATACGGCCACCCAGCTTCTGGAATTTGGCCGGATCCTTGAGGAAGTCCACCACTTCCTTCACCTCTTCCTTGGCTTCATCACACCCGGCGACGTCGGCAAAAGTCACGGTGTTGGTGTTTTCATCGAGCAAGCGCGCCTTGCTCTTGCCAAAACTGAAGGCACCACCTTTGCCGCCACCTTGCATCTGACGCATGAAATAAATCCACACGCCAATCAGCAACAGCATGGGCCCCCAACTCACCAGCAGCGTCATCAGCAAGGAGCCTTCTTCACGGGGACGGACATCAAACTTGACGTCATTGGCAATCAGATCACCCACCAGACCACGGTCGAGATAAGTGGCGGTGGTGCGAATCTTGCGATCATCCGTGGTAACGGCCACGATCTCGGTACCACTCTGGCCTTCCTGAATGATGGCACTCTTGATCCGCTTGCCCCTGACTTCTTCCAGAAAATCAGAATAGCCCAGATAGCCGGCACCACCTGCTGGACGGGTATCAAACTGTTTGAAGACGGTGAACAGCACCATCGCAATCACCAACCAAACAGCTATTTTTGAAAACCATGGATTGTTCAAGCGAAACTCCAATAGACACGCAATAAATTTTTCACGCCTTGCCGGGCAGGATTCTAGGCTTTTCGCTGGCTGGCGGATACCTGGGAACCATCATCAGCCACAGCAGCTGCAAGGAAATGTGGCTTATTTCAAGACCAGGCCCACCAAAAAAGTTTCGGACGACTTATCCCGCGATGCCTTGGGCTTGATGCGTTTGACAGTCACAAAGGTCTCCCGGAACCGCTTTACCAGGATGTCGTAACTGCCGCCGTGAAACACCTTGGCCACCACTGCGCCCTGTGGCTTGAGATGCGCCTGGGCGAATTCCAGCGCCAACTCCACCAGATGTTCGATGCGAGCGGCGTCGACCGACTCGATGCCAGACAGATTGGGCGCCATGTCCGAAATCACCAGATCGGCCAATTGTCCCTGCATGTGAGCGGCCAAATCAGCCAGCACCGACGCTTCACGAATATCCCCCTGGATGAACACCACGTCCTCAATCGGCGCCATCGGCAGGATGTCCAGCGCAAAAATGCGACCATTGAGCGCACCGACCGCAGCACCGCCACCGGTGGCCGATTTTGGCGACAGCTTGCGCCGCACATATTGGCTCCAGGCGCCGGGCGCCGAGCCCAGATCGACCACCAGCTGCCCCGGCTTGATCAGGTGCAAGGTTTCGTCAATTTCCTTGAGCTTGTAAGCCGCGCGCGCACGATAACCATCCTTTTGCGCCAATTTGACGTAAGTGTCATTCACATGGTCGTTGAGCCACGCCCGATTGACTTTGCTGCTTTTAACTGCTGATTTCATAATGCCCCATCTCGCCGATAATACGGCCATGCCTCAAATACAACTGACCCCTGCCCAACGCAAACTGCATCGCGCCGATGCCCACCACCTTGACCCGGTGGTCATGATTGGCGGCGACGGCCTCACGGCCGCCGTGAAAAAAGAAGCTGATGCGGCCCTGAATGCCCATGGCCTGATCAAGGTCCGGGTGTTTTCGGATGACCGCGCTGCCCGTGAAGCCATGTTTTTAACCCTGGCCGACGAACTCAACGCCGCCCCCATCCAGCATATTGGCAAGCTGCTGGTGCTCTGGCGCCCGATGCCGGAGCGCGAAAAAGCGGTGGATGAAGACCGCATGCCCGGCCCCAAGGACGTCAAGGTGCTCAAATTCAGCAAACGTGGCGGCCAGCGCCCCGAAGTCAAGACCTTGCGTGTGCTCGGCAACCAGCGCCTGACTTCTGGCGGCCAAATCAAGCGCGCCAAACGCAAACCCGTCAGCATCAAAAAGCGCAACCAGAGCTGACCCCCATGGTGCAGGCCAGGACCTGCGCCAACGTCACCGCGCCGACCCGGACCGCCCCGTCATCAGCTTTTGAAACACCACCCCGGCGCACCCCCACTGCAAGGCGTACAACAGGGTGCCAATGCTGTGCCACAGCCGCAAGTTCTCCCTGGCAATGATGCGCGGCGCCACAGCAAACTCCGACAACAACGCCAGCAGCATCCCGGAAACTATAAAAATGATAGCTACTCGCGATTGTTCTGTCTGGGCTGAAGGCTGATTTTGCCTGCCATTCATCAGCAACAACAAACCACACACCAAAGCCACCCAGGTTTGGGCGGCAAAAAGTTTGGCCGCCATATTGCCCGCCAGCGCTGGTGTCGGCAGATGAGCAAACAACATCGGTACCACGTAAAACCCCACCGTGGTCAAACTACCCCACCAAAAGGCAGCGATCCAAACCGGCCAGGCAGATAACATTGACTTCATCACTTGTAGTGGACTGCCACCACTTCATAACGGCGCAAACCACCGGGTGCTTGCACCTCGGCCACATCACCTTCTTCCTTGCCAATCAGGGCGCGCGCCACCGGGCTGTTGATGTTGACCAGACCCAGTTTGATATCCGCTTCATCCTCACCCACAATCTGGTAGGTCACCTTCTCACCGGTGTCTTCATCTTCCAGCTCCACAGTCGTACCGAACACCACACGCCCACCCGCATCCAGCTCGGACGGATCAATGATCTGGGCCACGGACAACTTGCCTTCAATTTCCTGGATGCGCCCTTCGACAAAACCCTGTTTGTCCTTGGCCGCTTCGTATTCGGCGTTTTCGCTCAGGTCACCCTGGGCCCGCGCCTCGGCAATCGCATTGATGACCGCCGGCCGCTCAAATGCCTTGAGTTGGTGCAGCTCGGCCTTGAGAATTTCGGCGCCACGCTTGGTAATGGGAAGAGTCGCCACTGGGTGCTCCGTGAATAAAAGATGATCCAAAATGAAACCGCCGAACGTTACCGTTCGGCGGTGTGGCTGAATTATGCCGCGATTGTGGCGCCTGAACGCCATTCATCAACTGCTTGTCGCAGATTCAGGCAGCCTGTAGTTGACCGTGCATCTCCTGCACCGAGATCACATCAAGCTGATCCATACAACGCATGCCCTGCACCGCAGCCTCGGCACCGGCAATGGTGGTGAATGTGGTCACCCGCGCCAGCAGGGCGGAGGTACGGATCTGGCGTGAATCTGCAATCGCATTGCGGCGCTCTTCCACCGTGTTGATGACCAGCACAATCTCGTTGTTCTTGATCATGTCCACAATGTGCGGGCGGCCTTCGGTCACCTTGTTGACCACCCCACACGGCACACCCGCCGCGTTGATGGCCGCCGCCGTTCCTTTGGTGGCGATCAGGACAAAACCCATGTCGACCAAAGAACGGGCCACTTCCACAGCGCGCGGCTTGTCGTTGCCCTTGACCGACAGAAACACCTTGCCGCTGGGCGCCCCTTCCGCCGTCAACGATCGGGGCAGCTTGGAACCCGCTCCCATCTGCGATTTGACAAAGGCTTCACCAAAGGTTTTGCCGACACCCATCACCTCACCGGTCGACTTCATCTCCGGCCCAAGAATGGTGTCCACTCCAGGGAACTTGACGAACGGGAACACGGCCTCCTTGACACTGAAATACGGTGGCGTGACTTCACGCGTGATGCCCTGTGAAGCCAGCGTTTGCCCGACCATGCACCGCGCCGCCACCTTGGCCAACTGCACACCCGTAGCCTTGCTGACAAACGGCACGGTACGCGAGGCCCGTGGATTGACTTCAAGCACGTAAATCACATCCTGCCCATCAATGTGCTGGATGGCGAACTGCACGTTCATCAAGCCCACCACATTCAGCGCCGCCGCCATCGCCGCGGTCTGGCGTTTGATCTCGGTCACCGTCTCAGCACACAGGCTGTAAGGCGGAATCGAGCACGCCGAGTCGCCGCTGTGCACGCCCGCTTGTTCGATGTGCTCCATCACACCACCAATGTAGGTCTGGCCTGTGTCATCACGCACACAGTCCACATCACACTCAATGGCATCGTTCAGGAAGCGATCCAGCAGCACCGGCGAGTCATTGGAGACTTTGACGGCTTCGCGCATGTAGCGCTCCAGATCACGCTGCTCATGCACGATTTCCATGGCACGGCCACCCAATACATAGCTGGGGCGCACCACCAGCGGGTAACCCAGCTCGGCGGCTTTTTCCAGCGCCTCCGGCTCGGTACGGGCGGTGGCGTTGGGCGGCTGGCGCAACTTCAACTCGTGCAGCAGCTTCTGGAAGCGTTCACGGTCTTCGGCGGCATCAATCATGTCAGGGCTGGTGCCGATGATCGGCACGCCATTGGCTTCGAGATCCAGCGCCAGCTTCAGGGGCGTCTGGCCGCCATATTGCACGATCACGCCGGTAGGTTGCTCCTTGTCCACAATCTCCAGCACGTCTTCAAGCGTCAATGGCTCGAAATACAGGCGATCCGAGGTGTCGTAATCGGTCGACACGGTTTCCGGGTTGCAGTTGACCATGATGGTCTCGTACCCGTCTTCACGCATGGCCAGCGCGGCATGCACGCAGCAGTAGTCAAACTCAATGCCCTGACCAATCCGGTTCGGGCCACCACCCAGCACCATGATCTTTTTCTTGTTCGTTGGCGCGGCTTCACACTCAGCCCCTTGGGCTTCGTAGGTGGAATACATGTAGGCCGTGTTGGTGGCAAATTCTGCGGCGCAGGTATCCACCCGCTTGTACACCGGGCGCACGCCCAGGGCGTGGCGACGGGCGCGCACGGCGGTATCGGTGGTCTTGAATTGTTTGGCCAGGCGGCGATCCGAGAAGCCTTTTTGCTTCAGGGCACGCAAGGTGGCGGCATCAATGCTGTCCAGCGCGGTGCCTACTGCCGGTTGTGGCAAGCGTTCGATCTCCAGCTCCAGCTTGACGATCTGCTCAATTTGCACCAGGAACCAGCGGTCAATTTTGGTGATGTCAAACACCTCATCCACACTCCAGCCCGCAGCAAAGGCATCACCGACATACCAGATACGGTCTGGGCCGGGCTCGCCCAGCTCTTTTTCCAGCAGCTCGCGGTCCTGGGTTTTTTCGTTCATGCCGTCCACACCGACTTCCAGGCCGCGCAAGGCCTTCTGGAAGGATTCCTGGAAGGTGCGGCCCATGGCCATGACCTCGCCCACCGACTTCATCTGGGTCGTCAGGCGGCTGTCGGCCGCGGGGAATTTCTCGAAGGCAAAACGCGGAATCTTGGTCACCACGTAGTCGATGCTGGGCTCAAAACTGGCCGGTGTGGCACCACCGGTGATTTCGTTGCGCAACTCGTCCAGCGTGTAGCCTACCGCCAGCTTGGCCGCCACCTTGGCAATCGGAAAACCCGTGGCCTTGGAAGCCAGCGCAGAAGAACGACTCACACGCGGGTTCATCTCGATCACCACCATGCGCCCATCTTTGGGGTTGATGGAGAACTGCACGTTGGAGCCGCCGGTGTCCACCCCAATTTCGCGCAGCACCGCCAGGCTGGCGTTGCGCAGAATCTGGTATTCCTTGTCGGTCAGCGTCTGCGCCGGAGCCACGGTGATCGAGTCGCCGGTGTGCACGCCCATCGGGTCCAGATTTTCAATCGAGCAAACGATGATGCAGTTGTCCGCGGTGTCGCGCACCACTTCCATCTCGTACTCTTTCCAGCCCAACAGCGACTCTTCGATCAGCAACTCGTTGGTGGGCGAAGCTTCCAGACCACGCTTGCAGATGACTTCAAATTCTTCCGGGTTGTAGGCGATGCCGCCGCCGGTGCCACCCAGCGTGAAGCTGGGACGAATCACCGTTGGGAAACCCACGTTCTTCTGTACGCCCCAAGCTTCTTCCATGCTGTGCGCAATGCCGGAGCGCGCCGAACCCAAACCAATCTTGGTCATGGCATCCTTGAACTTGAGGCGGTCTTCGGCTTTGTCGATGGCCTCGGGCTTGGCACCAATCAGCTCAATGGCTTTGCCGGTGGCCGCGCCGGTGTACTTGTCCAGCACGCCGTTGTGCCACAAGTCCAGCGCACAGTTCAGCGCGGTCTGACCACCCATGGTCGGCAAAATCGCATCGGGACGCTCTTTGGCGATGATTTTCTCAACCGTTTTCCAGGTGATGGGCTCGATGTAGGTCACATCGGCCGTGGCTGGATCGGTCATGATGGTGGCCGGGTTGCTGTTGATCAGGATGACCTTGTAGCCCTCTTCACGCAGCGCTTTACAAGCCTGCACGCCAGAGTAGTCAAACTCACAGGCCTGGCCAATGATGATCGGGCCGGCGCCAATGATCAGGATGCTTTTGATGTCAGTACGTTTTGCCATAATTTTCGATTAAAACCGCCTCTAGCCCAGAAGATACAAGGGGAAGCAGCTCCTATTTTTATAACGATTCAATTCAGGCTGGCGGTGGCCAGCTTGGTTCCAAACCACACAAACAAGCCCCCCACCAGGCTGGACAAGCCACTCGAGAGCCGTTGGCGCTGGCGAAAAATTTGCGCCAACCGTGCGCCGGTAAAAATCAATGCCGTCAGGTACAGCGCACTGAAGGTCATCAGGATGGCGCTCAAAATCAGAAACGGCACCTCGGGCTGGGCGTAAGCGGGATCAATGAACTGCACAAAAAACGACAGCAGAAACAAAATCGCCTTCGGATTGAGCAGGCTCACAATCAGCGCACGGCGAAAGGGCCGTTGCAAATGAGGTGCTGCCGCTGCCGTCTGAGGGGCCGAGGCCTCAACCGTCACCTGCACGGCATCAGCCGGGTTGCGCAGCCCCTTCAAAGCCCCCCACAACAAAGTCAACCCGATCCAGAACAGGTAAGTTGCCCCGGCGTACTTGACCACCATGAACGCTGTGGGGTGGGTGCGCAGCAAACTGGCCGCGCCCAGCGCGGTACAGATCAGCAAAATGGTGTCACCCACAAACACGCCAAACGCGCCCTGAAACCCGGCCCGCACACCGCGTGCCGTGGCCACGCTGAGCACATACAGCGAGTTCGGCCCAGGCAACAAGATGATGCCGAAGGCCCCTACCACGTAGGTCCACAGATCGGTGACACCGTAAACATTCATGCGCGTGCCGCCATGCTGGTCACAAAGCGGTCAAACAGGTAACCGATGTCTTGCGGACCAGGTGATGCTTCCGGGTGCCCCTGGAAACTGAACGCAGGCTTGTCGGTGCGTTCCATGCCCTGCAGCGTGCCGTCAAACAAACTGATGTGCGTGGCGCGCAAATGGGCTGGCAGGGTTTTTTCATCCACCGCAAAACCGTGGTTCTGGCTGGTGATGCTGACATGCCCGGTGTCCAGGTCCTTGACCGGGTGGTTGGCCCCGTGGTGGCCAAACTTCATCTTGAAGGTTTTGGCGCCGCTGGCCAAGGCCATGATCTGGTGCCCCAGGCAGATGCCAAAGGTAGGGATGCCGGATTCAATCAGTTCAGCCGCTGCGGCAATGGCGTAGTCACACGGCTCGGGGTCACCCGGGCCGTTGCTCAGGAAGACACCATCGGGCTGGTGTTTGAGCACCTCTGCCGCCGAGGTTTGCGCCGGCACCACGGTGACGCGGCAACCGCGTTGCGACAACATGCGCAGGATGTTTTTCTTGACCCCAAAGTCATAAGCCACCACATGAAAGCGCGGTGCCGTTTGTTCACCAAAACCTGGCTGACCATTCAAAGCGGGATTGGACAGCGCCCATTCGGTTTGAGCCCAGGCGTAGCCGGTCTTGGCACTCACCACCTTGGCCAAGTCCAGGCCCGCCATGCTGGGCACGGCCTTGGCTTGGGCGATGGCGCGGTCAATCACCGCCTGGGTCACCGCTTCGCCCGCTGCCAAAGCCAAAATACAGCCGTTTTGGGCACCCTGGGTGCGCAGCTGGCGGGTCAACTGGCGGGTGTCGATGTTGGCAATGGCCACCGTACCTTCAGCCACCAGGTATTGGCTGAGGGTTTGGGTGGAGCGAAAGTTGGAAGCCAGCAGCGGCAAGTCCTTGATGATCAGGCCCGCGGCATGAATGCGATCAGATTCAACATCCTGCGGATTGACACCATAGTTTCCAATGTGCGGATAAGTGAGCGTGACGATCTGCTGGCAATAGCTGGGGTCCGTGAGGATTTCCTGATAGCCGGTCATGGCGGTGTTGAACACCACCTCGCCAACGGTGGAGCCAGTGGCGCCAATGGAATTGCCAATATAGACCGTGCCGTCCGCGAGCGCCAGAATGGCTGGTGGGGTATTTCCCTTGAGAGACAAAAGCACTGGGTTCTCCGAAATGGTTACGGGTACGCCCATGCGCGCTCAAGAATGACCTCTTGGAGTTGCTTCTGATGGGGATGGGGCTTGGGCTGCGCTGG
>NZ_JAQTWM010000187.1 GCF_028689305.1 Rhodoferax sp. | reverse complement strand
TTGGACTAAACCGCTCGCGCGGTACCCTTCGATCAGCGGTCTAGGTAAGTCGACGGTGTGTGCATGCCGATGTTGTGAATTGAGGCAATTGGCCTCGTTCACAACAGGAGCACAGCCATGGAAACATCGACACCCAGAGGATCACCACTGCGCCAACGCATGATTGAAGACATGCGAATGCGCAAGTTTGCACAAAAAACACAAGCGGGCTACATCAGAGCCGTGCGGCAACTGGCAGGCTATCTCAAGCGCTCACCCGACACCGCCTCCATCGAAGAACTGCGACGGTTCCAGTTGCATATGGTTGATCACGGTGCCTCGCCAATTACCCTCAATGCGACGATTTCTGGCCTGAAGTTCTTCTTTGATGTCACCCTTGATCATGGCGAGTTGATGGCCAAGATGCAACCTGTGAAGGTGCCGCGCACCCTGCCAGTGGTATTGAGTCGTGAGGAAGTGGCCCGCTTGATCGCTGCTGCACCGGGATTGAAATACCAAACAGCGTTGTCGCTTGCCTATGGCACGGGCTTGCGTGTCAGCGAAGTCGTCGCCCTCAAGGTCGGGGACATCGACAGCGAACGCATGACACTGCGAATTGAGAATGGCAAGGGCGGCAAGGATCGCTACGCCATGCTATCGCCTGTGTTGCTTGAGCGTCTGCGTAGTTGGTGGCGCCTAGCCCATGCCCAAGGCAAGATGTTGCCTGGCGGTTGGTTATTTCCGGGACTCAATCCAATGGATTCGGTGGGAACGCGTCAAATGAACCGCGCCATCCACGCGGCTGCCGAGGCGGCCAAGATCGACAAGCGCGTGTCGATGCATACGCTCAGGCACAGCTTTGCCACCCACTTGCTGGAGCAAAAGGTCGACATCCGCGTCATTCAAGTGCTGCTTGGACATAAAAAACTGGAGACGACAGCACTTTATACACAGGTGGCCACCGAGATATTGCGTGAGGTGGTCAGTCCGCTGGAAACACTGCAGCCCGCGTAACAGGGTTAGTCCAGCATGGGGCGCCTCGCCTTGGAGGTTGCCGACATCTTTCGTACTCATGGCCCGGCTTGGCGCAAAAACCAGCAGAGTCACCTGAGCCTGGGTCAACTCAAAGTCATGTCGGCCATCGAACAGTGTCGTACAGCAGCACTGGGGGGACACGCATTGCACTGCGACGGCTGCGGGCACGACCAGCTTTCCTACAACTCGTGCCGCAACCGTCATTGCCCAAAGTGTCAGACCAGTGCGGCCAAGCATTGGCTGCAAGAACGACAAAGCGAATTGCTGCCGGTGGACTATTACCATGTGGTCTTCACCTTGCCCGCGCCCATCAGCGCGATTGCGTATTACAACAAGGCGGTGATTTACCGGCTGTTGTTTGAGGCGGCCGCAGAGACCTTGATCACCATCGCGGCAGATCCCAAGCATCTGGGTGCGCAGATTGGCGCGACCCTGGTGCTGCATACCTGGGGATCAGCATTGACGCACCACCCCCATGTGCATGGCATTGTTCCTGGTGGTGGCCTGTCACCCGATGGGCGGCGGTGGGTGGCTTGCAAACCAGGATTCTTTCTGCCGGTGCGGGTGCTCTCAAGGTTGTTTCGCAGGCGGTTCCTGGAAGAGTTGGGGGCGGCATACCGTGCTGGTGAGCTGCAGTTTTTTGGCGAGTACGCCGACTTGACGGATGCCAAGACATTTGCCAAATGGTTGGCACCGATGGGGCGGTGCGAATGGGTGGTGTATGCCAAGCGTCCGTTTGCAGGCCCGGCTGCGGTGCTGGCTTATTTGTCGCGCTACACCCACCGGGTTGCCATCTCCAACTCACGCCTGATTTCAATGGATGAGGCAGGGGTGACATTTCGCTGGAAGGATTACCGTGCCAAGGGCAAGACGCGGCATAAGACCATGACGCTGGAGCCCGATGAATTCGTGCGCCGTTTTTTGTTGCATGTGTTGCCCAGTGGCTTTCATCGTATTCGCCACTATGGGCTGATCGCCAACAATGCGCGCAAGGAGAAACTGGCTCTGGCGCGAGAACTGCTGCAGGTGGCGCCTGCCGCCGCCGTCGACCCGAAGCTTGATGACGATTGCGCTGAACCAGTGCGACCAACTTTTGTTTGCACACATTGTGGCGCGCCGATGATCATCGTCCAGACGTTTTTGCGCGCACCGACCATTCGAGCGCCGCCTATCGCCGAGGGTCCACCATGAGAGCCAAAACTTGGCGATGGTCAAACTGTAAGCTGACTGCGCACTCGCCGCAGCCGGTTTGGGTAAGTGCTGCCTTTTGTCGCGAAACCTCGGCGGATCGCGCCACCGGAGTCAAAAAAATATCGACTGTCAGTTGGATTGCGTGTCGCTTGAGCAGTCTGGCCGTCAGCGTGGTGGCCATGGCCGCAATGTCAAACCACACTGGGGCTCTTCAAATCCCCATAGCTGCATAGTTCACTCCAACAACTGCGGCACTCCCCGCGGTTTCCTCCCCCGAGGCTTGTACGACGCCTGCCCTTAGGTTTACGTGAACTCATCCACGCCAGTGCTCACGGGCAGGCATCCTACAAACCTTAACTTTA
>NZ_JAQTWM010000023.1:43442-46095 GCF_028689305.1 Rhodoferax sp. | reverse complement strand
CTGTTCTGGCTGACACCACGGGTGTTGCGGCTGGGACAGTCCTACCTGGAGTCGGCCCGGCTGCCCCGCATCGTGCAGCCGTTTTTGCAGCGCGTGACCGCAGGCACCCAGGAGATTGCCTATGTGAGCGTGCTCGACGGCGAAGACATTGTCTACATTGCCCGCAACGGCTCCAACCGCAGCATGAACACCGGCTTTGTGCTGGGCTCACGCGTGCCAGCGCAAGTCACGGCGGCAGGCATGTTGATGTTGTCGATGCGCGCACCCGAGTGGCTGGACAACTGGCTGCAGCACCATGAGCTCAAGACCTACACCTCCTACACCATCGCCAGCAAAGACCGTTTGCGGCTGGAGCTGGCCCGCATCCGCCAGCAAGGCTGGGCGGTATCGGAGCAGCAGCTGGAGCTGATCTACCGTGGTGTGGCCGTGCCCCTGATGGACCGCCGGGGTGAGCTGGTCGGGGCACTGAACGTCACCATGCCCATGGGTCACGAAACCCGCGAAGATGCCGTGGCCCGCGTGTTGCCGGTGCTGCAGGAGACGGCGCGGGCGATGCGTAATCTGATCTGAAGCGAGACGGTTGTGCGGCGGCTCAGGTCCGAGGCGGGATCAAGTATTCCTTGCGCATGGCCTGCTGGGTGGCCGGACGCGCCGCCATGCGCTGCAGGTACGGACCCAGATGCGGGCGGGCACGTGCCGGGCGGCTGCTGAGGCCACGCGTCCAGCGGCACAGCGTGAAGACATAGGGGTCCAGCGCACTGAAGTTGCGGCCCATGAACCAGGGGCCGCCGTGGCGTGCCAGCTCGGTGTCAAGCTGGTCCAGCAATTCCCCGACCTTGTCCCGGGCAAGCGCCTTGACCTCGGCGTCGGTGGTGTCATCGTTGTGCCAGCGCTCGGGGTGGAAGTAAACCAGCAAGGTATCTTGCAGCGAGTTGTTCAGCCACACCAGCCGCTTGTAAAAGTGGCCACGTTCGATCGAACCCATGGCGGGTGCCAGCTTCATTTTCGGATGGGCATCACACAGGTGCAGGCAGATCGCGACGGTTTTGTACCGTGCCAGGTCACCCGCAGTCAGTGTCGGCAGGACCTTGTTGGCGCTCAGGCGCAGGTAGGCCGGGGCCTTGTGAGCCGCGTCGGCGCGGTCTGGCCTGACGCGCTCAAACGGAACACCGAGTTCCTCCAGCAACAGGTTGGGAATCATGTTGGTTCAGATCTGTCCAGGCTGGTGATCACCGGGAGCCGAGGGGCCGTACCGTTCCCGTCACGACCACGTTGGGCTCGCCAGCGCAGTAGTCGGCCTGGCCACTGACGATGCCGTCGCGCACTTTCAGCTTCAGGACCGTGCACACGGCGCCGATTTTGTCGGCCCTGGTCCGGGCGGCATCTTCCAGATCGTAGATCTTCTTGGTCAGGGCCTCTACCGGCGCGTTGAATGCCATGTTGCAGGCAAGCTGTTGCGGCTCGGGCAGGTGCTGACATGTCGCCGTCATCTCGTCGAGCTTGGCATTGAGTTGCGCATGGGCAGCGTCGAGTCCGGGCACGTCGTCTTTCGCCATGGAGGCCGCCCGCTTTTCTGCCTCACTTCGCTCCACCGTGACCAGCAGGCCATAACTGGCCACGACCATGTCCAGACGCCGGCTGCCCAATGTCTTGGCGCCCCTGAACCAGGTCGATTCACCTTCCTGCACAGCGCCGGCACGACCATCGGTGGTTTTCCAGCGTGCGGTCATGCCGTTGGCCAGCTGCAACTCCCAGGTGAACTGTCCGGTGAGGCTGTTGCGCGGCCGTCCGGACAGGTCCAGCGGATGGGCAGCGGCCCCGGAAACACACAGTCCGGCAAGAAGAACGGCAGTCAGACAACGTTGCCTATGACATCTTGACATCAGCGCCACTTCCCGCCTTGTCCCAGGCAACCTGATTTGGCGTCAGCCAGATCACTGGCGCTGCGTTTGTAGTAGTAGGCATCCACCGGTTGGCCGAACAGGCCTTCACACACGCCTTGTGGACTGGGCGGACAGGCATCCAGATAACTGACTTTGGGCGGCGCGCCCAGACCGGCCCCGATGTCAGCGATGCCTTTGCAGGTGTCCTGGAAACGTGTCTTGTCAACGCCCTTGTTGACCATGCAGTCCTTGATGTTCACCACCTGGTTGCCAATTTTGAGGCTGCCTTCGAGCAGGCAGGCCTTGTCGGCGGCGGCCTGCACCCCCGCCGCGGCCAGCAGGACCACGATCACGCCCAGTCTTGTCATCACACGCACAGCAATCTCCTGTTCCAGGCGCCGGGATCGGGTGATCCTGGTCACCAGAAATGTTCACTTTTGATGAGAGGCGCGATGGTAGAAGCGAATCGGTGCTACCGCCACCCCCTTGGATGGGGGGATTTTTGTGGGTGTATTGGTTGGCTGTTGTACCGAAGCTAGGCCTGGCGCAGGGTCGCCATCAGGTCGGTCTGGGAAGAGCAGCCGAGTTTTTCATAGACCGCTTTCACGCAGTCACGCAGCACCGCCTCGCTGATCGACAGGCGCGCGCGCGCCGCTTCACGGCTGCCACCGATCGCCATCCAGAAGGCGACCTCCATCTGCCGGGGTGACAAGGGTGCAGCGCACAGATTACGCCACACGCGCAGGGGCAAGGGCGTTCTGCGTGTCAGG
>NZ_JAQTWM010000023.1:0-43342 GCF_028689305.1 Rhodoferax sp. | reverse complement strand
GGAGCTTGGCCGCATGTTCGAAGTACTGGGCGATCCGGCCCAGGTCGACCAGGTCCTGTTCATCAAAACCCAGGCCGGTTTCGCGGAACAACGAGACCATACCGAGGGGGCGGCCGTTGACTTCCAGGCGGGCCTCAATCGTGTGGTGGTGGCCACAACCACGGACCAGCAGTTGGTAGGTGTTGCTGGAAAAATACTCACGCGGGGGCTTCCAGAGCTGACCCACTTTGGGGGCGCGCCGGTTGGTGAGCAGCCGCTGCAGATTCAGTTCGGTGGGCCCGGCAAACAGCGAGCCGTCACTGGCGCATAACGCTTGCACGTCATCCGGGCAATCCTCGTGATAAGTGGCCTGCTGCTCACCGTGGTGTGACGTGAGGAACAGCGCCGAGGCGGCGTTGGGCACCAGATCGTGGGCGATGGTAAAAGCGTCCGGCGCAATCGCCATCAGGTCGAGGCCACTGCAGCACAGCATGCGCAGCTGTGACCACTGTCGTATGTTCTTTTTGCTTGCCATTTCACGAACTCACTTCGCAGCGAAAAAATGGAATCGGACGGTTCATTGTCAGCGCTGTCCCGGCAGGATGGCTGCACCGTCGCCGGGTGCCCCTGCGGCCCCTGTGATTTCTGCCAAGTATAGGTCGACGCCGGGTGCCTGCTTTCCGACTGGCTTGTTGAAATCCCCCCACGCAGGGGGCTGGCAACACAACTTCCCCCAACTTAGCATGCCGACCTTCGCTTCGTTTTGCCTGGCAAAGCGGAGTGCAACGGGCGCGCGCCAACCGTGCGCTGATGTATCGAGACAAGAAAGTGAATCCCATGAATTTCAAGCTGATTGCTGCCGCCGGATGGCTGGCCTGTGGTGCGGCGCAAGCCGATTTGCAAGTTCCCATGAATCTGGTGAATGAAGGTGGATCTGTCAGAGCCATTGGCCAGGTCATCGTCAGTGAAACCCCGTTTGGTGTGGTATTCACACCCGCGCTGACCGACCTGCCGGCAGGGTTGCATGGATTCCATGTGCATGAGCATCCCAGCTGCGCTGCCAAGGAGAAGGACGGCAAGATGGTGCCCGCATTGGCAGCGGGGGGCCACTACGACCCCGCTGCCAGCGGGCGTCACGGTTTCCCCTGGGGCCGTGGCCATCTGGGTGACCTGCCGCCGTTGTATGTTGATGCCAGTGGCCAGGCTGCCAACCCGGTGCTGGCACCACGCCTGAAGATGAGTGATCTTGTTGGCCGCTCGCTGATGATTCATGTGGGTGCCGACAACCACAACGACCATCCGGCTCCATTGGGGGGTGGCGGAGCCCGCCTGGCTTGCGGTGTGATGGGCTGACCAGTCATTCAGGCTCTCGTGCCGCAGCCGGCACGTTGGATGCCGATTCTTTCTTTCAAGTCGTATTGACGGTGATGCCGTCGCACCTGTTTCTTCCCTCAGGAGCTCCTGTGCCTTTTTCCTACCGATCCCTGCTTGTTGGCTTGGTCGCCGCACTGATGGTTTTGTTGTCGCCAGCACATGCTGCCAGTGACCCTGCCGATGCCGAGTCCACCACCGAACACCCGGAGGTGTCCCGTTTCCCCGGTTTCTACATCGACAACTCGAAACACAATGACTTCAATGAATTCAGTTTCTCCAGCAAGAACCGTGATCGTGACGGTCAACCGGTGGGGGAACTCAAGGCCGGCCAGTACTGGTTCATTGACTACATCCTGAAAGACGGTGCGCGCCAGCCCAGCGCGGTGGAGTTGATCCGCAACTACGAAAATGCCTTTCGCAAGCTGGGGGGCAGCATGGTCTACCGCGACCCGCCCGAGAGCGCGGTCTACCGCATGCCACTGGGTCGCGGCGGCGAGCGCTGGGTGCAGATCAACATCGATGCCGAAGGCGCGCGCTACCAGCTGAACATTGTTGACGTCGCTGCCATGGCACAAAAGGTGGAGTTCTCGGCCAGCGAGATGGCCGACGCCCTGAAGAAACAAGGCCACGTGGCGCTCACCGGCATCCTGTTCGACACCGGCAAGGCCAGCATCAAGCCGCAATCCGAAGCACTACTGAAAGAAGTGCTGACCGTGCTCACCAACGACAAGGCACTGAACCTGGCCATTGAAGGCCACACGGACAACGTAGGCAACGCCAAGGCCAATGCCGAACTCTCCCGGCGCCGGGCCGAGGCGGTCGTGGCCTACCTGGTGGCCCACGGCATCCAGGCCCAGCGGCTCAAGGCCAGCGGCAAGGGGGACAGTGTTCCGGTGGCTGACAACCGCACCGAAGACGGCCGCGCCCGCAATCGCCGCGTCGAATTGGTCAAGTTCTAGGCGTTGTGGCTTTTTCTTCCGGCCTTTCTATGCATAGATGACTGTGCCGGTGCTCTGCGTCGCAGGCAGGTCCGTTCTTGTTATCGATCTTAAACAGGGGGTTCACCATGGCTGTTGCCGAGCGCGCCAAAAACATGATGGTCAAACCAGCCGAGACCTGGCTGGTTGTTGAACAGGAGATCACTGGCTGGTCACAACTCTACCTGCCCTACCTGGCTTGGCTGGCTGCCATTCCGGCGGTGGCTGGGCTGGTTGGCTGGACCCTGGTGGGCATGGGTGGATTCGGCGTATCACTGCGTCTCCCGCTGGGGACCGGGCTGGCCATGATGATCAGCCAGTACATCATGACCCTGGTCATGGTGGCGGTCTGGGGCTGGGTGATCAATCTGCTGGCGGGGTCATTTGGCGGCCAGGCCAATCTGATGAACGCGGTCAAGCTGTCGGTGTATGCCAGCACCCCGGCGATGGTGGCTGGCGTGTTCAACGTCATCCCATCGCTGGCCATTCTGGGGCTGCTGGGCGGTCTGTATGCGTTGTATCTCTTGTACCTGGGACTGCCGGTGTTGATGAAGAACCCGGCGGAAAAATCACTGCCTTACGCTGCCGTGGCCGCCGTGGTGGGTATCGTCGGCAGTGTGTTGATCAGTGCCGCCGGCACGATGTTGCTGCCCTCGCCCATGTCACCCATGCACAGCGCCAGTGGTGTTGCCATCTCGACACCTGAGGGTGAGGTCAACATTGATATGAAAAAGATAGAAGCGCTGACCAAACGCCTGCAGGCTGAAGCCGAACAGGAAGACAAGCCGTAGTTCTTGTCTACCGAGGCAGTCTGATGGTCAGGGTGGTGAGCTTGTCCATGGAGCTGGCGGAGATGGTTCCGCCGTGGGCGTTGATGATGGATCGGGTGATGGCCAGCCCCAGGCCCGTGCCCTCCGAGTTGCGCTGACGCGCGGGGTCAACCCGGAAAAAGCGGTCAAACACCCGCGCCAATGCTTCCGGGGGAATGGTGTCCCCGGTGTTTTGTACCGCAATCACCACTTCTTGTGCCGTCTGACTCAGTGTGACTCGGACCTCGGTAGCAGGTGTGGCATGGCGTACCGCGTTGGACAGCAGATTGCCCAGGGCGCGGCGCAGCATCAGCCGGTCCGCCATCAGGGTGGCCTCACCGCTCCATTGCAGGGACAGTTTTTTTTCTTCGGCCAGCATCTCAAAATAGTCAAACACGGCACGTACCTCTTGCGCCAGCTGAAGCGTTTCACGCTGAAGCAAAACCAGGCCATGGTCAGCCTTGGCCAGCAGCAGCATGTCCGAGATCATGCGTGCCATACGATCGAACTCTTCGGCGTTGGACTCCAGCACACTTCGGTATTCGGTGGCGCTGCGCGTGCGCGACAGGGCCACCTGGGTTTGTGTCATGAGGTTGCTCACCGGGGTGCGTAACTCGTGTGCAATGTCGGATGAAAAATCCGACAGGCGCGCAAACGCCAGCGCCAGCCGGGCCAGCATGTCATTGAGCGACTGGGCCAGCTCGGCCAGTTCTGCCGGCATGTGTTGCACGGGCAGCCGGTGGTTGAGTTGCTGCGCTGTGACGACCTGCGCTTGTTCGCGCATCGCATGCAGCGGTGCCAGTCCACGGCGCACCACGGCCCAGCCCAGTGCACCGGTGAGGAGCGCCGCAACGGCCACAAAAAGCCAGAGTGTCCGCAAGAATGACCGCATGTAGGCCTGGTGGTGACCGATGTCGGTGGCGGCCGCCACAAAAACCTGCATCGGGTGGCCGGCTGCATCCGGGGTGGCCAGCGGCATCTGGGCGGCGATACCCCGGTAGGTCTGGCCCTCCAGCGTCCACAGGGCCGGATGGGGCGGCACCCGGGTGGCGTGGGTCACCACCAGTTCCGGGCTGAAGCCGGCGTGTGTGGTGGCAAAAATGACGGAGCGGTCAGCGTCCAGCACCATCACTTCCAGTCCATGGTGGCCGACCAGGGAACGGGCCAGCTGGTGGGTGAAAGGTATCAGGCCCTCGGGGGAGGTGACGGTCTGCAGGCCCTGCCGGATCAGCTCCATCTTGCCGGAAAGCACCTCCATGTCCAGGTCTTCAAAGTGCTGTTCCACCGAAGAGGCCACCACCCAACCCAGCAGCAGCAACACCGCCGTGGCGGCGGTGACAAACATCAGCGTCAGCCGCCGGGTCAGAGACATCTGGCTCAGGCGGCGCACTCGGGCTGCTCCAGGACATAACCCATGCCACGCACGGTGTGAATCAGTTTGGGCTCGAATCCGTCGTCCACCTTGGCACGTAGGCGACGCATGGCCACTTCGATCACGTTGGTGTCGGAATCAAAATTCATGTCCCAGACCTGCGACGCGATCAGCGAACGTGCCAGCACCTCACCCTGGCGGCGCAGCAGCAATTCCAGCAGGGCAAATTCCTTGGCGGTCAGGTCAATACGCTGGCCCGCGCGGGTGACACGTCGGCGCAGCAGGTCCAGCTCCAGATCGGCGGCCTTGAGGAAGGGGCTGACTGGCACCTTGCTGCCGCGGCGCAGCAGTGTGCGGACCCGCGCCAGCAGCTCGGAAAAGGCAAATGGCTTGACGAGGTAGTCATCAGCGCCCAGTTCCAGGCCCCTGACCCGGTCATCCACATGGTCACGGGCGGTCAGGAACATCACCGGCATGTCCTGGCCCGAGCGACGTATACCGGCCAGTACCGTCCAGCCGTCACTGCCAGGCAACATGACGTCCAGGATGGCCAGGTCGTAGTGCTCAGTCAGCGCGGCGTGCAGACCGTCGCCGCCATGGCGCACCAGATCAACCACAAAACCTGCTTCCATCAGGCCCTGCCGGAGGTAGTCGCCAGTTTTGGGTTCGTCTTCCACAATCAGAATTTTCATGAACAGGATTCTCCGCTGGCTGAAAGGGTGGGCGCCAAGATAACAGGATTGTCATCTGGCCGTCAGCTTGTTGTTGGTGCGGCTTGGGCAGACTTGTCGCCATCTCTTTTGTTTCAACCCTCAAGCTGCAGGAAATTTCATGAAGACAGTTGTTGCCCCGATGTTGATGGCCATGACCATGGTTTTTGCAGCTCCGGCCATGGCGCAGGCCGATCACAGCACGCACGGCAGTTCGCCGGCCGCCGCTGCACCCAAGACGTCGGCCCTGGGAGAAGGCCTGGTCAAGAGGGTGGACAAAACCAAAGGCACGGTCACGCTGGCGCACGGCCCGATGAACGGCATGCCGGCCATGACCATGGCCTACAAGGTGAAAGAGGCCAGCTGGCTTGACACGCTGCAGGCCGGGCAAAAAATTCGTTTTGCCGCCGATCCGGCCCTGGGTGGCATGACGGTGACGGCTTTTGAGTTGCTCAAATAAGTTGACCGTGCCAATGACGCGAGCTGCCTTCATGCCATCGGTCGTCCGCACCGGGGTGACGATCACCCTGCTGGTTTGGGGGGGCTGGGTCAGCGCGCAGGAAGTGCCGCCGCTGCCCGGTGCCAGTGTGGACAGCCTGCTGGCGCTGGCCAGGGAACATAACCCGGACTATGCTGCCCTGCAGCATGAGCTGACTGCCGCGAGCGAGCGGGTCCTTCCCGCCGGGGCGTTGATGGCGCCCCGGTTCAAGCTGGAATGGGAAGATGTCACCAAGGCCGGCCAGCAAAGCCCGACCCTGTGGCCCTCGGATGTTGGCAGCACACGTTACACCCTGTCGCAGGATTTGCCATGGGCTGGCAAGCGTGAGCTCAAACGCGAGATCGCCACGCAGGAGGTTGAAGCGGCCCGGGGCCGTGCCCAGCAAACCTGGTCTGACACTGCTGCCCGCATCAAGGCCCTGTTTGCCCAGCGTTATCTGGTACAGGCCAGCGAGCGCCTGACGAATGAAAACCTGGACCTGATGCTCAAGCTGGAGCAAGTGTTGCAGGTGCGTTATGCCGGTGGATTGGCCGCGCAGCAGGACATCACCCGCATCCATGTGGAACATACCGCCATGCGTTCCGAGCTGGTGGCACTGGCGGGCGAGTGGCGCCAGACCCAGTCACGCCTCAATGCGCTGTTGGCGCGACCGGTGGATGCCCCACTGGCCGCACCACAAGGCCTGCGGCCCTTGCCAGAGCCGGCCAGACTGACATTTGCCGCACTGGCCGAGCGCCTGCGTCAGGCCAGCCCCCAGTTGCTGCAGGAGTCGGCACGGGTCAGGTCGGCTGAAAAAGCCCGCGAACTCAGCCGCAAGAACCGTTACCCGGACTTCACCGTGGGCATCAATGCCATGCAGCGCCAGGGCAGCGTGAATGAGTGGGGTGTGATGGTTGAGCTCAACTTGCCGATTCAGACGGATGTGCTGCGTGCCCAGGAGCGTGAGGCCGAGGCCATGCTGGTGGCGGCGCAGTCGCGCCAGGAAGCGGCACTCAACCAGTCCCTGGCTGACCTGTCTGACAGCTTGAGTGCCCTGGAAACGGCGCGGCAAACCGAACATTTGATGACCTACAGCCTGATGCCGCAGGCTGAGCTGACCTGGCGTGCGGCCCTGGCCGGTTATGAGAATGGCAAGGCGGATTTCGCGACCTTGCTGGATGCACAACGGCAAATTCGTCAGGCACGGTTGAGCCAGATCAAGGCCCAGGTGGACGCACAGATGCGTCTGGCCGACATCGAAAAACTGTTGGGAGAAGAGTTATGAAGCCAGGTGCGGCCATGGCGGTCGGGCTGCTAGCGCTGGCGGGCGCAGTGGCCGCCGGTTACGGGTGGGGGCGCTTTGGCCAGGCCAATCCGGGGCCGAGTCCGGCAACGCCTATGACAAGTGCCTCCGAGTCCATGGCCAAGAAGCCCAAACTGCTGTATTACCGCAACCCCATGGGTTTGCCAGATACCTCGCCGGTGCCCAAGAAAGACCCGATGGGCATGGACTACATCGCGGTGTATGAGGGCGACGCCAGCGACGAACCCGCTGCTGCCAACCAGGTCCGGATCAGCACCGACAAGGTGCAAAAGCTCGGAGTGCGTACCGAGGCCGCCCAGGTGCGCAGCCTGGCGCGGACCGTGCGTGCCGCGGGGCGTGTGGAGCCCGATGAGCGGCGCATTGTGATGGTTGCGCCCAAGTTTGAAGGGTACGTGGAGCGTCTGCATGTCAACGTGACCGGCCAGCCCGTGACCAAAGGCCAGCCGCTGTTTGAGGTGTACAGCCCGGAACTGGTGTCGGTGCAGCGCGAATACGTGATTGCGGTGCAGGGGGCGGCGGCCCTCAAGGGGGCTGACAGTCCGGCCCAGCTGGGCATGGGACGCCTGGTCGAGTCCAGCCTGCAGCGGCTGAAAAACTGGGACATTTCCGAAGAGCAGATCAAGACGCTGATGGCCTCGGGCGAGGTCAAACGCACCATGACGTTCCGCTCACCGGTGTCGGGCATCGTGACCGAAAAAAAGGCGCTGCAAGGCATGCGTTTCATGCCCGGTGAGGCGCTGTTCCAAGTGTCTGATCTGTCCGCCGTCTGGGTGATCGCTGACGTGTTCGAGCAGGACCTGGGGCTGATCAAAACCGGGGCCAAGGTGCAGCTCAGCGTCCAGGCCTACCCGGACAAGACTTTTTCTGGCCGGATCACCTATGTCTATCCCACGCTCAAGTCCGAAACCCGCACGGTACCGGTGCGGGTGGAACTGCCCAACCCGGGTGGCCTGCTCAAGCCCGGCATGTTTGCCCAGATGGAGGTGCAGGTGACCGGCAAGGCCCTGGGGGTGACGGTGCCGCTGTCGGCGGTGATGGACAGCGGCACCCGGCAGATCGTGCTGGTCCAGCTGAAGGAAGGCCGGTTCGAGCCGCGGGAGGTCAGGCTCGGGGCGCGCAGTGACAGCCATGTGGAAGTGCTCAGTGGTGTGCGTGAGGGCGAACAGGTGGTGGTGGCGGCCAACTTCCTGATTGATGCCGAGAGCAACCTGAAGGCCGCCATCGGTGGCTTTGGTTCTGCATCAAATGGGGCTCTAGCCCATGTGAAACCTGCTCAGGATGCTATTAAATCTGTAGTGAATGCCGGTCACCAGGCGCACGGAACGGTGGACAGCGTGGACGCCGGGACTGGCACCATCAGCGTGAGTCACGGTCCGGTAGCCAGCCTCCAGTGGCCGGCCATGACGATGGAGTTCAAGATGGCCAATGCAGCGCTGCTCAAGGGGCTACAGCCGGGTTTGCGTATCGACTTTGAGTTTGTGGAGCGGGCAGCGGGCGAATGGGTCATCACCAGTGTCAGACCACTGGTGGCCGGTCCGGCTGCCAGCGCCGCCCACACCGGCCACTGACAGGACGCCCCGGCATGTTGTCGCATCTCATTGACTGGTCAGGCCGCAACCGGTTTCTGGTGCTGCTGGCGACCCTGGCCATGGTGCTCGGTGGTGTGCTGGCGGTGTTGCGCACACCGATTGACGCCTTGCCGGACCTGTCGGACGTTCAGGTCATCGTCTACACCGAAGTCCCCGGCCAGGCGCCGCAGGTGGTGGAAGACCAGGTGACCTACCCGCTCACCAGCGCCATGCTCTCTGTGCCGAAGTCGAAAGTGGTGCGCGGCTTCTCCTTCTTTGGCGCGTCTTTTGTCTACATCATTTTTGAGGACGGCACCGACATCTACTGGGCCCGTTCGCGTGTGCTGGAGTACCTGAACTTTGCCTCAAGCCGCATGCCCAAGGGGATCACGCCACAGATCGGGCCGGACGCCACCGGTGTCGGCTGGGTCTACCAATACGCTTTGCTGGCCAGGGACAAGACGTTGGCCGAACTGCGCAGCATCCAGGACTGGTATGTGCGTTACCAGTTGACCAAGGCCCACGGCGTGGCCGAGGTGGCCTCGATCGGCGGTTTTGTGCAGACCTATCAGGTGACGGTGGACCCGGTCAAGCTGCGCGCTTATGGCATCCCGCTGATGAAGGTGGCGCAGGTGATCCGTGATTCCAACCGGGACGTGGGTGGCCGTGCGGTGGAGATGGCCGAGACCGAATACATGGTGCGCGGTCAGGGCTATTTGCGTGGCAAGGGTGATATTGAGATGCTGGTCGTCAAGGCCGATCAGGGCACGCCGGTGTTGGTCCGTGACATTGCGCGGGTTGAACTGGTGCCCGACGAACGCCGTGGCATCACCGAGTTGAATGGCGAGGGTGAGGTGGTCTCAGGCATCGTGATGGCGCGCTACGGCCAGAACGCGCTGGAGGTCATTGCCAATATCAAGGCCAAGATCGCCGAGATTGGCCCGGGCCTGCCCGAAGGGGTGACGGTGCAGACGGTGTATGACCGCTCTGAACTCATCAAGCGTGCCATCGACACGCTCCAGCGCACGCTGCTGGAAGAGTCGCTGATCGTGGCCGCTGTGTGTGTCGTTTTTCTGATGCATGTGCGCAGCGCCCTGGTGGCGATTTTGATGCTGCCGGTGGGGATTTTGATGGCCTTCATTGCCATGCGGCTGCTGGGCATGAGTTCCAACCTGATGAGCCTGGGCGGCATTGCGATTGCCATTGGCGCGATGATCGACGCGGCGATTGTGATGATCGAAAATGCGCACAAACATCTGGAGCGCCTGCCGCAAGAACACGGCGTCACTGAGCGTGTTGAGGCCATGCTGACGGCCTGCAAGGAAGTTGGCCCGGCGCTGTTTTTCTCGCTGTTGATCATCACCGTGTCGTTCCTGCCGGTGTTCAGCCTGGAAGGGCAGGAAGGGCGCTTGTTTTCGCCGCTGGCTTACACCAAGACCTTTGCCATGGCCGGCGCGGCGCTGCTGTCGGTCACGCTGGTGCCGGTGTTGATGCTGCTGTTCATTCGCGGCAAGGTGATGCCCGAGGCCAGGAATCCGGTCAATCGTGTGCTCATTTGGGCCTATCGTCCGCTGATTTCGGGCGTGATGCGCTATAAAAAAGTGACCATTGCGCTGGCTTTGCTGGTGTTGGGCGCGTCCTGGTATCCAGCCGCCCGGCTGGGTTCGGAGTTCATGCCGACCCTCAATGAAGGCAGCCTGCTCTACATGCCCGCCTCGCTGCCCGGCATGTCGATCACCAAAGCCGCCGAGTTGCTGCAGACCCAGGACAAGATCATCAAGAGTTTTCCGGAGGTGGCCTCAGTCTTTGGCAAGGCCGGCCGCGCCAACACCGCCACCGACCCGGCGCCGACCGAGATGTTCGAGACCGTGATCAACCTCAAACCCGAATCCGAATGGCGCCCGGGGCTGACCATGGACGCCCTGATTGCCGAGATGGACAAGGCGCTGCAGTTTCCTGGCGTGGCCAACTCCTGGACCATGCCGATCAAGGCGCGCATTGACATGCTGTCCACCGGCATCCGTACCCCCATTGGCATCAAGGTGTTTGGCAAAGACCTCGATGAAATGGAAAAGCTGGCACGCCAGATCGAGGCGGTGGTCAAAACCGTGCCCGGCACCAGCAGTGCTTTTGCCGAACGCATCACCGGGGGCTTTTACCTCAACATTGAACCGGACCGGGCGCAACTGGCGCGCTACGGTCTGGCGGTGGGTGACGTGCTGGACGTGGTCGGAACGGCGTTGGGCGGCGAGATGGTGACCACCACGGTGGAAGGACGTGAACGTTATGGCGTCACGGTGCGCTACCCGCGTGAACTGCGCGCTGACCCGCAGCAGATCGCGACCCAGGTGCTGGTGCCCACCATGGATGGCGCGATGATCCCGCTGGGGCAACTGGCCAAGGTGATGGTGGTCAAAGGGGCACCCGGCATCCGCACCGAAAACGCGCTGTTGTCAGCCTACATCTATGTGGACATCCGTGACCGTGACATTGGCAGTTATGTGGCCGATGCCAAAAAAGCCGTGGCTGAGCAGGTGAAATTTCCCAGTGGCTACTACGCCACCTGGAGCGGTCAGTTCGAGAACATGGAGCGCGCCATGGAGAAGATGAAAGTGGTGGTTCCGCTCACCCTGCTGATCATCTTTTTGCTGCTGTACCTGAATTTCCGCCGCATCACCGAAACGCTGATCGTCATGCTGTCGGTGCCGTTTGCGCTGGTGGGGGGGATCTGGCTGATGTGGCTGCTCAATTACAACCTGTCGGTGGCGGTGGCGGTCGGTTTCATTGCGCTGGCAGGCGTGGCGGCAGAAACCGGCGTCATCATGCTGATTTACCTCGACCACGCCTGGCAAGCGGCCAGGTCCCAATGCCGTGCCGCGAACCGCGTGCCCAGCACGCAGGATTTGTATGCCGCCGTGATGGAAGGCGCCGTGGAACGGGTGCGGCCCAAGATGATGACGGTGGTGGCCATCATGGCTGGCTTGCTGCCGATTTTGTGGGGCACTGGCACTGGCTCCGAAGTCATGAGCCGCATCGCCGCGCCGATGGTGGGGGGCATGCTCTCCAGTACAGTGCTGACGCTGGTGGTGATTCCGGCGATCTATGCGCTGGTCAAGCAATGGCGGCTGGGGCGGGGGCTGGAGTAGCCGTTGTGCACCGGCGCATCCCGCCGATGCCACAGTGAACACGCGCGGGCTGCCTTAGCTGCAGGCAACCAGCTGGTTGCGCCCCTGGCGCTTGGCCTGGTACAAGGCGTCATCCGCCAGCTTGACCAAAGCAGGGGCGTTCATGCCGGGTTTCAGTTGGGCAATACCACCCGAGAAGGAGCAGGCAAAGGCGGCGCCTGGCACTGGATAGCTGAACTGCGAAAAATCGATACGGATGCGGTCCAGCAAACGATGGGCCCGGTCGGCATGGGCCAGCGGCAGGATCACCAGAAACTCTTCCCCGCCATAACGACCGACGGCATCGGTCTTGCGCAGTCGCTGCTTGAGCAGCCAGGCCAGGCTGCGGATCACCTGGTCACCCATGGGGTGGCCATGGGTGTCGTTGACTTTTTTGAAATGATCGATGTCGATCATGGCCACACACAGCGGACTGCCTTCTGCGAGTGCGGTGCTGACGGCAGCACCCAGCCGCTGTTTGGAGGTGGTGTGATTGAGCAGCCCGGTCAGGCTGTCCAGGTACATGGAGCGTCGCAGGATGCGGTAACGTTCGATCTTGCTGCGCACCACCGCGTTGAGGATGACCGGGTTGAAGGGTTTGGTCAGGAAATGGTCACCGCCCAGGCGCAAGGCGTCCACCTGCAAGGCGATGCTGGTGTCGGCGGACAGATACACCACCGGGGTGGACAAGAACTCCTCATGCTGACGGATGACACGTGTCACTTCAACGCCGGTGCACCCTGGCATGTACATGTCCATCAGGACCAGATCCGGCTGGAACTTGCTCAGGGCGGTCAAGACTTCCTGCGGGCGGGAAATCGCCATGGACTCGACACCGGACTCTTTCAAGGTGCGCTGGATCACGGTGCTGGCGGTCTTGGAGTCCTCCACCACCAGCACCCGGTAGGGCGGCTCCTGCTCGCCGCCACAAAGCTTGACAAGACGCGCCATGATGGCCGACTGCGCCGTGCCTCTGGGGAAGCAGAGGTCGCAGCCATGGCGCAAGGCCAGATGAAGACCTTCAAAATCCGGCGGCAGTTGCAGGCCGATGATGCTGCTGGCTAAAAAACGGCTGCGCAGGGCCTGAACCCGCGCGTTGAATGCCGCGGGTTCTAGTGCCTTGGCATCCACCAGCACAATGGTCGGGTCCGGGCTGGTTTTCTGGTCCTTGTGCTGGCGGCACACCTCTACCTGGATGTTGAAATAACCCGCCTGCGTGATCACGTCCTTCCAGTCATCCGGGTTCGAGGTGAGCAACCAGATTTTCTTGGCCGGCAGGAATTCGGTGAGGATGGTGTCGTCCTGGTACAGGCGACGCCCAGGACTGGCGTCGGTGTTGTCGTTCAGGAAGGCCGCAATGCGAACCCCGAATTCCGCAATCTGTCGATCCAGATCACCGATGGGGGCCTCGGGCATGGGGTCAGTGTTCCACCGGTCAAATTGCGAAAGCACCTGTTGCTCGACCGCACGCGCGTTCTGGTGCAGGCCCGGCAGGCCCCGGGCGTCCAGGAACTCGGTGAAGCTGGATGCCGCGACGGCAAATTCCACAAACGCATCAACGCCAGGATGGTCTTTGCACGACTGCCATCTGGACAAAAATTCGTCGCTCTTTTTCTGGAGCTCCGCAGGCGAACACGGCATACATCTCCCTACGGCCGACATACCCGGCTCAGTATGGATTCTAGCCCGGCACTTTTTCCGGAAAGCTGCTGACAGGCCAGAGACACCCGAAGGTTTTTACTGTTGTTTGCGCATCATGATGGACTTGACCCAGCCGCTGCCCTTGGAAGTTTCAACTTTCATGAAACCGTTTTGCTCTTCACCTTCAAAAATGACCTCGTCGGTTTTTGACAAACTGGCCAGTTCTGCCCCGCCACCGGCATTGCGGTACACCTTGACCCCCGCAATTTTGGCGAGATAGATGTCACCGGCAGAACCCGCACCGGCCTTGACGCTGGCGCTGGCGTTAGCCTTGGAGGCAGCACCACCGGTGGCTTGAATCAGGCTGGGTTTGTTGCGGATATCGCGAACAATGGCGTTCCAGTTGTCCAGAAAACTGGCGGCGATCAACTTGCCTTCAGCCGTGTTGGTGTAGCCGCCCAAAGCGGCAGCACCGCCAGCCCCCAGCAACATCCCGCCAATGTTGAAATCGGTTTTTTGGGCGCTTCCTTCCGCGGCGGCCACCTGCAGGCCACTGCGCACATCGGCCATCACCATGGAGGTGGAAGCTTCCTTGAATTTCAGGTTGCCCAATACGGCCCCAAAGACGCCCAGGGCGCCACCAAAACCGGCCAAACCACCGCCAACACCGCCCGCGTTGGGGTTGGAGATCACCACGCTGGGGGTGACGACAAAATCAGCGGCCACCATTTGCCCTTTGCCCAGATTTTGTCCCCCTTGCATTTCACCGCCTTCTACCAAAGCACGCTCTTGCATCAGGTTCTTCATCGCCGCACCTCGTTCCACCACCTGGAAACAGTTCGATTGCTGAACGATCATGCGCAACAAACCGGTGGGCGACTGCAAGCCAACGCGCAGCAGGGCGGACACCACTTCCGATTGCGGCTCCACAACGGCCAGGGTGCCCTTGGGTGCGTCACACTTTTCTGCCTGTGCGGTGTCGCTGGCAGGCGTGTTGGCACCCCCCAGGGTCTGCCCGTGTGCTGGCAGCGCCGCCAGGACAGACAGCGCAGCGGTGAAACAGAGGTGGTGTTTGAAGGACATGGACTTCAAGAGATTCTCCCGGCAAATAAAAATGGTGTGTGACAAAAAAAGCGGCTCCGAGTTTACCTATCCGGGCTTGCGGCGAGTAACGCGCACGGCTCATGCCGTTGTGCGGCGCAGCAGCCGCACGTGCATGGGCCGCATGAATTGGGCGCCCTGCGGGCCGCAGTGGGGTTCAAAGGCGGCACGAACCCGGGCGATCTTGGCCGCGTCCAACTGGTGATCGGCAAAACTCGGGCGCATCATGCGTTGTTCGAACGCGTCAAAACTGCTCCAGCTGGCCGGCATGTCAAACCAGCGCTGGGTCACGGCCTGCCAGTGTGGCGTGCTGGCCAGGGCGCTGTCCAGCGCCGCCTGGGCGGCGGCGCGCACCAGACCTTCGTCGTTGTACAGCTTGACAATGTCATTGAGGACGCCGGCATACACCGGCTCCGAAACATAGAGGTGGCCGCCCGGGCGCAACACCCGGGCCACCTCGGCCAGCGCCTGGGCCATGACCTCGATCGGCACATGGTGCAGGGACTTGAGCATCAGGGCCAGGTCAAACGACGCATCGGGAAACGCCATGGCCTGGGCACCACCGGCCACAAAGTGGAGCCGCTCCTGGGGCGCCAGCAGGTTTTTGGCATGCTGGCGGGCATCCACCTCCAGCCCGGTGAGCTGGCTGTCCGGGTAACGCTGCAACAGTTTGCGCGCCAGGCGGGCGCTGCCGCAGCCCAATTCGATGATGTTGGCGCCAGGCAAGTGCACCAGTTCGGCCAGGACTTCGAGCTCGTCGGTGACTGGTGTGGGATCAATCGTCTTCATCGGGGGTGTCACAGTAAATCGGCGGCCGCCATCACCTCGCGCCAGGCGGCCAGCTTGCGCTCGAAACTCCAGCTGGCATTGGCCGGGCTGGTGGATGGCAGGCGGTAGACCGGCAAGCCCAGGGCGCGGCTGTGGCGGGCATGGCGGAAGCTTTCGCCACCGTTGTGGGCAATCACCCGCAGCTCGGGGCAACGCTGCACCAGGCTGGCCAGGTCATTGACCTGCGGCTCTCGGATGGCCGTGTCCAAGCTGCCTTCGCGCACACAGGAGGCATACACGTCCCACAGGCCCAGACCTTTGCCCAACATCCAGTTGATACGTTTTTCATAGCTGTCTGGCCATTGTTCATGCGGGCCAAGGGGCCAAATGGCTTGAAGAATGGGCCAGAAACCGTTTTGCGGATGGGCGTAGTACTGCTGGCGCGCCAGCGAGGTGAGGCCAGGAAAACTGCCCAACACCAGCAGCCGGGTTTGTGTGTTGACCAGCGCAGCCAGGCCCTGTAGGCGGTTGGCAGTGTGCATCACGATGTTTGCCCGGTGATGCCGCTCGTGGCTTGCAAAGGCAGCCAGACCCGCACGGTGGTGCCCTGGCCGGGGGTACTGGTGACGTCCATGTGGCCACCGTGGGCCACGACCACGTCATGGGCCACGGACAGCCCCAGGCCAGTGCCTTTGCCGACCGGCCGGGTGGTGAAGAACGGATCGAACATGCGCCGCATCACCTCCGGGCGCATGCCACAGCCGTTGTCGGCCACCTCAATCCAGGCCTGCGTGTCATCGCAGCCGGTGCGTATCGTGATGCACCCTTGCCTGGTGATGGCCTGGGCGGCGTTGAGCAGCAGGGCCAGCACCACTTGGTTAATCCGTCCTGCCATGCAGGGCACCAATGGCAAGGTGCCGAACTCGCGCACCAGCTCGATCTGTTTGCCCTGGAAAGCATGTTGGGCCATGCCGACGGTACTTTCAATGCCTGCCTGCAGGTCAGTCGGTTGCCATTGGGTCTTGTCGACCTGCGAAAAATCCTTGAGCTGGGCCACGATGGTCCTGATGCGCAGCAGGCCGTCTTGCGACTCCTGCAGCAGCTCAGGCAGATCCTGCCGGATGTTCGCCAGTTGGGCACGGTCTGCATCGTTGGCCGGGATGGCAGGGTTGGCGTCAAGCTGCGCCAGCAAGCTGTCGCCATAGGTCTTCAGGACACTCAGGTTGGAGGTGACAAAACTCAGCGGGTTGTTGATTTCATGAGCCACACCGGCGGCAAGCTGACCCACGGCAGCCATTTTTTCCGCCTGCAGCAGTTGTTGCTGGGCCAGTCCCAGTTTCCCGGCCTTGTCGATCAGTTCAAACCAGCGGCGTCGGAGCATTTCCAGCACCAGCCAGCCCAGGCCGGCTACCAGCAGGAACACGCCGCCATAGGAGAGGCGCACTTCGGCAATACCACGTGCGGTGGCCTGTTCGATGGGGGCATAACGCTGCGAGACGCTGATGCCACCCCGGACGTTACCGACCCGGTAGCCCTGTTTGGCATGGCATTCCAGGCAGGATGCGGTGACGATCAGCGGCGCCATGTAGCGCAGCAGCTGGCCTTGTGTCCCGTTTTCAACCGACAGGTTTTCCTTGCCCCCTTTTTCAAACAGCTCCAGTGTGTGGCGTTCCCAGGCGTCGGGCGCGTTTTCAGGGCGAATCGGATGCAGGCTGGTGAGACGGAACACCGCGCCGGTGTTCATCTCGGCCATTTCAGCGATCAGACGGGTCATGTAGGCCGGGTTGATCTTGGTCAGCGCCAGGCCATTGGTGGTGGTCACGTCGCGTTGTGGATCCTCCAGATACGGGTTGGGGGGCGTCCTGGGGGTGATGGGCACATACACCCCGCCATGGCTGGCGTTCCAGTTGCGCGTCAGCAGCACCATGCGGAACATGTTGCGCGCCCCTTCCTGTGCCACCAGGATGCTTTGCTCACGAATGTGATCCATGTGCCGGTACATCGCCACACCCACCACGGCAGCCCATGACAGCAGCAGCACAACCCACCAGCGTCGCAGGCGGATGAACTGGGGAATCGGGGGTGTTGCAGTGAACATCGGATGCTTGGTCATTCAGGCGCAGCGGTGGCGGGCCTTACACCAGCAACGCCACCAGGGCGGCCAGCGCCGCAGTTTCGGCGCGCAGGACCCGCGGCCCCAAGGTCACCGGTGCCAGGCCGGCGGCGATGGCCGCGTCTTCTTCCGGCCGGCTCAAGCCGCCTTCCGGGCCGGATAAAAACGTCACCTCTGTTGCTGCCGCCGTGTCTGCTGCCAGCCTGGCGGCAGGCAAGTCCTGGCTGCCATCCTGCAGGGACAGCAGCCAGCGCAGCGCACCCGGGCTCGCGGGGCGGCTGAGCCAGGCGGTCAACGGCATCACTTCGTGAATCACTGGGACCCGGTTGCCGCCGCATTGTTCACAGGCGGCTACAGCCACACTGCGCCAGTGGGCGATTTTTTTGTCGGCGCGCTCGCCACTCAGGCGCAACACGCTGCGTTCGGTCATCAGCGGCTGGATACTGGCCACGCCGAGTTCGGTGGCTTTTTCCACCAGCCAGTCCATGCGGTCATTGGCCGGCATGCCCACGGCCAGCTGTACCTGACGCGCCGGTTCGCGGTGTGTCGCGGTGAACGCGCCGACCTGTACCTGCACCTGGCTGCGTCCCATCTGGGTCACGGTGGCGGCAAATTCGCCAGTGGCCGCCGACGCATCGGTAAACAGCGTGATGCCGTCGCCGGGCTGCAGCCGCAGCACTTGCACATGGCGGGCGGCGCCGGCGGGTAGGTCCAGCACGGCGCCAGTGAACAACGGTGTGGGGCAGTAAAAACGCGGCATGGTGAAATTTTGCTATGCTAAATATAGCTATCCATGTAGATAACGTGTGGGCTGGAGCCGGATTTTTCTTGTCAAGGCTTACTGCCGCCCATAACCGAAGATGTTCGGTTCCACGATGCCTTCGACCTTGTCCACCAGCCGCAGCAGCGGTTTGAGTTCGCGATAGCGGGCGCAGGTGGCGCGGATGTAGTTGATGAAGCGCGGCGTGTCGGCCAGGTATTTGGGTTTGCCGTCGCGCAGGGTCAGGCGGGCAAAAATGCCGGCGACCTTGAGGTGGCGTTGCAGGCCCATCCATTCCACACCGCGGTAGAACTCGCCAAAGTCATCGCCCACGGGCAGCCCGGCCTTGCGTGCCTTTTCCCAGTAACGGATGGTGATGTCCAGGCAGAACTCTTCGTCCCAGCTCAGGAAGGCGTCGCGCATCAGGCTGGCAATGTCGTAGGTGATGGGGCCGTAGACCGCGTCCTGAAAGTCCAGCACGCCCAGCGGTCCGCCCGGCGTGGTCGGGGCCATCAGGTTGCGTGGCATGAAGTCGCGGTGCACGTAGACGCTGGGGTGCGCCAGGTTCTGGCGGATGATCTGGGCAAAGGTGTTGTCCAGGGTGCTGCGCATGGTCTCGTCAAGGGTCAGCGCCTTGTGCCGGGTCAGGTACCAGTCGGGAAACAGCGTCAGCTCGCGGCGCAGCAGGGCCTCGTCGTAAGCGGGCAGCACCCCGGGACGGGACGCCAGCTGCCAGGCGATCAGCACCTCCACCGCCTGCAGGTACAGCGGCAGATTGGCGTGGGCGTTGTCCGGGTCAATCACCTGCATCATGGTCTGGCCGCCCAGGTCGGTCAGCAGCATGAAACCCCGTGCCTCGTCCCAGGCCAGCACCTCGGGTGCGGTGAGGCCGACGTCGCGCATCAGTTGTGCGATTGTGACGAAGGGTCGGCAGTTTTCCTGCTCGGGCGGTGCATCCATGATGATGCGGCTGCCCAACTGACTGTCCACCCGGAAATAGCGCCTGAAACTGGCATCGGCGCTGGCTAGGCGCAGGGTGTTTGGCTGCAAACCATGCGCAGCTGTGATGGCCGCCAGCCAGCTGTCAAATTGGGCGGCGCGGCGCGGGTCGGACCAGGCGATGTCCGCACTGGCGGCTGCGGTGGAGGAATGGGGCATGGAGTGGGCTCGGCTAAGGGATAATCAATTTTACAAATCCGCCTGTACTTGCCCCCATTTTTGTTCCTCCATGACCGTATTTGCTTTGGCCAGATGTGTTTCTTGATGTTTGATCCGTCAATCAGGGGGGGCGCTGGCCGCTGGTATCGGGCCGGTGTCTGTCTGGCCGCCACGCTGGTGACCCCGTGGCTGGCACTGGCTCAGGGCCATGAACCCGAGGCGGCGCTGCAACTGCGCAACAGCCTGGCGCTGGAGGAATCCATCAGTCCGCTGACGCGCAGTGTCCTGCCCAGTTTTGTCACGGGCAACACCATCACGGGTCGCACCGACTTGGAGACGGTGGTTGAAGGTGATGCCATGCTGCGCAAGGGTGACGTGGTCATTCGGGCCGACCGGCTGGAGTACAACCAGCCCACCGATCTGGCCCGGGCCAGCGGCCACGTGCGTGTCAACCGCGCGGGCAACGTCTACGAAGGCCCGTTGCTGGAGCTGCGGGTGGATGTGTTTGAGGGTTTTTTCAACCAGCCCACTTATCACTTTTTGCGTAACCAGGCTCATGGCCAGGCGGATCGGGTCGATTTCCTGGATGACCAGCGGGCCGTGATCCACAACGCCACCTACACCACCTGCCGGCGTTTGCCGGGCCCGAGCTGGATGCCGGACTGGCTGCTGCAGGCCACCAGCATCCGCCTGGACAACGAAGAGGATGTGGGGACCGCCGAGGGCGCCTTGCTCAGTTTCAAGGGGGTGCCGCTGCTGCCCATTCCCTACCTGAGTTTTCCGCTGAGTGACCAGCGTAAATCAGGGGTGCTGCCACCGATTGCCGATCTGGACAACGTCAACGGTCTGGAGCTGTCGGTGCCCTACTACTGGAACATTGCACCCAACCGCGACCTCACTTTCACCCCGACCCTGATGAGCAAGCGCGGCGTCAACCTGGATGCCGAGTTCCGTTATCTGGAACCCAGTTACTCTGGTGTGGCGCGCCTGGACTGGATGCCGGCTGACCAATTGCGTGAAACCAACCGCTGGGGTTTGAATTTCAGTCACCAGGCCAGGCTCCAGAGCAGCTGGACCGACAACGGTGCGGCGCTGAACCTGAGCTTGAACCGCGTCAGTGATGACAACTACTGGCGCGATTTCACCCGCACCAATGTATCGTTGACGCAGCGTCTGCTGGCCAACGATGCCACCTTGTCGTGGACCAATGGCCCGTTCAGCAGCAGCGTGCGCACGCTGAAATGGCAGACCCTGCAGGATGTCACGGCACCCATCGTGCCGCCCTACGACCGCCTGCCCCAGTTGACCACCCACTATGGGCGCAGCCTGGCGCAGGGGGTCAACCTGTCGATGGATGTGGATTTCACGCGGTTCGAGTCAGACAGCACCCTGACCGGGCAGCCCAATGGGCGGCGCCTGTTCTCGCTGCTGCAAGTCAGCCGGCCCTGGCAGGCTGCCGCCGGCTACATCACGCCCAAGCTGCAGTTGCATGCCACCCAATACCAGTTTGATGCCCGCCTGGCCAATGGTGACAGCCAGGTCAACCGGGTGTTGCCGACCCTGAGTATCGACAGCGGCCTGGTGTTTGAGCGCGATACCCAGTTCTTTGGCCGCCAGCTGCGCCAGACACTGGAGCCGCGCGCTTTTTACGTCAACACCCCTTACCGCGACCAGAGTCTGCTGCCCAACTATGACTCGGGTGCCAGTGACTTCAACATGGCCACCATTTTTTCTGAGAATGCTTTTGTCGGCAATGACCGTATCTCCGACAGCGATCTGCTGACCCTGGGAGTGACCAGCCGACTGCTGGACCCTGACACCGGCGCCGAGGCGGTCCGCGTGGGGATGGCGCAACGCCTGCGTTTCCGTGATCAGAATGTGACCTTGCCCGGTGGTGCCGCCGTGACCGACCGCATCAGTGACGTGTTGTTGGGCGGCTCAGTCAACTGGAACCCGCGCTGGAGTGTGGATGCGACGGTGCAATTTAATCCGCACACCGAAAAGTCGGTGCGCTCCACCCTGGGCGCGCGTTATCGCCCGGGCAGCTACCGCACGCTGTCTGCCGCCTACCGTTACCAGCGTGACACCAGCGAACAGCTGGATGTCGGCTGGCAATGGCCCGTGTCTGACCTGTGGGGCGACCGTGGTCAGGCGCAGGGGGATGGACAGGGGCTGGGTGAGGGTCGCTGGTACAGTGTCGGCCGGCTGAACTACAGCATGAACGAGGGCAAGCTGGTCGATTCGGTGCTTGGCTTTGAATACGATGCCGGTTGTTGGCTCGGCCGCATTGTGTTTGAGCGGCTGCAAACCAGCACCGTGACCGCGACCCAGCGCCTCATGTTCCAGCTGGAGTTTGTCGGCTTTTCCCGCATTGGGGTGAATCCGCTCAAATCACTCAAGGACAATATTTCCGGCTACCAGAACTTGCGTGAGCCCACTGGCGTACCAAGTCGTTTCAGCAATTACGATTGAACCAACATGACCTATCGTCCGATACCTTTGATTTTCACGCTGGCGGCGTTGGCGATGAGCTTGCCGTCCCAGGCCCAGAGCCTGAACCTGGCGCCCAGCCCCACCATCGCGACGGCAAGTGTCGCGCCCACCCCGTCGGACTTCATCGTGGCGGTGGTCAATTCGGAGCCGATTACCAACAATGAGGTGCGGCGCGAGATTCAGCGTGTGTTGCAGCAATTTGCCCAGCAACGCCGTCCGCTGCCCGACGTTAAGTTGCTGGCCCCCGAGGTGCTGGAAAGTCTGATCAATCAGAAAGCCCAATTGCAACTGGCGCGTGAATCCGGACTGCGTGTGGAGGACTCTGCCGTCGATGAATCCGTGCAGCTGATTGCCCGGCAAAATCAGATTGACGTGCCCGAGCTGCTGCGCCGGGTTGAACGTGAGGGTCAGACGGCGAGCCAGTTCCGTGCCCAGTTGCGCGACCAGATCCTGATGCAGCGCTTGCGTGAGCGGGATGTGGAGGGGCGTGTTCGCGTGACAGATTTGGAAGTGGATCAATTTCAGCGTGAGCAGCAAACCGACACCTCGGGCAACATCGAGATCAATCTGGCCCAGATTCTGGTGGCCGTGCCCGAATCTCCCAGCGCTGTGCAGCTCGATGCCCTGAAGGCGCGGGCACAGCGGGCGCTGGAGCGGGCGCGTGGCGGCGAAGACTTTGCCGCGCTGGTGCGGGAGTTTTCCGATGCCTCGGATCTGAGCACGGGTGGCCAGCTGGGCCTGCGTCCGACCAGCCGTTACCCGGAGTTGTTTGTCCAGGCCACGCAGCAACTCTCGGTGGGTGATGTCGCCGCACTGGTGCGTTCGCCCGCGGGTTTTCATGTGCTCAAGGTGGTGGAAAAAGTCCGGCCGGGCCAGCCGACCATGGTCGTCACCCAAAGTCATGCCCGGCACATCCTGCTGTTGCCCAATACCCGGCTGAGTGATGCCCAAGCACGCGACAAGCTGCTGGATTTCAAGAAGCAGGTGGTCACCGGAAAGGCAGACTTTGCCGCCTTGGCACGCGCCAACTCCCAGGACGGCAGTGCGGCTGAGGGCGGTGACCTGGGCTGGGCCAGCCCGGGCATGTTTGTGCCTGAATTCGAAGCCGTGATGAACCGCTTGGCGCCGGGGGAGGTCAGTGACCCCTTGCAGTCCCGGTTTGGCTGGCACCTGATCCAGTTGCTCGAGCGCCGGCAGGCCAGCTTGAGTGCCGAGCAGCAGCGCGAGGCCATTCGCGCGACGTTGCGCGAGAAGAAACTCGACGAAACCTACCGTACCTGGGTCCAGGACATCCGCGCCCGGGCGTATGTGGAAATGCGTGAACCACCACTGTGAGCATCTACCCTTGAAACCCGGCCCGCATATTGCCCGCAAACGGTTCGGTCAGCATTTTCTGGCTGATGGCGGCATCATCGATGCCATCGTGGCCGCGATTGACCCCAAGCCTGGGCAGGCGATGGTGGAAATCGGCCCTGGTCTGGCCGCGCTGACTCAGCCTCTGGTGGAGCGTCTGGGGGTGTTGACGGTGATCGAACTTGACCGTGATCTGGCCCGGCGGCTGCGCGCTCATGATCAACTGCGGGTCATCGAGTCGGATGTGCTCAAGGTGGATTTTGCGCAGATCCCACGGGAACCGGCTGACGCCCGCAAACTGCGCGTGGTGGGGAATTTGCCCTACAACATCTCCACCCCCATCCTGTTTCACCTGCTGCAGTATGTGGATGTGATTGAAGACCAGCATTTCATGCTGCAAAAAGAGGTGATTGACCGTATGGTGGCACGCCCGGCCACGGCAGCTTATGGGCGGCTGAGTGTCATGTTGCAATGGCGTTATGCCATGGACAACGTGTTGTTTGTGCCACCCGAAAGTTTCGAGCCACCACCCCGGGTTGACAGCGCGGTGGTGCGCATGGTGCCGCGCGACAACCCTGCTTTGGTGAGGGTGGATCTGCTCAGTGAACTGGTGCAGGTGGCTTTCAGCCAGCGTCGAAAACTGTTGCGCCACACGCTGGGGCAATGGTTGCAGACCAGGCACTTTGCCGGTGATTTCAATGTCCAGCGCCGGGCCGAGGAGGTGCCGGTGGAAGACTACGTTGCGCTGGCCTTGGCGCTGGATGCCGCCGCCCAATAAAAAAGCCTGAGGGACTCAGGCTTTTGAGGTTCAGGGGCAAGCCCGCACCCGGGCCTGGGGCTGATTGTCAGACAGTGGTCCAGTACCCTGCGTTAAAGGGGCTGCTCATGCGCAGTGCCTGAGGCGAAATGTCCAACAGTTTGTCAGTGGGCATTTTTTCGCCGTTTTCTGTCAGGAGTTCAATCGCGCCGCTGCCTGGTGCAGGTGTGCCGCTGATTGCGCTGGCCTCGTTCGCCCGTTCTGCTTGGCTGGTGTGTGCAGAACGGGCTACAGAAAAGAATAGAAGCACCTGAAGGGGATTTTCCGGTCCCCCCAGTAGTCGGCCGTATCGCGGAAGATGTCAAGCAGTTGTTCGCGTGCTTCCTTGTCAAACTTGGCATTGGCCGGGATGTGCTCCAGAACGGCGATGAAGCCTGGTTGTGGACCGGACTTGTGCACCGGGTCGGTCATGCTGTCGTACAGCGAGTCAAAGTTCTTGCCGACGGCCACGGTCAGCATGAACTGCTGGCTGATCAGGTCAAGCACATCCTGCTTGCTCTGGGCGTTGGCCAGATTGGCATACAGAAAGTGGTGCCCGAGGGCCTGGGCGGCCTCCTGCAGATCGGGCACACGAAATGCCCGGATCGACTGGACGATGTTGGGTCGCACGCCCCTCAGGGGCGTGTCAGCCACGCTGACCGGTGGCTTGAGGGTTGCTTGAGCAAGTGACATATTTATTCTCTCTTCACTTTTCAAAGTAGACATTCAATTTCAGGGCACGATCTTGCGAAAACTTGCATAGTGATCGGCGGTGTAGTAGCAGACATCCGGCACTCGGGGTTGTCCCCCACACACAATCCGTTTGACACCCCGGTGGTTGAGTCCGGGCGTCGGAACGGTGTATTCACGGTAATAACCTCGTTTTTTGGCAGGCAATAACCGCTCCCGGTTACCAAACACCACACCATCCTTTTCGCTTGCAAACGGACCACCCTGATGAATCAAGGTGTAAGTCTGCATGCCCTGCCGGGGCAATTCACCCAGACCGATGGTGGTTTGAAGATCAGTTGAGATGGGCGTTCTGGCTTGCGCCAATCCCGTCACCAAGGCCGCGGTGAAACATAAGCCAGCAAGGACTAACTTAAGATTATTAAAACGCGGCATGACACCTTTTCCCGATAAAACCCCGGGTAAACCCGGACATCCAAGGGCGTTAGTGTCGTTGATCTGTCAAAAAAAAGCAAGTCATTGCCTTAAAAATGGGCAATGTGAAACCGGGAAAAGAAAGCTAAGTTTGCGCTTACTTAGCTGTCTCGTTTATCGGGTTGCGTTGGCGTCGGCGACCGTGAGGGCCGTCATGTTGACGATGCGCCGCACCGTGGTGCTGGCGGTCAGGATGTGTACCGGCTTGGCTGCACCCAGCAACACCGGGCCCACGGCAATATTGCCACCCGCTGCAGTTTTGAGCAGGTTGTAGGCGATGTTGGCGGCATCAATGTTGGGCAACACCAGCAGGTTGGCATCACCCAGCAGGGTACTGTTGGGCATCAGCGCAGCGCGTGTGGCACCGTCCAGGGCAACATCGCCATGCATCTCGCCGTCCACTTCCAGCCACGGCGTCTGCTCACGCAACAGCGCCAGGGTGTCCCGCATCTTGAGTGCGCTGGGTTGGTTGCTGCTGCCAAAATTGGAATGTGACAGCAGGGCCGCTTTGGGTCGCAGGCCAAAACGCATCATTTCTTCCGCTGCCATGGTCGTGATTTCGGCCAACTGCTGGGCACTGGGGTCGTAATTGACATGGGTATCGACCAAAAACACCTGACGCCCTGGCAGCATCAGGCCATTCATGCAGGCATAGGTGTTGACACCGGCACGTTTGCCGATGACCTGATCCAGGTATTGCAAATGTAAGGCCGTGGTGCCCCAGGTGCCGCAAATCAGCCCGTCCACATCGCCCTTGTGCAGCAGCATGCTGCCAATGAGCGTCAGGCGTCGGCGCATTTCGATTTTGGCAATCTGAACGGTGACCCCCTTGCGTTCGGTCATGCGATGGTAGGTCTGCCAGAAATCACGGTAACGCGCATCCTGCTCGACATTGACGACGTCGTAATCATCCCCCTCGCGCAGCCGAAGGCCGAATTTCTCAACACGCTCGGCGATCACCTTGGGGCGGCCGATCAGGGTGGGGCGGGCCAGCCGCTCATCCACCACGATCTGTGCGGCACGCAGCACGCGTTCTTCTTCACCCTCGGCATAAGCCACGCGTTTCTTGGCAGCCATTTTGGCGGCGCTGAAGATCGGCTTCATGATGGTGCCGGACGCATAGACAAAACTTTCCAGCTTGTCGTGGTAGGCGGCCATGTCCTTGATCGGACGCAAGGCGACGCCGCTGTCGGCAGCGGCTTGCGCCACGGCCGGCGCCACTTTCATCATCAGGCGCGGGTCAAACGGTTTGGGGATCAGGTATTCCGGCCCAAAAACCAGCGGCTCACCGGCATAGGCGGCGGCTACCACCTCGCTTTGCTCTGCCTGTGCCAGTTCGGCAATCGCGTACACCGCGGCCATTTCCATCTCGACGGTGATGGTGGAGGCACCGGCATCCAGGGCACCGCGGAAAATGTACGGGAAACACAGGATGTTGTTGATCTGGTTCGGGTAATCCGAGCGTCCGGTGCCAATGATGGCATCACTGCGCACCGCCTTGACTTCCTCCGGCGTGATTTCCGGGGTCGGGTTGGCCAGTGCAAAAATGATGGGCTTGTCGGCCATGCGTTTGACCATGTCGGGCTTGAGCACGCCGCCGGCGGACAGGCCCAGAAAAATGTCGGCGTTGTCGATCACCTCACCCAGTGAACGCGCCGAGGTCTTTTGGGCATAGACGATCTTGTCGGGGTCCATCAACTCGGTACGACCTTCGTAGACGACGCCGGCGATGTCGGTGACCCAGACGTTTTCACGCGGGATGCCGAGTTTGACCAGCAGACCCACGCAGGCCAGTGCCGCCGCACCGGCGCCGGAAGTCACCAGCTTCACATCCTTGGGCTGCTTGCCGGCGACTTTCAGGCCGTTGAGGATCGCCGCACCGACGGTGATGGCGGTGCCGTGCTGGTCGTCATGAAACACCGGGATCTTCATGCGCTCACGCAGTTTGCGCTCGACATAAAAGCAGTCCGGCGCCTTGATGTCTTCCAGGTTGATGCCGCCGAAGGTGGGTTCCAGCGAGGCGATGATGTCCACCAGCTTGTCGAGGTCCTTCTTTTCGTCGATTTCGATATCGAAGACGTCAATGCCGGCGAACTTCTTGAACAGTACCCCCTTGCCTTCCATCACGGGTTTGCCTGCCAGCGGGCCGATGTCGCCCAGCCCCAGCACCGCGGTGCCGTTGGTGATCACGGCGACCAGATTGCCGCGGCTGGTGTATTTGTAGGCGGCAGCCGGGTCCTTGACGATTTCCTCACAAGGAATGGCGACACCCGGTGAATAGGCCAGTGCCAGATCGTGCTGATTGACCAGCTGTTTGGTCGGGGCAATCGACACCTTGCCAGGGGTGGGGAACTCGTGATAGTCGAGTGCGGCGCGGCGCAGTTGAGCGCGTTTGTCATCGGCCTTGTTGGGGGTGTTGGGCATGGATGTCTCCGACAGTCGGCAGCGCACCACCGCGGTGGCGTTGCCGGTTGATGTATGGGAGCGGCATTGTATGCCCGGCCTTTACCCGCCCTGGCAGCCGCGCCAGGAGGTCACCGCCATGCCCGGGGTCGGGGTGGTCCGCCGCTGCGTTGTAGAAGCCGTTGCAGACCATCCCAATGCGGGTGATGAGGGGGCCGTTCTGTGCGGAAATGTCTAAGAAATCGGGCCTTAGCCCGCATAAACAAATCGTCTGTAGCTATCAAAATAGTATTATTTGGTGACCATGACCTGACTCTGGCCCATGATGGCTGTGCCGTGGGCATAATGACCGTCGATTGACTCCATGAAAGGTATGGCATGACCCAGTTTCAGATCAATCTGCATGAAGCCATCTACTCGCTGTCAGACGCGCTGGATCTGGTCGGTGTGACACACATCCATCATGGCAAGCGGGTGGCGTTCATGGCGGCTGAATGCGGCAAGTGGCTGAAGTGGCCCAAGGCCCAACTGGACGACCTGTTTCAGGCGGCCATCCTGCACGACAGCGGGGTGTCAAAAACGGCGGTGCATGCCAAGCTGGCCCAGTTGGAGTGGGAGCTCGAAGGTGAGCATTGCGAGATCGGCGCCTGCCTGCTGGAGAGTTGTGCCCTGCTGCGTCCGCTGGCGCCGATCGTGCGCCATCACCACACCCATTGGACCAAGCTGCAAAACCTGGATTTACCCCCCGAAATCAAGCGTTGTGCCAACTGCATTTACCTGGTGGACCGTGTGGATGTGCTGACCCTGAAATACGTGACATCGGGCACCGACATCCTGCTGGGCAAGGATGACATCCGCGAGCAAATTCTGAGCCGGCGCGGTGACTGGTTCTGCCCCGAGCTGGTGGACGCCTTCATGGCGTTGTCTGAATCAGAAGCGTTCTGGTTCATGCTGGAAAGTGACCATGTCAACGGTTATGTGGCGACCTGGCTGGCCGAGACGCGTCAGCAGGGCATGGCGTTTGAAGACCTGAGCAGCCTGATGCACATCTTCTCCAGCATCGTTGATGCCAAGAGTCAGTTCACCAAGGAGCACTCGGACGGTGTCGCCAGCCTGGCGCGTTACCTGGGAGAACATTTGCAGCTGAGTGAAGAGCGCTGCGACATGCTGGAACTGGCTGGCTTGCTGCACGACATCGGCAAATTGCGTGTACCCGATGAGCTGCTGGAAAAAACCGGACCACTCAGCGAAGTCGAAAAACGCATCATGAGCCGTCACAGTTTTGACACCTACAACATCCTGTGCAATATCAAGGGACTGGAAAAGGTGGCTCTGTGGGCCGCCCAGCACCATGAGCGTGTGAATGGCACCGGTTATCCTTACCACACGCGTGAAGGAGCGATCTCGCTGGAGGCCCGCATCATTGCCGTGGCCGATGTGTTTCAGGCCTTGGCACAGCGTCGGCCCTACCGTGAGGCCATGACTCCCGAGGACATCCTGCTGATCCTGCACCAGCAGGTGCTCGATGGCAAGCTGGATGCAGGTGTTGTCACATGTGTGGCGGACAACCTGCAGGCCTGCTGGCGTGCTGCCATGCAGGTCATGCCCAACACGGGCCCTATGGCGTTGTCATGAAAAGCAGCAGGCGGCTCAATCCCCGCCGTGGCCTTTGTCTTTCTTGTGGTTACGATGGCCGTTGTCATGCCGATCATCACGGCGGTTGTCCCGGCCTGCCGGCGGGCCATAGTAGCGCGGTGCGTAAACTTCGCGGTACCAGCTGTCCTGGACAAAATACACCGGTTGGCCACAGGCGTTGTAACGCCGGCAGTATTTGTCCCAGTGCTTTTCATGCCCAGGCGGCACACGCAGATAAATCGGCTGGCGCACCACTGTCACCGGTGCTTGCTCAATGATGATGGGTTGCGGGTAGATCACCACGGGTGAGGGCACACGGCCCACGTCAATACGGCCATAAAACCCGGGTTGCGAGATATTGATCGAGACACCAACATCGGCTGCTGTTGCGGTGCCGTGAAGCGCCGCAACAGCCAGGATGAGGCCCAACAGTTGATTTGATTTTTTCATCAAATCATTCTAGGCGGGCACAGACAGGGGCCTGTAAGCAGACGTAAGCGGATGTTCCCCGACGTTGCCGGAGCGATGCCCCGCTAAACCTGGGGCAGTAGAAAACGCCGCTCCCAGGCGCTGACTTCGTTCAGGAAGTGATCGTATTCGAGGGCCTTGACCGCGCAGTAGCCGGTCACAAAATCCTCGCCAAAAACCTCGCGGGCCCAATGGCTGTGCTGCATCCTGGGCAGGGCCGCTTCCATGCTGCGCGGCAAACCGTGGGCGGCGTCATACCCATTGCCAGCCAGGGGGGGCGAGGGCTGCAATTGCGCCTCGATGCCGGCCAGACCGGCCGCCAGCGATGCGGCGATGGCCAGGTAGGGATTGGCATCCGCCCCGGCCACACGGTTTTCCACGCGCCGTGCAGCGGAGGAACTGGCTGGGATACGCAGTCCGGTGGTGCGGTTGTCGTAACCCCACTGCAGATTCACCGGAGCCTGGCTGCCCGACACGTAGCGGCGATAAGAATTCACGTTGGGGGCCAACATCAGCATCACTTCCGGCCCGTAGGTCTGCAGCCCGGCGATGAATTGGCCAAACAGCGCAGTCTCGCTGCCGTCCTTCTGGCTGAAGATGTTGTGCCCATCGGCATCCACCACACTTTGATGCAGGTGCATGGAACTGCCCGCACTGCCCGCGATCGGCTTGGCCATGAAGACCGCATTGAGCCCGTGTTTCAGCGCAATTTCGCGGGCGGCGTATTTGAACAGGAAGGCCTGGTCCGCCACGGCCACCGGGTCGCCATGCATCAGGTTGATCTCGTACTGCGTCGGGCCGACTTCGTGGATCCAGGTGTCGGCCGCCACGTTCAGTGTGGCCAGCGCGGCGCGGAACTCGTCCCAGAACGGCGCCAGTTCATTGAGCATGTTCAGGCTGAAGGCGCTTTGTCCCACCTCGGCGCGGCCACCGCGCACGGCTGGCGGCATCAAGGCCTGTGCCGGGTCGATGTTGGCTGCGGTCAGGTAAAACTCGATCTCGGGCGCGACGACCGGGCGCCAACCCCGTGCCGCGTAGCGGGTCAGCACCTTTTTGAGGGTGCTGCGCGGGGCAAATTGGCACAACTCACCATTGAGCTCCAGGCAGTCATGCACCACCACCGCCCGTGGCACGCTGGCCCAGGGTGCCAGGGTCAGGGTGTGGTGGTCGGGCACCATGCGTACGTCGGGGTCCGAGTCGGGAAACACCGGGTTGTACGAATACTCGCCAGTGATCGCCTGCATCGGGATGGCCTGGCAGATGCGCAGCTCGGCGCCGGCGGCAAAGCTGGCAGCAGGCATCAGCTTGCCGCGCGGGTAGCCTGACATGTCGGGAAAGATGCACTCCACATCACGCACCCCGTGCTGGTTGAAAAATGCGGCAAGTTGCTCAGAGGTCTGTAATGGCATGGTGTCGGGCGTGGTTGAGGTCGTGGCGGAATGGGGCACGGTTCAGCGCATCAGCGCCTCGATCTCGGCCACTTGCACCGGCACGTCGCGGGTGATCAGTTCGCAGCCCGAGTCGGTCACGAGGGCATCGTCCTCGATGCGGATGCCGATGTTGTGGAACTGCTCGGGCACATTCGCGCTGGGGCGGACATAGATGCCGGGCTCAATCGTCAGCGCCATGCCGGCGCGCAGGATGCGTGCTGGCCGGTTGCGGATGATGTCGCCAGTCAAGGCGTCCTTGCGGGTGCTGACCTGGCCAATTTCCGAGGGTTCGGTATACGCGCCGCAGTCATGCACGTCCATGCCCAGCCAGTGGCCGGTGCGATGCATGTAAAACGGGAAGTAGCTGCGGTTCTCGATCACATCGTCGAGTGTGCCCGCCTTGTTTTTATCGAGCAGGCCGACGTCCAGCATGCCCTGCGCCAGCACCTTGACGGTGGCGTCATGCGGGTCGGTGAACCGGGCGCCGGCCTTGGTGGCCGCCACCGCGGCGTCCTGCGAGGCCAGAACCAGTTCATACAAGGTGCGTTGGGGGCCGGTGAAGCTGCCGTTGGCCGGAAAGGTGCGGGTGATGTCGCTGGCGTAGCCGTCCAACTCGCAGGCGGCGTCGATCAGGACCAGCTCGCCGTCTCTCACCAGGCCAGCGTCAGCCCGGTAATGCAGTACGCAGGCGTTGGCCCCGGCGGCCACGATCGAGCCATAGGCGGGGTACTGCGAGCCACACTGGCGAAACTCGTGCAGCAACTCGGCATCCAGGTGGTACTCACGCACTTCCTGGCCGGCCCGCAGCATCCGGGCGCTACGCTGCATGGCGCGGATGTGGGCGCGGGCACTGATCTGCGCGGCGCGGCGCATGATGGCCTGTTCATGCGTGTCCTTGACCAGACGCATCTCATCCAGCACGGCACACAGGTCGTGCTGCTGTTGCGGGCACAGCGTGCCGTAACGCACGCGGGTGCGCAAACTGCCCAGCCAACCGTCCATGCGCGACTCCAGCCCCGGGTGGATGGCAAACGGGTACCAGACAGTCTGGCACCCGTCGAGCAGGCCGGGCAGCCGGGTATCCAGTTCGGTCACCGAGAACGCGGCATCCACACCGAGGGCTGGCGGCGCCGCCTCCGGCCCCAGGCGCAGGCCGTCCCAGATTTCGCGCTCCAGGTCCTTGGGCTGGCAAAACAGGGTGGTGTGACCGTCGCCGGTGATGACCAGCCACGCTTTGGGTTCGGTAAAGCCGCAGAGGTAGTAGAAATAGCTGTCGTGGCGAAACAGAAAGTCGCTGTCGCGGTTGCGTTGCTGCTCGGAAGCGGTGGGCACGACGGCAATGCCACCCGGGCCAATCTGGCGGGCCAGTTCGGCGCGGCGCCGGGCATAAACGGAGTTGCTGGAAACAGTCATAAGTGAGTCTGGTGAGGTGGAAAGTGAAGGCGGGTCAGCCAAACCGGCCGAGGCCCAAGGGTAGCAAGATTTTTCAGTCGGTGTTGAGCTGGGCCAGCCGCTGCGGGGTGCCGACATCGGTCCAATCACCGGTGTACAACTCAGCCGACACCAGGCCCTGGTCCATGGCGGCGCGCAACAGCGGCGCCAGTGCGGCCTTGGTGCCTTGCGGGTTGCCCGCGGGGATGGGACACCAGGGTGGCGCAAACAGGGCGCGGTGGTACAGACCGATGGTGGAATAGGTGTAGCGCGGGCGCGGGTCGTCGGCGGCGAGGTTCAGCGCCAGTCCGCTGGCGGCATCCAGCCCAAAATCGCCGCGCGGGTTGTGCGCCGGATTGGGCACCAGCCACAAATGGGCCAGCAGGCCACTGCGCGCAAAACGCGCGGCCGCCTGGCCATTGAATTCGAAACCAGGCGTGAAGACATCACCGGCCAGCACCCAGAACACTTCGCCGCCGCCTTCAACGGCTGGCGGGCACAGCAGTGGCAGGGCGCGGCAGATGCCGCCAGCAGTCTCCAATGCCGCACCAAAATCACGCCCCTCGTGGGAATAGCTGATCTGAATTTGCTCTATATTTAATAGCATGTCAGGCTTATTTTGTCCGGGCTGGATGGCAAAATGGCTTTGAAAAGTGTCGGGAATCAGGTCGCCCAGCCAGGCGGTATTGATGACGGCCCGGTGACAGCCGCCACGCAGCAGCGCCTCCAGTTGCCATTGCAGCAGGGACTTGCCCCGCACCAGCAGCAGGGGTTTCGGACAACGATCAGTCAGGGGCCGCATGCGCTCGCCGCGACCTGCGGCCAGCAACATGGCAGGGACCTGGAGACGAGCGGGGGATGCGGTGGTGGTGGGCGACCAAGACATGTCAAAAACTTTGAAAACTGCCGGTGAGCATAGCCCAAACCGGGCTGCAACGTCGCTTATCCCGGACAAAACAGCCGCCAATTGCAAGCACTTGTAACCAATGTCACGCCAGAGGCCGGGGCGTTACGTTTGTCATGAAGGGGCCAAAAAAGTGCGTTACCTTCGGGTCACATTAAGACTTGGGGCCGGTTTTTGTGACTGGCTGACTTTTTCACCGATCTGGGAGTTTTTCATGAACAAATCTTTTTCTTCTCTGTTGTTGACGCTGTTGTTGGCAGTGACCGCCGGTTCCGCACTGGCACAGGAAGGCGCTGCCGCCAGCCCGGTTCAACCCGTGGTTCAGGTTGCCACAGCCAATCCGCAGACGCCGGTGATGTCACATGAAGTGGCTTCCCTGATGCAAACGCTGCAAAAAGCCCAGGCGCAATACCGCCGCAGTGGCAACGCGCAGGATCTGGCCCGTGTCGAGGCGGTGCGCCGCGAGTTGGCCAGCCGTGGCTTTGGCCGGGTCACCCGTCCGGCACCGGTCATGATGGCCCAGACGCAGTCCGCCAATCCGATGGCCGGCGAGCAAGTGGTGCGTGTGAGCGTGGCCGAATAAATCGCAGCCGGTTCAACTGGCGGCGATGCGCGCCCACCCTGGCAGAGTTGCCAGGGTGGGCGTTGTCATTTGGGGCCTGTGTATCATTGCCGCAGCATCATCCCCTTAGGAGCAGCACATGGCACTCATGGACTTCATCAAGAAACAGTTCATCGACATCATTCAGTGGACCGAAGACGACGATGGCACACTGGTCTGGCGTTTCCCGATGGCCGAGATGGAAATCCAGAACGGTGCCCAGCTGGTGGTGCGCGAGTCGCAGATGGCGCTGTTTGTCAACGAAGGCAAGGTCGCCGACGTGTTTGGTCCCGGCACCTACACGCTCACCACACAAACCCTGCCGGTGCTGACTTACCTGAAAAACTGGGACAAGCTGTTTGAGTCCCCGTTCAAGAGTGACGTGTATTTTTTCAGCGCACGCCAGCAGCTCGACCAGAAGTGGGGCACCCCGCAGCCAATCACCATCCGCGATGCTGACTTTGGCGCGGTGCGCCTGCGTGCCTTTGGCAACTACAACTTCCACATCGCCGACCCGAAACTGTTCCATACCCAGGTGTCGGGCACCCGCGAGCGTTATGAGACGGCGGACGTCGACGGCCAGTTGCGTGGCCTGGTGTTGCAGAACATCAGCAACGCCGTGGCCAGCAGTGGCATCGCCTTTCTGGATCTGGCGGCCAATCAACTCAGCTTCGCCCAGGCGCTGACACGCCAGCTGGCGCCCGAATTCGAGAAGATCGGTTTGACACTCGACGGCATGACGGTGCAGAACGTCTCATTGCCCGAAGAGTTGCAAAAGGTGCTGGATCAAAAAATCGGCATGGGCATGGTTGGCAACGACATGGGCAAGTTCATGCAGTACCAGACGGCACAAGCCATTCCAAAGTTTGCTGAAGGCGCCGGATCAGGCGGCGGCAGCGGCATTGCCGGTGACGCCATGGGGCTGGGCGCCGGCGTGGCGCTGGGTCAGGTGCTGGCGCAGAACCTGGCCGCCGGCTTGCAGTCTGCTCCGGCTGCCGCAGCGTCAGTGGCCAGTGTGAAGCCTGAAGAGGTGATGGCCACGCTGGAAAAATTGGGTGATCTCAAGGCCAAGGGCATCCTGACGCAGTCAGAGTTTGATGCGAAGAAGGCGGAACTGTTGAAAAAACTGGTTTGAACCGGTTTTGCAGCCTGCCATGGCTTGTTTTTTGATCGGGTCTATGAAGAAGTACCCCCGAATGGGTCGCATGGGGAGACAGGCGCATGGCCACTAGCCCCAGTCAGCGCCATTACCGTGCACCTTGCCCGGGCTGCGGCGCGCCCGTGGCGTTTGCCAGCGCGCAGTCTACCCATGCGGTCTGTGGCTACTGCCAGAGCAGCATCGTGCGTGATGGCGAGACCCTCTCACGCATCGGCAAGATGGCCGAGCTGTTTGAAGACCACAGCCCGCTGCAGTTGCATAGCGCGGGTCAGTGGCAGGGCCAGGCATTTACCCTGGTGGGGCGGCTGCAATACAAATACCCTGAAGGCACCTGGACCGAATGGCATGCCGTGCTGGCAGACGGCAGCAGCGCCTACCTGAGTGAAGACAACGGCGCTTATGTGTGGGCCGTCCCTCAGGCCGTGCCGCGTGAGTTGCCGCCCGCCGAGCGTTTCCGCGTTGGCGCCAGCACCACCATCAATGGCCAGTCCTTCAGCGTGGCGGCCAACACGCCGGTGATGTTGCTGGCCGCGCAAGGCGAGTTGCCACATCTGCCCGCGCTGGGCCAGTCGTTTGCCATGGTGGAGTTGCGCAGCCAGAGCAACGCAGCGGTGCTGAGCCTGGACTACGGCAGTCAACCGCCAACCGTGGCTCTGGGCCAGTCGGTGCAGCTGGAAGACCTGCAGCTTACTGGCCTGCGGGACGAATCGGCCAAAACCGAGGCCGGCCGCCAGTTCAATTGCCCGAACTGCGGCGCGCCGGTGACGGTGGCGCTGGCCACCAGCCAGAGCATCACCTGTGGGGCCTGCAACAGCCTGATTGATGTGTCACAAGGTATAGGCGGCGAGCTCAAACACGCCATCCAGGACGAGCCGGTGCAGCCTTTGATTGCCCTGGGCAGTGTGGGTCAGCTGCAGGGCCGGTCCTGGCAGGTGGTGGGTTTCCAGCACCGCATGGGTGTGGACCCCAGTGACCCGGACGAACACTTTGGCTGGGAAGAATATCTGCTCTACAACCAGAAGCGGGGTTTCATTTTTCTGGTGGATTCCACCGAGGGCTGGAGTGTGGTCAAACCCGCCACCGGCGCTCCTGTGCTGAGCAGCAACGGCCAGACCGCAGCCTACCTGGGAACCACTTACCGGCTCAAAGAGAGCTACGATGCCGAGACGACTTACGCACTGGGCGAGTTCTACTGGCAGGTCACACGCGGGCAACGTACCGCCAATCGCGACTTTGCCAGCGGTGCCAACCTGCTGTCGCTGGAGCAATCGGCGACGGAACAGGTCTGGTCGCTTGGCAGCAAGATCGACAGTGCCAAGGTGGCCGAGGCCTTCAAGCTGGATGAGAAGAAAGACCTGTTCCAGCGGGGGGATGTTGGCCCGGCCAGTGCCAACGCCGCCATGAGTGTGCGCACGCTGATCGTCATCTTTGTGGTGTTGCTGTTGCTGGCCATGCTGATCAGCCGCTGTTCCAGCTGTGATCCGGCGGTGGAAAACTGCTCGTCGTCCTACAGCAGCAGCTCACGCAGTTCGGGCGGGTCATTTGGTGGTTTTTCCAGTGGCGGTGGACACAAATGAGACGTGGTTGTCATTCACATTTTTGAAGGAGATCAGCATGGGTATGGAATGGATCAGGCCGGGGGTGTTGCTGGGCTCACTGGTATTTGCGCTGATGGGGGTGGTCATTTTCTGGCTGGCCTTCATCGTCATTGACAAACTCACGCCCTACAACCTGTGGGAAGAAATCGTTGAGAAACAAAACAAGGCGCTGGCCATGGTGGTGGCAGCCATGTCGCTGGGCATCTGTCTGATCGTGGCGGCCGCCATCCACTGATGGCGGTGGCGGGGTCAGGCGGGCCGCGCCCGCTGGAGGTGGCGCTGCTGGCCTCGGTGTTTGTCGTCTCGGCCTGCGGGCTGGTGTACGAACTGGCGGCAGGGGCGCTGGCGTCTTATCTGCTGGGCGACTCGGTCCTGCAGTTTTCCACCATCATCGGCAGCTACCTGTTTGCCATGGGGATTGGTTCGTATCTGTCGCGCTTTTTCGAGCGCCAGTTACCAGCCCATTTTCTACGCATTGAACTGTTGGTCGCCCTGGTGGGGGGCTGCTTGCCGGCGCTGTTGTTTGTCGCCAATGCCATGTTGCCTGGTGCCTTCCGGCTGCTGCTGTACGGGCTGGTGCTGGTGGTCGGTACGCTGGTGGGGTTGGAGATTCCGCTGGTGATGCGCATCCTCAAGCGCAATGTGGCGCTCAAAGACCTGGTGTCACAAGTGCTCACCTTTGACTACCTGGGCGCGCTGGCGGTGTCGCTGGCGTTTCCGCTGTTGTTGGTGCCGCAGCTGGGGCTGGTGCGAACCGGTCTGTTGTTTGGTCTGATGAATGCCGGCGTGGCGGTATGGGCGTTGTGGCTGTTTCGTCATGAGCTGCGCCGCTTGCGGGCGCACGCCCTGGCCTGCGGACTCACGCTTGCCGCGTTGGCGGCGGGCCTGGCTGGCGCCGACCACGTGACCACCTGGGCGGAAGACAAGCTGTACCAGGACCGGGTGGTGTTTGCCCAGACCACACCGTACCAGCGGATTGTGGTCAGCCATGGCCCGGGCGAGGGGCGTGCCGGCTACCGCTTGTTTCTCAATGGCAACCTGCAGTTTGCCCAGCGTGACGAATACCGTTACCACGAGGCCCTGGTACACCCGGTGATGGCGGCTTATGCGGCCAATGGGGGGGCGAAAAAAGTCGCTGTACTGGGCGGCGGCGATGGCATGGCGGTGCGCGAAATCCTCAAATACCCCGGCGTCGGGAGTGTCACCCTGATCGAGCTGGACCCGGCCATGACCGAGCTGTTCACACATCAGCCGGTGCTCTCGGCACTCAACGGTGGTGCCCTGCAGTCACCGAAGGTCAAAGTGGTGAATGCCGACGCTTTCAGCTGGCTGGAGCACACGCCGGAGGTGTTTGACGTGATCGTGGTGGACTTCCCCGACCCGACCAACTTCAACATCGGCAAGCTCTACACCAACTCGTTTTACGCCCTGCTGGACAAACACCTGGCGGCCAGCGGCTATGCGGTGATCCAGACCACTTCACCGCTGGTGGCACGCCAGAGCTTCTGGACCGTGGTGACCACCATCGAGTCAGCCGGCCTGACGGCCACGCCCTACCATGCACATGTGCCGAGTTTTGGCGAATGGGGTTATGTGGTTGCCAGCCGGAGACCCTACCGCCTGCCCACTGCGCTGCCCGCTGGCTTGCGTTTCCTGGACCTGCACAGCCTGCCGACGTTGTTTGACTTCCCGCTGGACATGGCCCGCGTGCCAGCCGAGGTCAACCGCCTGTCGAACCAGGTGCTGGTGACAACCTACGAAATGGAATGGGGTCGCGTGGCGCGGTAGGAGACCGGGCAGCGGAAACGAAGGGAGGCGAAGTGTTGATGATCAAGTTGTTGCGCGAGCGTCTATCGGAAATGGGGTTGTTTGCCGACCGAATGGTCCAAAGGTGAACAAGTAGGGCAGACCCCCATGCCAGGCGACACGTTGCCGTGGTTCACATCGAAGATGGCTGGAAACCACCTATTGCCCAATGTTTGGGGTATTTTGTAATTTCGTACAAGTGTGCTAAATTATGTACATCATGAATCTGGAAGCCAAAACCGCCAAGAGCGAAATGACACGCACCGCCATCGTCGGTGCTGCGCTCGACCTCGCCGCGGCCGAGGGGTTGGAAGCCCTGACGTTGCAGGCGGTGGCTGATCGCATTGGCCTGTCCAAAAGCGGCGTGTTCTCGCGCGTCGGCTCGCGCGAGGCATTGCAGAAGGCGGTGATTGAGGAATTCGGTCGGCGTTTCCTGGCCGACGTGTTTGTGCCCGCGATGCAAAAGCCCCAGGGACTACCGCGGCTGAACGAAATTGTGCAGCGTTGGATCGTGCGCATGCGTGACGTCGAAGTCCAAAGCGGCTGCATTTTCACCGCTGGCGCCTTCGAGCTGGATGACCGCGAAGGTGAGCTGCGTGACCTGTTGTTCCAGGAAATTTCACGCTGGCGTGCCGCCTTGCGCCGTACCGTGTTACAGGCGGTGGAAGCCGGCCACCTGAAACCGGACACCATGCCAGAACAACTGGTCGGCGAGATCTACGGCATTGCCATTGGCCTGTTGCACGACGCACGTTTCCTGCGCGACCCGACTGCCGCTGAGCGTGCCAGGGCCACCTGGCAGCGCTTGCTGCAGAGCTACCAGCCTTAACCCCTGCCAATCCGTTGCTCCTGATGTTTGCCCTATTTTTTCTTAAATTTCGCACAATCGTGCTAAGAAAGGAATTGCCATGTGGATTGTCATTTTCAGTCTCGGCCTCTATCTGCTGATTCGTGGCGTGATCGCCGTCTTCGCCTTGGTGCGCAATCTGCCGCGCAACAACAACGACTGGATTTTCTACTGAGCCCAACCCAGGTCGCGTCACACCACACACTCGCAGGATACTGCCATGACATCCCCCGCCTCAACATCGTCCCCGACCTACTTCAGCAAGAGTCCTGCCATGCGACTGTTCCGCCTGGGCCTGGGCGCCTCGCAGCGCCTGTGGCCCAGCTTGGCCGTGCACGCCGCCTACCGCTTGTTCGGCACGCCGCTGCCGGTGCGTCCGTTCAGCGGGCTGAGCCAGCATCGAAACTGGCAGACCGGCTGGCAGACCGAACGCTGGCCGTTCGAACGTGCCAGCCTGACACTCTACACACGAGCCACCGCCGCCCCCGGGCCGATCGTGCTGCTGGTGCATGGCTGGGGCGGTCACGCTGGCCAGATGCTGGCGCTGGCAGAGGCGTTGCGTGCCCAGGGTCTGCAGCCAGTCATGGTGGACATGCCGGCGCACGGACGCAGCACCGGTATGGTCAGCAACCTGCCGCAGTTTGCTCGTGCCGTGGAATACCTGGCCGCGCGCCTGCAGCAGCAGGGACACACGCTGCACGCCGTGGTGGCGCATTCGCTTGGCGCCAATGCAGCTGCCTACGCTATCAGTCGCGGTGTGCAATCGCAGCGGCTGGTGCTGCTGGCGCCGCCGGCTTCACCGCATGAGTACACCCGGCTGTTCGCTCGCATGTTCGGTCTGAACGAAGCCACACGCGCAGCCATGCAGCAGCGCATCGAAGCGCGCGAGGGTATTCTCATGCCGCAGTTCGAACCCCAGGCTGTGGGGCCGCGCATTTCCGTGCCGACGCTGGTGGTGCATGACCGTGGCGACCGCATCAATGGTTTTGCTGACGGCCTGGCCTACAGCCGCGCCATTGCCGGCGCGCAGCTGCTGGCTACCGAAAACCTGGGCCATGCCAAGATACTCAAGGATGAACGGGTGCTGGCCAAGGTGGTGCGCTTCGTTGCCTGACCCTCTGCCGCAGGGCCGGTCACATGCCTGTCGCGTATCGGAAATGTGGTTGCTGCTGTGGCCCAGGACAGGCGGGATGCAGTTATGGCCGCTGAGTTCGCGGCTGATGGCTGTCCCATCAGGCCTGCCGCTCGTCCGCAATGTAAGAATCCGGATATCACGCCCGACGATGTCTGTACAGGGACATCGTTTGTTGCCTCACCGAAGTCAAAACGCCTATGGGCAACCCATGAAAAAAATACTGATTCTCGGCACCGCTGCCTTGCTGGCCTGGGGGTTCCTGGCGCTGGATTTGCACCACTATCTGACCCTGGACGGCATGAAAGCCAATCTCGGGCAATTTGAAGCACAACGTGCGGCGTCTCCGGTCCGTGTTGGCATGATCTTTTTTGCCGTCTACGTGATGGTCACGGCGCTATCGCTGCCGGGTGCGGTGATTTTGACGCTGGCTGCCGGGGCCTTGTTTGGCTTGTTCATGGGCACCTTGATCGTGTCGTTTGCTTCGAGCATCGGGGCGACGCTGGCGTTTCTGGCTTCACGTCATGTGCTGCGTGATGTGCTCCAGCGTCGTTTTGGTGATCGTCTGCAAGCCATCAATGATGGCATGACCAAAGACGGCCCCCTTTACTTGTTCACCTTGCGACTGGTGCCCATCTTTCCGTTTTTCTTGATCAACTTGCTGATGGGCCTGACGCCGGTTCGAACCGTCAGCTATTACTGGGTCAGCCAGCTGGGCATGTTGGCCGGCACGCTGGTTTATGTCAACGCTGGCACCGAGCTGGCCCGCATCACCAGTTTGTCTGGCTTGGTGTCGCCCGGCCTGTTGCTGTCCTTCGCATTGCTCGGCATTTTTCCTATGCTGGCCAAACAGGTCATGGCGCTTCTGCAGCGTCGCCGCGTGTATGCCCAATGGCAACGGCCGCGCATCTTTGACCGCAACCTGATCGTCATCGGTGGTGGTGCCGCCGGTTTGGTGACGTCCTACATTGCGGCGGCGGTCAAAGCCAAGGTGACGCTGGTTGAAGCGCACAAAATGGGGGGGGACTGCCTGAACTATGGCTGTGTGCCGAGCAAGGCCCTGATCAAGTCGGCGCGTGTGGCCTACCAGATGCGTCATGCCGAGCACTACGGCCTGAGCGCCTCTGAGCCGAAGCTCAGCTTTCGCAAGGTCATGGCCCGGGTGCAGAAGGTGATTGCCGAAGTGGCTCCGCATGACAGCGTGGCGCGCTACACGCAACTGGGTGTGGAGGTTCTTGAAGGTCAGGCCCGCATCATCGATCCATGGACGGTTGACATCCAGCTGAACCATGGCGGCACCCAACGGCTGACCACGCGCGCCATCGTCATCGCTGCCGGGGCACGGCCTTGGGTGCCGCCATTGCCTGGACTTGAGGACGTCGGTTATGTCACCAGCGACACCTTGTGGGAGGAATTTGCCAAGCTGGATGCGCCGCCAGCGCGTCTGGTGGTGCTCGGTGGCGGCCCGATTGGGTGTGAGCTGGCGCAGTGTTTTGCCCGCCTGGGCTCCCGGGTGACCCAGATCGAGATGGCCGCTCGCCTCCTGATCCGTGAAGACGTCGAGGTCTCCGACCTGGCCCGTGCCGCCCTGATGCGCGATGGCATCGACGTGTTGACAGACCACCAGGCTTTGCGGTGTGAACGTGCCGGTGATCGCAAATTCATCGTGGTGGAGCATCAGGGTCAGGAGCAACGCATTGAATTCGACGCATTGCTCTGCGCCGTGGGACGGGTTGCCCGCTTGCAGGGTTATGGTCTGGAAGCGCTGGGGATTCCCACCCAGCGCACTGTCGGCGTGAATGATTATCTGGAAACCCTGTACCCCAACATCTATGCTGCCGGTGACGTGGCTGGCCCCTATCAATTCACCCACACCGCCGGCCACATGGCGTGGTATGCCGCCGTGAACGCACTGTTTGGTGATTTCAAAAAGTTCAAGGTCGACTATTCGGTCGTGCCCTGGGTGACCTTTATCGACCCCGAGGTGGCGCGCGTGGGCTTGAACGAGCAGGATGCCAAAGAAAAGGCTATCCCCTACGAGGTGACCAGGTACGGCCTGGATGAGCTGGACCGTGCCATCACCGATGGTGTTGCCCATGGTTTTGTCAAGGTCCTGACGGTTCCAGGCAAGGATCGGATTCTGGGGGTGACCATCGTTGGTGAACACGCGGGGGACTTGCTGGCCGAGTTTGTACTGGCCATGAAACACGGCCTGGGACTCAACAAGATCCTCGGTACCCTCCATGCCTACCCCACCCTGGCAGAAGCCAACAAATACGTCGCCGGTGCATGGAAGCGAGCCCATGCACCGCAAAAAGTATTGGCCTGGCTGGAGCGCTACCACAGCTGGCGCAGGTCCTGACCGGCGGCCCAGCGCCTTCAGACCGGTGTGTGTGGATGGGATTTCCCTTTACCCGAAAACCGGTCTGAAAAAACTGCGCTCATAACTGATGAAGCAGCGGGTGTCTTCGGCGTATTGGAAGGCCGCCTGGCACTGCGGGTCTTGCAAAGATCGGATTCGGTAGTCCTCATACAGCGCCAGACTGGGAAAGCTGAACATCGCCAAGGCCACGTTGCTGGCCCCTTCTGAGGGCAGAAAGTAGCCGTGGTGCTGGCCGCCAAACTTCTCGACCAGGGGAATCCAGAGCTTGCCGTAGTGCTCAAATTCCTTGAGCTTGTACGGGTCAATGATGTAACGCAGGTAGCAGGTCACCATGTTTGTTGCTCCTTCAAGTCAACCAAAAGGGTCAATGGGTTTTGTGGCATGGGTTGTTTAAAAAAATAAATCGTTCGCCAAGTCTATGGGCTGCCTGCTCTGGCGCAAAA
>NZ_JAQTWM010000186.1 GCF_028689305.1 Rhodoferax sp. | reverse complement strand
GCGTGATTTCCGAGACACTGTCTCGGAAATTGACGCTTGCAGAGCTCATGCAAGCCTTCCCCCTGCCATGGTCAGCCTATGTGCGCCTGCTGTCGGTCAAAGACGAGCACGCCCGCCACTTTTATGAAACCGAAGCCTTGCGTGGCGGCTGGAGCGTGCGCCAGCTGGACCGCCAGATTGGCAGCCAGTTTTACGAGCGCACCGCCTTGTCCAAAAACAAAGCCGCCATGCTGACCAAAGGCGCGGTGGCCAAGCCAGAAGATGCGATCACGCCAGACGAAGCCGTCAAAGACCCCTACGTGCTGGAGTTCTTGAACCTCAAGGACGAGTATTCCGAAAGCCAGCTTGAAGAAGCCCTGATCCAGCGCCTGGAAGACTTCTTGCTGGAGCTGGGCGGCGACTTCACCTTTGTCGGCCGACAACGCCGCCTGCGCATTGACCAGACTTGGTACCGCGTTGACCTGCTGCTGTTTCACCGCCGCCTGCGCTGCCTGGTCATCATCGACCTGAAGCTCAGCAGCCTCACCCATGCCGACGTGGGCCAGATGCACATGTATTGCAACTACGCCAAGGAAAACTGGACTCTGCCCGATGAAAACCCGCCGGTTGGGCTGATCCTGTGCGCCGACAAAGGGCATGCCCTGGCCCGCTACGCGCTGGACGGCCTGCCCAACAAGATCATGGCAGCGAACTACAAAACGGTGTTGCCGGATGCTGAGGTGTTGCAACAAGAGCTTGAGAAAACCAGGCTGATGCTGGAGGGGCGGTGAGTGGGGGGAAAGAGGGGGAGTTTGTTAACAACATTTGCCTGTGGCTGATGCAGATTATTGGTATGTGGCTATTAAAAATGTAGTGCCATCACATCCCAGGCTGCGCACACCACGCCCTCATTCGCCGCCAACATCTCCCCCTTTCACTCTACGGCTTCACAAGTTCCCCCACCGTCTGCCGGATCAGCGCAGCGTGGTCTGCTGGGGAATCTGCATGTGGTGCAGTCAGTCCATGTTGTTGCTTAACCGTTCCAGTAGGACGACCGCATCGCCAAGTAGAGCGAGTTCCGTCGCGCTCAGCTTTGTTTTAAGAAGTTCTGTCAGGTAAGCAGCCCGTGCGGCCTGATTTTTCTTGATCTCCTCGCTCCCTTTGTGGGTTATTGAGACGCGCTGGCTGCGGCGGTCGCCGGGGTCTGCGTTTAATTCCAGTAAACCAAGTTCAGCGAGCCTGGACACCACCAGACGCATGCTTTGATGTTTCACGCCGCGTGCGGCGGCCAGCCGGGTCACACTCGTCGGGCCGTCGCGGTCCAACTGAGCCAGCACGTCGCTCTGTGCTGTTGTCGGCGTGCCGCTGCGGCTGCGAACCACGCGGACGAACCGTCCCACGGTATGGCGCAACGCGGCGGCCACCGCCGCTGCATCGGTCGGATCAAAGGCGCCGGCATTTTCTTCCTTGGCGGGGCGGGTTTTCTTCACCGGAACCTGGCGGTCAGTCATGGCGCGCGCAACTGGGCCAACGTGGCTGGCAAAGTATTGATGCCCCAATGCTCAACATACTGGCCGTGCTCGATCCTGACGACATCCATCACCTCAATCGCTACCGACCGACCCGTAGCGGCGATGCCCATCAGATCGCCGGTATGGGTGCCTGTGATGGTTTTTCGCGTCGATACCTTGTCACCCTCGCAGACCTGGTCGTGAATCGTGACCATCAACCCGGAGAGCCCGGGGCGCAGCACATTCTGGAACGTCTGCCACATCCCCTCCCGGCCGGTTGGTGCGTCTGGGGGGGCCGAATGGTTCACAAAATTGGGTGCCATCAATTCATCAAAGACTTCGCGCCGTCCGTTCTGGATCACCTCCAAGTTGAACCGCTGTACGACTTGCTTGTTTGGATCATTCTTCATCACTTGCTCCTGTCGAGACACCTGCCTGCTTTCCGGCAGGCTGCAGGCATCCATAATATACAGGTAAACTGTATAAATGGTGCCCGGAATCAGTCAAAATTTCTTGAGGCGGGATGGCACTGCGCAATGCTTGTCTGGTGGGAGACCGCTTTTCCAACGGCCCAAGGACTTGCTAGCGCCACCCGGCAATGCTGGGCGGACGGGGTGACTCCGGCACCTAAGCCTGATGCCGCATCCAAAGCTGTCCAAGCGACTGGAAGGCCGGTTCGATGATTGGAGGTGCCGCCCCTTAGGCCTTGACGATTTCCCCCACCGTCTGCTGGATCAACGCCAGCGTGGTCTGCTGGGTCAGGGTCGCTGGGCGCAGGGAGCTGGTGGCCAGGGATACCTTGGTGCGCAGCACCGGGTCGTGGATGGGTTGGGTGGTGAAGGCCGAGGGGCGGATCGAGTTGAGCACGGCGTTGCGTGACAGCACGGCGCAGCCGGCGCCGTCGGCCACCAGGTCCAGGATGGCCGACACGCCGTCAATCTCCAGCGCCATGTTCAGGCGGCAGCCGATGTTGGCCATTTCTGATTCGATGTGCATGCGAATGGCGTTGGGCCGGCTAGGGATGACCAGCGGCAGCTGCGCCACCTCATTCAGGCTGATCGGGCCGGGCGGCGGGTCTTCGGGCAGGCCGGGCGGGCGCTTGCGCACCA
>NZ_JAQTWM010000106.1 GCF_028689305.1 Rhodoferax sp. | reverse complement strand
AGCGCCATGATGAACAGCGCCGGAAGATTACGACGGATTCCCTGCCAGTCTGGCCGCTCTTTGAAAAGAACCACAAGCACCATCAGCCCCGCTGCCAGCAAGAAACGCCAAGCGGCGGCGGCCAAGGGATCGACCGCGTCGAGCACGTACTTTCCCAGATTGAAATTGGAGCCCCAGAACAGGGTGCTGAATATGAGCATGACATAAACCGAGCGTGTGCTTGAAACCGGATCCATGATGAATTTCCTCCACAAGATTCGGCGTATTATTTGTTTTCTGAATTCAGAAAACTACAGCAAAATTCGATAGTTTATTTTTCAAATATGGATGACTGGAACGATCTACGCTATTTCCTGGCCGTCGCGCGCGGCGGCGGCTTGACCCATGCGGCGAGCGTACTAGGCGTCTCCCCTGCTACGGTGTCGCGCCGAATCGACGCTTTCGAGGAAACGTTGGGCCTCAAACTCTTCATCCGCCGTCAAACCGGATATGTCCTGACCACCGACGGTGAGCACATGCACGAGCGCGCCTTACCAGTCGAGCAAGCCATGCTCACGTTCGGGCGCCAGACCCAAGATGCAGCCAATGTCGGCCGCTGGTCAGGCCATATCCGGGTTGCCTGCCCGGAACTGGTGGCGGCGCATTGGATAACACCGCGCCTGAGCGAATTTTTTATGAAATACCCGAGGTTGCGGGTTGAACTGATCGTCGGACTGGAGCAGGTCAACCTGTCCCGGCGCGACGCGGACATTGCCGTGCGCTTTGTCAGGCCAAGCAAAGATGAAGAAGGTGATTACATCGGGCAAGCACTGGCAGACTTACCGTTTGCCGCTTACAGGCCCGCCTTGCATGCCCTAAGCGAAGCAGACTGGCACGCGCTGCCGCATATCTCCTGGAACGAACGATGGTCGCATCTTCCGATGGCCAAGTGGCTGGCCACGGCGTTTCCCAAGCAAGCACCGGTGTTCGCGAGCAATAGTTTGAATCTGCAATACATTGGCGCCTGCGCGGGCCTGGGGGTCGTGGTGCTACCGACCTCCGTCGGCGACGACGACTCACGCTTGGTACGCGTTGAACCGGATCGGCTGGTGACCTCCCGTCCGTTATGGCTGGTCTTTCATCGTGATCTGCGCAGCAGTGAGCGGGTGCTGGCGATGCGCAATTTCTTGATGTCGATTTTTGGGAATTGATCACCGCTAACGTGAGTCAATGCCGGTCATTGGACTATTGCCGTAAATGCTCGCCAGACGTTGCCTGTTGCTTGCCTGTCTGCCTAAATCCTCCCTCTGTTTTCAGTGATGGCTACCGATCCGTCATGTTGCAATTTCACCTGCAACCTTCGTATTTACTGCGTAATATGCATCCAATTCAATAGCGTACGGAGTTTGCCATTCTCACTCCGACCTCGCTCTCCATGCCCCCGCACCGTCCGTGTCCGCTGCGGATGAGGGCGCAGAAACGCCAGACTCACCGTTCCTGGCTTGACCCGTCAGGCCTCAGGAGGGTGCTCAAACGTCAAAGATCCAGCACCAGACACGCCGTTTTGGCGCGTGAGCAGCAGGGAAGGAACTGGTCGTTGGCGGCCTGCTCTTCGGGCGTGAGGTACTGGTCCTTGTGATCTGGAACACCTTCGAGCACACGGGTCAGGCAGGTGCCACAGACACCTTGCTCGCAGGCGGTTTGGATCTCCACGCCAGCGGCTGACAGCGCCTTGGTCACGGTCTGGTCCTTGGGCACCGGGATGATGCGCCCGGAGCTGGCCAGCTTGACTTCAAACGCGGCATCGGCATCGGACTGGGCCACCTCGGCGGCAAAGAATTCGTAGTGCAGTAGCCCCTCAGGCCAGCCCTGGTCGCGCGCGGTTTTGAGCACCGCATCCATGAAGCCTTTAGGGCCGCAGACGTAGAGGTGGCAACCCGCTTGGGGTGCGCTCAGCAGTGCGCCCAGGTTGAGTTTTTGCCCGGGTGCACCATCGTCAAAATGGAACTGCACCTGATCGGCAAAGCCAGAGGCTGCGATGCGTTCGCGGAACGCCGTGCGCTCCATGGAGCGGGTGCAGTAGTGCAACTCAAAATCCGCCCCCATCACGGCCAGGCGCTCGGCCATACACAGGATGGGCGTGATGCCGATGCCGCCGCCAAGCAACAGGTTGCGTTTGGCCTCGTGCGCCAGTGGAAAGTGGTTCTTGGGCGCGCTGATCTGCAACACCTGGCCCTCTTGCACCAGGTCGTGCACCGCCTGCGAGCCGCCGCGTGAGGCCGGGTCACGCAGCACACCAATCAGGTAGCGGTGGTTTTCCTTGGGGTCGTTGCACAGCGAGTATTGGCGGGTCAGCCCACCGGGCAGGTGCACGTCGACATGCGAGCCCGCGGAGAAGCCTGGCAGCGCTGCGCCGTCTTGCGCTACCAGTTCCAGCGTACAAATGTCGGCGGTTTCCATGGCTTTGCGTGCCACGCGAACGGCGAGGGTGGGTGCCTTGCTCATGGCCTTGTCCTCACACTGCGGACTGGGATTTTTCGGCCGCCACCAGCCGGTCAATGATCTTGCGCGACTGCACGCCACCGGCATCAATGTTGAGCATCAACAAGGCACGCTCGGGGTGGGCCAGCAGGTTCTTTTGCTGGCGCTCCAGCATCTCCAGGTCTTCACCAAAAATCTTGCCCTGGCCTTCGCGGATGGTGGCGGTGAGTGCCTTGTCGGTCGGGTTGAATTTGCGCGCCATGCCCCAGAAGTAGTGGATCGAGGTCTCGGTCTCCGGGGTGATGAAGTCCACCACCAGGCTGTAGGCTTTCTTGTCATTGGGCGCGTCATAACCGCCGTGGCCCTGGTGCGCCACCCCCACTTCGATCATGACGTGGCTGGGAGGGGTGAAGCGGCAGATTTGCCAGCGATCCACCGGCACGTCGTCGGCCAGGTTATTGGCCCGCAACGCGGCTTTCCAGAATGGCGGGGGCAGGATGCCGCTCATGAATCGGCTGGTGATGACCATGTCGCCCTCGACCGTGGTCTTGCAGGGGGTTTCGTCAATCTCCTTCTGGCCGATGCTGGTGGCGTGCACATAGGTCTCGTGCGTCAGGTCCATCAGGTTGTCGATCATCAGGCGGTAGTCGCAGTTGATGTGGTACAGGCCGCCGCCATAGGCCCACTCGGGGTTGTCGTACCACGCCATGTGGGGGATCTTGGCTTCATCCGCCTGGGCGGCATCACCCGGCCAGACCCAAATGAAGCCGTAGCGCTCCACCACCGGGTAGGCTTTGATCGCAGGAAAGCCGCGCACTCGCTGGCCCGGCATGGCAATGGTTTTGCCTTGGCAGCCCATTTCCAGACCGTGGTAGCCGCACACCAGTTTGCCTTCGGACACGTAGCCCAGCGACAAGGGTGCGCCGCGGTGCGGACAGAAGTCTTCGACAGCAGCCACCTTGTTCTCTTCACCGCGATAGAAGGCGATACGCTCGCCGCAGATGGTGCGGCCCAGCGGCTTTTCGTCAATTTCGTTGGGGGTGGCGGCAACGTACCAGGTGTTTTTGGGGAACATGATGAAGACCTCGTTGGTTCAAAAAGTCCTGCAACCAGGCAGGCACGGGCGGTTGGCAGCAAATTCATTCAGTATGCTGAATGTCATTCATTGTACTGAATGACAAAACACAACACCAGCCTAATTTGCTCGGGATTAACCCTTGGTTGTGGCATCCATCGGTTTGTTTTGCGGGTCATTCAAATGCACAAACTTGCGCAAGAGGCGCATGAACTCGCGCTGCTCGGTGCCGTCCAGGCTGTCCATCATGCCCAGGTACATCTGCTCAATGCCTGAGCGCATGCCCTGCAAGACCGCTTCACCCGCCGGGGTGAGCGACAGGCTGCGCTGACGGCGCGGCAGCACCTCGCGCAGGATCCAGCCCTTGGCCTCCAGCCGGGTGGCGATGTCAGCCGTGCTGGAGGTGTCCAGCGCAATCAGCTGCGCCAGCGTGACCTGGTCCACCCCCGGCGACTCAAACAGTGTGCGCAGGATGGCGTACTGGATCGGCGTGACCTGGCGGCCATGCACCTCGTGGAACTTGGATACGGCAATTTGCTGGGCGCGGCGAATCAGGTGGCCGGGTTCGTCGTAGAGCGTGAAGGCAGGCGCTTGGGGGGTGGCTTGAGTCATGGCGGGATTTTGCCGCATCGTTTTCCTGCACAGGCCACCGGATCGGACCGCGCAGCCGTCTTGCCTACTCTTGAAGACTATGCTTTTAATAGCAATCTATGTAATCAAATTCCGGGCTACAGGCCAATTTTGTCTTAAAAAGTGCGAGCAATTCACAACACTTCATGCCGGCGCGCACTTCTTACAATCGGCGCATGAACTTTTTAGACATGTTGCGCCAGGCCGAGCGCCAGAATTCTTCCATGCTGTGTGTCGGACTGGACCCCGATCCCGCCAAATTTCCCACGGTCTGGCGCGGCGACACCAGCAAAATTTACGATTTTTGCGCCGCCATCGTTGATGCCACAGCCGACTTGGCCATGGCCTTCAAACCGCAGATTGCCTACTTTGCCGCGCATCGCGCCGAGGACCAGTTGGAACGGCTGGTGGCGCACCTGCGCCGGGCCGCGCCGCAGGTGCCGGTGATTCTGGATGCCAAACGTGGCGACATCGGCAGCACGGCAGAACAATACGCCATCGAAGCGTTCGAGCGCTACGGGGCTGATGCCGTCACCCTGTCCCCCTTCATGGGATTCGACTCGGTGCAGCCCTACCTGAAGTACCACAACAAAGGAGCATTTTTGCTGTGTCGCACCTCCAATCCCGGTGGCGATGACTTTCAGGCACAACACCTGGCCAGCGTGGCCGGCACACCCCGGCTGTACGAACACATCGCCCAGCTGGCGCAGGGGCCGTGGAACCTGAACGGTCAACTGGGACTGGTGGTGGGCGCCACTTACCCGGCCGAGATCGATCGGGTGCGTGCCCTGGCGCCAACCCTGCCTTTGCTGATCCCTGGCGTGGGGGCGCAAGGTGGTGATGCGCTGGCCACCGTGAAGGCCGGTTGGCGCGGCTCAGCGGATGCAGCCGGATGGGTAACCACCAGCGGGCCCATCATCGTCAATTCTTCAAGAGCGATTCTTTACGCATCTGCAGGCCAGGACTTCGCGGCAGCAGCCCGACGTGAAGCCCTGAAAACCAGGGACACCCTGCAGGCCGCCCGAACCATGACATCACCCCCACAATAGCTATTAAAAAGATAGCTTAATGTGCTTATTTTGTGCGGGCTAGAGCCTGTTTTCTCCTATAACTTGAAGACCGACACAGTTTGTACCAGACTGTCTGCCTGACTGCGCAGACTGTTGGCGGCGGCGGCAATTTCCTCGACCAGCGCCGCGTTTTGCTGCGTGGTGCGGTCCATTTGTGCCACGGCTTCGACCACCTGGGACACACCTTGGGCCTGTTCCGTGCTGGAGTCGCTGATTTCGCCCACGATGTCGGTCACCCGGCGGATGGCGGTCACCACCTCGGACATGGTGCCCCCGGCCTGGTCCACCAGCGCGCTGCCCTGTTCCACCCGTTGCACGCTGGCACTGATGAGCTCCTTGATCTCCTTGGCAGCCTCGGCGCTGCGCCCGGCCAGTGAACGCACTTCGCTGGCTACCACGGCAAAACCACGCCCCTGCTCGCCAGCACGGGCGGCTTCCACGGCAGCGTTGAGCGCCAGGATATTGGTTTGAAACGCAATGCCGTCGATCACCCCGATGATGTCGGCAATGCGGCGTGACGAGTCATTGATGTCTTTCATGGTGTGCACCACCTGGCCCACCACTTCGCCGCCCTTGGCGGCGACCGCACTGGCGTTTTGGGCCAGCTGGTTGGCCTGGTGGGCACGCTCGGCGTTTTGCTGGACGGTGGCACCCAGTTCTTCCATTGAGGCCGAAGTCTGCTCCAGAGCGCTGGCCTGAGTTTCGGTGCGGCCACTCAGGTCATTGTCGCCCTGGGCGATTTCGGCACTGGCAGTGGCCACACTGTCCGAGCCTTTGAGGACTTGTTGCACCACCCGCGCCAGGTTGTCGCGCATGGTGGACAGGGCCTGGATCAGTTGCCCCAGCTCGTTGTCGCCGTGTACCTGCACCTTCACACGCAAGTCACCTTCGGCCACGGCATGGGCCACCTGCAGCGCCTCATTGACAGGGTTGGTGATGCTGCGAATGAACACCCAGGACAGCCACACGGCGGCGACCAGCCCGGCCAGCAACAACAGTGCCATACCGATCTCACCGCGGTAGTTTTTCTCCACGCGCTGGTGGAGTTGATCGACCAGCACGTTCATGGCCAAGGTGTTGAATTCAAACAAGCCGTCGATGGTGCTGGTGAAATTGTCAAAGTAGGTGACCGCTGGCAACTTCAGCTCGGCCGCGTTGATGATTTCGCGCTCCGCCAGCGCCAGGGTCTGGTCCACCGCCGTGCGCCTGGTTTGCGCCTGCGCTTCCAGCGCCGCTTTCATCTGTGGGTTGGTTCGGGTGGCGATGCTGACCTGCCGGAACATGCTGGTCTGCAACTCCAGGGCACGTTTTTGCAGCGCCTGCAAGGTGGCCTTGCCCTCAGGGGGGGCGGCCGCCTTGGTCAGGAAGCTGCTGCCCATGGCCCGCATGATGCCCATGTTTTCAGCCAGCCACGGCATGTCGGCCATGGTGGCGCGAATCAGGGCATAGGTATCGGATCCGGATTCCAGACTCAGGCCGAACTCGTCAAGCAGCTCTTCGCCCAGCTGCAGCTGGCCGGTGATCATCTGGGTGTGAAGCTTGGTGCTCTCGGGAGCGCTCAGGGTGCGCCCGGCGACGCCCTGCTCCAGGGTCGTCCAGCGCTGCTTGAGTTCAGACCAGCGGGTTTGCAGGCCCGGGGAAACTTCCGCCATCCTGAATTCGTTGTCCAGCGCCGAGATGGCGGCGTTGAGCTTGTCGCGCAAGGCCGGGCGCCGCGCGGCCAGTTCTGCGCTGCCACTGAGCATGCTGGCCGACATGCCGCGGTGCGTCTGACTGAACTGGATGACTTTGTTCAGCGCCACCAGCGGACCGGCACCCTGCAACTCGCGCTTTGCCACGGCGATGTCCACCAATGAGCGCTGGAAATACGCGCCGGTGGGCACAGCCACCATGATCAGGGCAACCAGGCCCAGAATCAGGAATTTGTGCGCAAGTTTCATGTGATCCAGTAGCGGCATGAGAAAACTCCTTGGTGCTGAACGGCTTCAGAATGTCATGTGGATGCAGACTGACCTATTGACGGCCCGACCTCCAGCCGGGCCTTGAGAAAACCACCGGTGCCATACCGGGTCACCCGGCTGTAAAACCGGCGTTTGAGCCCCTGCACCATCTCTGAATAACGGTCCAGCAAGGCCGGCAGGATGGTGAAACTATCGTAATTGACCACCACCGCCACACGATGGCCCAGCGGCGCCAGCAGCTCGGTCACCAGGGTTTCGATATCGCTGATGTCCTGGGCGTCGTCAATCGTCAGGCCCTCAAAATTGATGAACAGCAAGCGGTGTTCGCGGTCGAGTTCCAGGCGCTGGGCCAACGGGGTGGCGAGCAGGCGCTCACGCAGATTCAGCGGTTCGGGCTGGAACAGCGCGGCCTCCATGGTTTTGAGATGCGGGCTGATGCTCGGCGCAAAGTCCATTTGCGCCAGCACGTCACGCTGCAGATCCACGCCGGGGGCCAGTTCGACCAGTTCCAGCACCGGTTGTTCGACCGTGCCGGTCAGGCGCAGGACACAGCGCTCGGTCACGTACAGCACCTGCTGTCCGCGCGCCAGCGCTTCGCGGGCGCTGAAGGTGCGGTGCTCCACCTGCTGCACAAACTTGCGCTGGCTGCCCTCGCTGTCAATCTGCAGCCGCCCGTCCACCACCGAACTCATCAGGTCGCCCGCGGTGAACGTGCCAACAAACACCACCTTCTTGGCATTCTGGCTGATGTTGATGAACCCACCGGCCCCTGCCAGCCGGGTGCCGAATTTGCTGACGTTCAGGTTGCCTTGGGCGTCGGCCTGGGCCAGCCCGAGCACCGCCACGTCCAGCCCGCCACCGTCGTAAAAGTCAAACTGGTTGGGCTGGTCGATGATGGCCTGGGCGTTCACCGCCGCCCCAAAACTCAGGCCACCGGCCGGAATGCCGCCAATCACGCCGGGTTCGGCGGTCAGGGTCAGCAGGTCAAACACCTTTTCTTCGGCGGCAATCGCCGCCACCCCTTCGGGCATGCCGATGCCCAGATTGACCACGCTGTTGGGCCGAAACTCCATCGCGGCGCGGCGCGCAATGACCTTGCGCGTGCTCAGCGCCATCGGCGCCATGAGGTCCAGCGGCACCCGGATTTCACCCGAGTAGGCCGGGTTGTAACTCTCGGCAAAGGTCTGCATGTGGTGTGCCGCGTCCGTGGCGACCACCACCGCATCCACCAATACGCCAGGCACCTTGACACTGCGCGGGTGCAGGGTGTTGCGCTCGGCCAGGCGCTCCACCTGGGCAATCACGATGCCCCCGCTGTTACGGGCCGCCATGGCAATGGCCAGCGCTTCAAGCGTCAAGGCCTCACGTTCCATGCTCAGATTGCCGTCCGGATCAGCCGTGGTGGCGCGGATGATGCCGACATGGATCGGAAACGCCTTGTAAAACAGGTAGTCCCGCCCGTTGATGCTCATGCGCTGCACCAGGTCTTCGGTGGTGCATTGGTTGATCTTGCCGCCACCATGCAAGGGGTCAACAAAGGTGTCCAGTCCCACGTGGGTCAGTGTGCCGGGTTTGCCAGCGGCAATGTCACGAAACAGGTGGGTGATGACACCCTGGGGCAGGTTGTAGGCCTCGATCTGGTTGTTGATGGCCAGTTGTTGCAGCGTTGGCACCAACCCCCAGTGGCCGCCCACCACCCGCCGGACCAGCCCGGGGTGGCCAAAATGGTTGAGCCCGCGGCCCTGGCCGTCACCCTGACCGGCGGCGTATACCAGCGTCAGATGCTGCGGGGCCCCCAGGCCGGTTTCTTCCTGCGTCTGCAAAAAACGCTGCTCCAGCGCCACGGCGATTTCTTCGGCAAAACCGATGCCGACAAAACCGCCGGTGGCCACCGTGTCTCCGTCATGGATGAGGCGCACCGCGTCAAAGGCACTGACCACCTTGTTGCGTCGGGCGGCGGTGGCATGCTGGTCGTGAAACTGGGTGTGCACTCGGGTCTCCTGGAAAAAACGAGTTGCTGGCCCCCCAGTCTAGCCGTGCGGCTGCGCAGTTACAACAGCCGCGCCAGATACCGTCCGGTGTGGCTGACGGGGTTGGCCGCCAGCGTCTCCGGCGTGCCGACCCCGACCACCGTGCCGCCACCGCTGCCCCCCTCCGGGCCCATGTCGATCAGCCAGTCGGCCGTTTTGATCACGTCCAGGTTGTGCTCGATCACCACAATGGTGTTGCCGGCGTCGCGCAATTGGTGCAACACCCTGAGCAGCAAGGCGATGTCGGCAAAATGCAGGCCAGTGGTGGGTTCGTCCAGGATGTAGAGCGTACGCCCGGTGTCACGCTTGGAGAGTTCCAGCGCCAGCTTGACGCGCTGCGCCTCGCCGCCCGACAGCGTGGTGGCGGCCTGGCCCAGGCGGATGTAGCTCAAGCCAACATCCAGCAGCGTATGCAATTTGCGCGCAATGCTGGGCACGGCTTGAAAAAACTCGTGCGCAGCCTCCACCGTCAAATCGAGGATCTGGGCGATGTTCTTGCCCTTGTAGAGCACTTCCAGCGTTTCGCGGTTGTAGCGTTTGCCGGCACACACGTCACAGGGCACGTAGACGTCGGGCAGGAAGTGCATCTCGACCTTGACCACGCCATCCCCCTCACAGGCCTCGCACCGACCGCCCCCCGCGGCCTGGCTGACGTTGAACGAAAACCGCCCCGGGCCGTAACCACGCTCACGCGCCGTGGGCACCTCGGCCATCAGCTCACGGATCGGTGTGAACAGGCCGGTGTAGGTGGCCGGGTTGGAGCGCGGGGTGCGGCCAATCGGCGATTGATCGACATTGATGACCTTGTCGAAATACTCGATGCCCTCCATGGCGGCATGTGCCGAAGGTTCGTCATGGGCACGGTAGATGGTGCGCGCCACGGCCTTGTACAGCGTGTCATTCACCAGCGTGGACTTGCCCGAACCCGAGACACCGGTGACGCAGGTGAACAGCCCCACCGGGAATGCCACGTCGACGTTTTTCAGGTTGTGACCGCTGGCGCCGATGACCTTGAGCGCTTGCAGCTCCCCTTGGGTGGCGTGGTGCACCGCTTCACGTTCGGCGCGGCGCAGTGCCGCCGGGCTGGGCGCAAAGCGCGCGGTCTTGCTCCGGTCAGGGGCCGGCCTGGGCGGCTCGCTGGCCAGCCAGGCGGTGCGTTGTGACGGGACGGCAATTTTCAGCGTGTGCGCCAGGTACTGGCC
>NZ_JAQTWM010000185.1 GCF_028689305.1 Rhodoferax sp. | reverse complement strand
TTTGAAATTCCAGCGCCCCGGCGCTGGGCTCCTCGTCGCCAGACCAGACCCGTTGCAGCAGTTGCTCCCGCCGCACCACGCGCCCGGCCTGGCGGGCCAGTTCACACAGAATGGCGAATTCGCGCGGCGTCACGGGCAGTGCGCTGCCGCCGAGCGACACCGTTTGCTGCTGCGGGTCAATGACCAGAGCGCCCACTTGCCAGGCGTTGGCGGCCTGACCGGCCGAGCGGCGAATCGCCACGTGGATGCGGGCGATCAGCTCGGGCAGCATGAAGGGTTTGATCACGTAGTCGTCGGCGCCGCCATTGAGGGCGCGCAAGCGGTCATCCAGCGCGTCGCGGGCGGTCATGACCAGGACCGGCACCGCATGGTGGCTGCGCCGCAGGTGTTCCAACAGGGTAAAGCCTTCGCCGTCGGGCAGGTTGATGTCGAGCAACACGCAGTCCAGATCATCGGCCTGCAATTGCGCCAGGCCGTCGGCCAGGCGGCGCACCCAGACCGAGGGCAGGTGGGCCTGCTCCAGCGCCCGCTGCAGGGCGGCCCCCAGGTCGAGGTCATCTTCGATCAGCAAGATTTTCATGAATGCTCTCAATTAGATAGCTGTTTGCGCTTAGTTGACGTGGGCTAGAGCCCTATTTCTCATATGAAATACCTATTTGCACCGGCCCGTCATGGCAGCGTAGGCCACAAACGGCAGGGCCAACAGCCCACCGATGGCCACTGGCCTGGATTTGCCCTCACCATCCTGCGCATTGTGAAGGCAGTCTGGCACGGCCCCGGAGGCCATATGTTGACCCAATCTGGCAGACGCAGGAGCAGGCCCGCTGCCCAGTTGCTCGCGGGCGGCCTGTGCCAGGCTGGGCGTGGCGCTGCGCCGCACCGCCAACCCCATCGCCTGCGGGGACAGGTCCAGCGGGCGTTCCGCGCTGGGGCCTGCCGGTATGGCAGACGGCGGCGGCACCGACACGGAATCAGCAGCGTCCGTTGGCGTGGCGGCGGGAGACGGTGCCTCGGCCGCGTTGACCTTTTGTTGAGTCACAGCGCGGCGCAAGTTGTGTTTGGGCGCCGTGGTGTTCTGGGTGGGGGCGATCGGCCCCTGCGGAAGTGGCGGCTGCAATGGCGGCTCGGGTATCCACAAATGTGCCATCAGGATCGGTGGCTCAGGCTCAGGTTCACGCGCGGCGCCCGGGCGGGTTCCCGGGGTCAGCTGACTGATCAACACACCATGCAACATGACCGAGACCAGCAGCGCACCAGACAGGCGCGGCTTCAACCACCCCGGAGAAGGCCAAGGAAACAGACCGATACCGATCAAGCGCCCTGCCAGAAGACGCATGGGCCCAACCTCATGGTCGGCTGTTGGTTATCTTTTTGGCCAGATAACCAGAATAGGCCAGATGGTCCACCCCGTTGAGGACGACGCTGCGCACCGCTTCGCCACTGTCAGCCAGCGGCCCCAACAGCAAGGCCTGGCTGTCAGACACGGGCTTGAGCACGGCGCGAATGACTTGGTCGGGTTCGTCCAGCGGGGTGGTTTCCAGCACCAGAAACCCTCTCTCTTCAATCAGGCGAATACGTTTGACCAGCTTGTGGTCATCGCCCAGGTTGCTGATCTCGTAGTCGCCCAGACGTTGTTGCCAGGCGCCGAGGCTGGCAGGCGGCTCCACGCGCTGGCCCACCAGCATCTCTTGCGACCCCACGCTGCCTACCAAAACCTCGCGACCTGCCACCTTGCGCAGCGAAAAACCGATCTCGCTCAAGGTGCCCAGGTTCACCGACACCAGGCCCAGCAGGGCGTAGTCCAGCCCAAACAAACCGTCGCTGCGCTGACGCAGTTTGAAATCATGCCCCAAAGCATTCGCACGCAACGCGGTGCCATCGGCACGGATGTGGATGCGCCCGACCAGCGAGGTGTAGTCACCCTCATAGGCACGCTGCACCTGCGCCGGCAACGGTGCATCCACCCAGGTGGGGGGGGTATGCACGGGCTGCTGGATGCCGGTTTTGGCCTCCAGCGCCAGCGCCAGTGTTTCGGTGGCAATGTGGTCCACCACGCTGGTGGCAGAGCCGGAATTGGCCAGCACCACCACCCCGAGTTTGTGCTTGGGCAGAAGGTAGATCTGGCTGCGAAACATGCCGATGGCACCGGCATGGTGGGCCACCGGGCCAGCGTTTTCCAGGGTTGATTGGCCCAGGGTGCTCAATAGCCAGCCCAGACCAACACGAAAGTTGAAGTCAAGCGCCACAGCGCTGTTTTGTGGCCGCAGCATCTCGGCCACGGTTTCGGGTTTCAGAATCTGATGTGTGCCGGACCGGCCATCGGCAAACACCATGGCCAGGAAGCGGCTCAGGTCGTTGACGCTGGCATTGAGCCCGCCAGCCGGCACGTCGCGCAAAGGGATTTCAGGGATGGCCTCGCGCCCGCGATAACCCTTGGCCATCAGGGGTGAGTTCGAGACGCCTGCTTCAAACGCTGAATGGGCCATGCCCAGTGGCGCCAAAACTTTTTGCTGCATGTGCTGTGCAAACGGCACGCCGCTGCGTGACTGAACCGCCGCCCCGAGCAGGGAAATGCCGATGTTGGAATAGGAGAAAACCAGGTCAGGCGCATAGGCCAAAGGCTGGCCAGCGA
>NZ_JAQTWM010000022.1:21134-47134 GCF_028689305.1 Rhodoferax sp. | reverse complement strand
TGGGCCCAGCGTTGCTCACGCGCACCCGGCGCCCGTGCCAGCTTGACCGCCAGCGGGCCGCCTTTGTCCTCGGCGCGGTCCTGCAGCTCTTCCAGAAAACCCTCGACGGACGAAATGTCGGCAAACTTGTACCAGCGTTCGGTATTGAGCCGCAGCTCTGCCGCGGTCTGTGGGCCACGCAACATCAGCATGCCCAGCAGCACCGCCGATTGCTCCGGCACACCGATGCCGCGCTGGGCATTGTGTTCAAAGCGGATGACCCGGCTGCCACTGGCTTCGCGCACCAGATGACGTTCCTTGAGCTGCTGAAGTGCTTCGATCACTTCGGCTTCGGACAGGTTCATGACCGGGTCACGGCTGCTTTTCTGGTTGCAACCCAGCGTGAGTGCGTTGAGCGACAGCGGGTAACTGTCTGGCACGGTGCGGGCCTTTTCCATCAGCGTGCCCAGCACACGGGCCTCGATCGGGGTCAGGGTCAGGGGGGCAGAGGAGGTGTCCGCAGGGATAGAGGTCAAAGTCATAATTCAGCCAAGTATGAAAAACATCGTTATTTTGATCTCAGGCAGCGGCTCCAACATGTTGGCCATCCTTAAAGCCGCACAGCGCGATCGCTGGGCGGCCAAATACCGCGCCCGGGTGAGCGCCGTCATCAGCAACCGGGCCGACGCTGCGGGCTTGGCGCTGGCGCGTGAGCAGGGTATCACCACCGAGGTGCTGGACCACAAGGCGTATGCCAGCCGTGACGCCTTTGATGCGGCCCTGGCGCAGCGGATCGACCACCTGGGTGGTCCCGGTGAACCCCTGGTGGTGCTGGCTGGTTTCATGCGGATACTGACCCCCGGTTTTGTCGGCCACTACAGCGGGCGGCTGCTCAATATCCATCCGTCGCTGTTGCCTGCATTTGCCGGGCTGAACACCCACCAGCGTGCCATTGACGCCGGTTGCCAGCTGGCCGGTGCCACCGTGCATCTGGTGACCCCCGAGCTGGACCATGGCCCGATCCTGGCCCAGGCCGCTGTACCGGTGCTGCCGCATGACAGCGCCGACACCCTGGCGGCCCGGGTGTTGACCCAAGAGCATGTAATCTACCCCGCAGCAATTGAAAAAATGCTACAAAAAACATAGCTGTATGTGCTTGTTTTACCTGGGCTGGAGGCTGTTTTTGTATCAATGATCTGTGGTGACTGGGGTCTGGCTGCCCGCCTGGCCCCAGACACCGGGTTGCGGGTGTCATCGCGCTGACACATCGGCCTTCTAAAGTGGTTTTTTTGATTGGCCATAGGGGTTGCAGATGCAGGTTTCTTTTGTTTTTCGTGGCGCGGCGACTGCCGTGCTGGCCTTGACCTTGGTCGCCTGTGCTGCGCCGGGGGGGCGCGGTGAGGCACCAGCGGTGTCGGCCAGCGGCAAATTCAGCTTTGGTTTGTGGGGTGACATGCCTTACAAGAAAGCAGGGGATGAGGCCAAGTTGCCCGCTGTGCTGCAAAGCATCAATGCCTCCGACATCGCGTTTTCGCTGTACGACGGCGACATCAAGGACGGCAGCTCGGCCTGCACCGACCAGGTCTTTACCGATGCCCTGAAGATGTTCAACACCCTGAAGCAACCGGTGGTGTATGTGCCCGGTGACAACGAGTGGACCGATTGCCATCGCCTCAACAATGGTGGCATGGACCCGCTGGAGCGCCTGGCGCATCTGCGCCGCGTGATGTATCCCAGCCTCGACAGCCTGGGCCAGACCACCCTGCCACTGGCGCACCAGGGCAAGCTTGGTGAAGCGTATGTGGAGAACACCCGTTTCAGCCACGGTGGTGTGGTGTTTGTCGGCATCAACATGCCCGGCAGCAACAACAATCTGGTGCTCAATGCCAAGGAGTGCACCGCCAAGAGTGCCCGTACCCTGGCCCAGTGTGACGCCGCCAATGCCGAATACCTGGCCCGTGACAGCGCCAATGTGGCATGGCTGAAGGCGTCGTTCGAGCAGGCGCGCGCGCAGCAGGCACGCGGTCTGGTGCTGGTGGTGCAGGGGGAGCCCGGCTTTGATCTGCCCGAAACCGAAGCATTTGACGAAAGCGCCCAGCTCAGCGTCAGTGGTTACCGCAACTTCATGGACAGGCTGGCCGAACAGACGGCAGCGTTTGCCGGCCAGGTGCTGTTTGTCCACGGGGATGTGCACAATTTCAAGCTGGACAAGCCACTGTACAAGCCCAACCAGCTACTGCCCAATTTCACCCGGGTGGAAACCTTTGGCAGCCCGAACCTGCACTGGCTCAAGGTCATCGTGGACCCGGCCAGCACCAACGTGTTCCAGATTGAGCCGGTGCTGGTCAAGCAACCCGCTTGATGCCCCGGGCAGCCTGAACGGCTGAGCCCACGACTTGAGGCGGGTGCTGCATTTCCCGTGCCGTGGCCGCAGGTGCGGCACTGGCAGTATCATGCCGCCATGGAAGCCAGGCAAGCCAATGCCTGGAGACCTCTTCCATCCATCCTCAAGAAGTGAGCTTTTGTGACCCAATCTGTTCAATATGGCGGGCGTCGTTGGCAACTGGTGGCGGCAGCCTGGTGTGCCCTGAACATCGGGCTCGGTGTGGTGTGCGGTGGAGCGTGGGCGGCTGACCCGGCCATGATCCGTATTGGTGTGACCAAGATCGTGTCGCACGCGGCGCTGGATGCCGATGAAAAAGGCTTTGAAGCCGGCCTGGCCAGCGCCGGGTTCAAGGAAGGGGTCAATGTCACCTACGACCGGCAGAATGCCCAGGGTGATCTGGCCAAGGCCCGGGCCATTGCGCTGAAGTTCAAGCGTGAGGAGGTGGCGCTGATCCACAGCATTTCCACGCCATCGACCCAGGCCGTGATGCAGAGCGGCTCGACGATTCCGCTGGTGTTTTCGGCCATCACCGACCCGGTCGGCGCCGGTATTGTGGCCAGGGACAGCACCCCCGGCAAAAAAACCGGCAGCCATGTGACCGGTGTCAGCGACCTGTGGCCGGTGTTGCTGCAAATGGAAACCTATGCCAAGTTTGTCCCGAATGCCAAAACCTGGGGCACCATCTACAACCCGGCCGAGACCAATTCGGTCATGCATGTGCGGATGATGCAAGAGGCGGCCAGACAGCTGGGCCTGACCTTGCTGGAGGCCAAGGTCGCCAACAGCGCGGAAGTTACGCAGGCGGTGCGTTCGCTGGTGGGCAAAGTCCAGGCCATCACGATCACCTCGGACAACACCGCAGTGGCCAGCATGGGGGACATTGCCAAGGTGTGTGACACCCACCATCTGCCGTTGTTTGCCGGTGATGTGGACAGCGTGCCGCGTGGTGCGGTGGCGGCTTACGGGCTGGACTATTTTCTGGTGGGGTATTCGGCCGGCAAAAAGGCGGCACTGGTGCTCAAAGGGGTCAAGCCCGGTGACATTCCCTGGGGACCGGTGGAGAAATTCAGCCTGGTGATCAACCGCAAGGCCGCGGCCAGCCAGGGCGTGACCCTCACGCCCGGGTTGCTGAAAAAGGCCGACAAAGTTTTGAATTAGTCGTTGCATGCGTTTGTTCAGCAGCATCAATGTGGCGGTGGTGGTTCTGGTGTTGGCCATGGGGCTGGGGTCTTATGTGGAAGTCCGTAGCGACGCCATGCACGCGCGCAGCCTGGAGATCAACATCGGTCTGGAGCGCATGGTTCGGCTGAACCAGGAACTCAACAGCATGTTGCAGTTGTCGGTGATGGAGCAAAACACCTTGCGTGCCGCCAGTTATGACACGCTCAATACCAAACTCCAGTCCACCATCCAGACGCTGGCGGAGTTGACCCGGGCGCAGAGCCTGTCGCAGGAAATCGAGGCGCTCAGCCAGGACCGCAGCCGTTTGCAGCGTGTTGAAGAAGACGCCATGAAGCTGATGCGCCAGGACCGTTGGGACGATGCACGCGGCATGTTGTTTGCCGAGGACTACCTGTTGTCCAAAAAGCTCTACGAAATCAACAGCGAAACCGCCGTCGGAGCGTTGACCGGTGAGCTGGCGGACAACGCCCGTTTTTCCGACCGCATCCGGGTCTCGGCGTGGCTGATGCGCGGCCTGGCCCTGCTGCTGCTGTTGTGGGCCGGTGTCAAGTACTCGCGCCGGATCAGCGCCGAATTGGCCGAACAGGCGCGTCTGCGTGCCGAAATCAGCCGGGCCAATGAAGTGCTGGAAGAAAAGGTCAGGCAACGCACCGCCGAGCTGGAGGATGCCAACCGCCAGCTGGAGGCACTGAGTGACACCGATGGCCTGACCGGCCTGTGCAACCGGCGCAAGTTTGATCGGGTCTGGGAGGTCGAATGGCTGCGCGCCGTTCGCCACGGCATGCCGCTGGCGGTGGCAATGATCGACGTCGACAAATTCAAGGACTACAACGACCACTATGGCCACCAGGCCGGAGATGATTGCCTCAAACATGTGGCCTCCACCATCGCAGCTTGTGTCCAACGTTCCGGCGAGCTGGTGGCCCGCTACGGCGGCGAGGAATTTGTCGTGGTGCTGCCTGGTCTGAACGCCCAGGAGGCGTCAGACGTGGTTGAAAAGATCCGTGCTGCGGTGGTGGCACGCAACATGCCGCACGCGCCGGCGTGCGGTCTGGACGTGGTCACGGTCAGTATCGGCGCGGTCTCGCGGGTTCCCCAGCAGGGTCAGCTGTTGACCGGGCTGATTCAAGAGGCCGACACCTGCCTGTACCGGGCCAAGGAACAGGGCCGCAATCGGGTGGTCATGGCTGGCGTCGGCTGGGGGCGCTCCAATTGAGTGATGGCGGCACTCTTTTTGCTATATAAATAATAGCTAAATGCGCTTGTTTTATCCGGGCTAGAGCCCATTTTGTTCGATAAAACTATTCGTGACGCAAAGCTTCGATCGGGTCCAGCCGGGCGGCCCGGCGTGCCGGGAAATAACCAAACACCACGCCAATGCCGGCAGAAAACACAAACGCGATCAGGTTGACACTGGGGCTGAAGACAAACGGCACATCCATGAAACGCGCCAGACCGATCGATGCGCCCAGCGCCAGCACCATGCCGATCAGGCCGCCAATGGCCGCCAGCACCACGGCCTCGATCAGGAACTGCAGCAAGACCTCGCCTTCGAGCGCGCCAATGGCCAAGCGCAGGCCAATTTCACGCGTGCGCTCGGTCACACTCACCAGCATGATGTTCATGATGCCGATGCCGCCCACCAGCAGGCTCACCGCCGCCACAGCGCCCAGCAGCATGGTCATGACCCTGGTGGTGCTGGCAAAGGTCTCGCCGAGTTGTTTGGTGTCGAGCACGTTGAAGTTGTCGTCATCACCTTCGGCCAGTTTGCGCCGCTCGCGCAGCACCTGGGTCAAGGCCGCCTTGACGCGCTCGGGGTCGGCATCGTCCTTCATCGACACCAGCAGGGTGTTGACACGGGTGTGGCCGGTGATGCGCCGCTGCAGCGTGTGCAGCGGCATCAGCACCACATCGTCCTGGTCGTTGCCGAACGCTCCCTGGCCCTTGGAGGCGAGCAGGCCGATGACTTCGCAGGTGATCTGCTTGACCCGGATGAAGCCGCCCACCGCAGCCCGCCCGGCAAACAGTTCACGCAGCACGGTCTGGCCAATCAGGCACACCGCAGCGCCGGCGCGTTGCTCATCTTCGGAAAAGCTGCGGCCTTCGGCAATTTTCCAGTTGCCGGTGACCAGCCAGTCGTTGCTGCTGCCCAGGATGCTGCTGCTCCAGTTGCGGCCATCGAGCACCACGGTGGCCGCGCTGCGGGCTTCAGGGGCGACCGCCAGCAGGCCACTGACCTGCGACATGATGGCGCCGGCATCGGCCTCCTTGAACGCCGGGGCGCCGCCACCGCCGCCAGGCATGCCCATGCGCTGGCCGGGGCGTACTTGCAGCAAATTGGTGCCCAGACCGGAGATCTGGTTCTGGATCGCCAGTGTGGCACCGTTGCCGACGGTGACCATGGTGATCACGGCGCTGACGCCGATGACAATGCCCAGCACGGTCAGAAACGAGCGCAGCAGGTTGCGCCGGATTGAGCGCAGGGCCAGGAGCAGGGTGCTAAGCCACATCAGGCCACCTCCGCCGCAGGGGTGTTGGGCGACCCCGCCGTGGCTGCCTGGGGCTGCAAGGCAGCCGGGTGCGGGTTGCGGGTGTCGCTGGCGACGATGCCGTCGACAAACCGCACGATACGCTTGGCGTACTGGGCCATGTCGAGCTCATGGGTCACCATCAGCACGGTGATGCCGTGATCGACGTTGAGTTTCCACAGCAGGTCCATGATCTCGTGGCTGCGCTGGGTGTCCAGGTTGCCGGTGGGCTCGTCGGCCAGCAGCACGGTGGGTTCGGTGACGATGGCACGGGCAATGGCCACACGTTGTTGCTGGCCTCCAGAGAGTTCGGCCGGGGTATGGTCTTCCCAGCCGGCCAGGCCGACCGAGGCCAGCGCATTTTTGGCGGCGCCGTGGCGCTGCCTGGCGGGCTCACCGCGGTACAGCAGAGGCAGTTCCACGTTCTCCTGCGCCGAGGTGCGGGCCAGCAGGTTGAAGCCCTGAAAGACAAAACCCAGGTAACGCCGGCGCAGCAGGGCGCGCTGGTCGCGGCTGAGCTGCTCCACATGGGCGCCGTTGAACAGGTAGGAGCCGGTGGTGGGGGTGTCCAGACAGCCCAGCATGTTCATGGCGGTGGACTTGCCCGAGCCGCTGGGCCCCATGATGGCGACAAAATCACCGGCTTCGATGCTCAGGTTGACCCCCTTGAGGGCCTGCAATGCCGTGGCGCCGCTGCCATAAACCTTGGTGACATTGGCGAGCTGGATCAGTGCTGGTGTGCTCATGATTTGTTGGCCGTCGCGTTGCCCGCGCGCTGGTCGGTGATGACGGCCATGCCCTCCTGCAGTTCGCCGCCGGTGATTTCGGTCATGCGGCCGTCGCTGATGCCGGGGGTGACCTTCACCGCCGCCGGCGCGCCGTCGCGCAGCACCCAAACCTGTTTGACCACGCTGTTGCCGTTGCCGCCAGCGCTTTTCTTGGCGCGCGGCATACGCGGCATCATGCTGCCCATGATGCCGCCGCCGGATTTGGCCGCCGTGGCTTCGGACTGGGTTGGGGTGAAACGCAGGGCGGTATTGGGCACCAGCAGCACGTTCTGGCGCTCGACCGCGGTGATGGTGCTGGTAGCGGTCATGCCCGGGCGCAGGCTCAGGTCGGTGTTGGCCACATCCATCTGGGTGATGTAGGTGACCACGTTGTCGGTGATGGTGGAGCCATAGGACACGCGGGTGATGTTGGCCGGAAAGCGCCGTGACGGGAAGGCACTCACGGTAAAGCTGGCTTTTTGCCCGACCTTGACGCGGCCGACATCGGCCTCGTCCACATTCACGCGCAACTGCAATTGGGTCAGGTCCTCGGCGATGGTGAACAGGGTGACGGCCTGCAGCGATGCTGCCACCGCGTTGCCGGGGTCCACCGAACGTGTCAGCACCACGCCGTCGATCGGTGAGCGGATCGAGGCCTTGGACAGATTGGTTTCGTCGGTGGCCAGCGCAGCGCGGGCCGAGTCCACATTGGCACGGGCGCTGGCTTCGGCCCCCTGGGCACGGTCCACGGCCGCACGGGCGCTGTCGAGCTCGGTGGCCGAAGGCACCTTGCCCCCTGACAGGCGCGCCACTTCTTCAAGGCGCGCCAGACTGGCCTGGCTTTCCTTGACGGTGGCGCTGGTCTGCGTCAACTGGGCTTGCGCGGCGGCCAATGCCGCGCGTGAGCGCGTCACCTGGTCACTGAGCTTGGCGGTGTCGAGCTCCACCAGCACCTGGCCTTTTTTCACACGGTCATTCACGTCCACCAGCACCCGCAGCACGGTGCCCGAGAGTTCACTGCCAATGTTGACCGAACGGGTGGGCTGTAGTGTGCCGTTGGCCGTCACGGTCAAGGTCAGGTTGCCACGGCCAGCCGCCTCGGTCACGTAGCTGGGGGCTGCTGCCGCCTGCTGGCTGCGCTGCCAGGCCAGGTAACCGCCGGCGGCCAGCACCACCACGGCCAGCGTCACCCAGGGGGTGCGGCGCTTCCACCAGGGGCGTGGGGCTGGCATGGTCAGCAGGGCCTGCAGGTCCTTGTTTGGGGCTGCAGTGACGGAATGGTCGGGGGAGGCAGAAGGAGCGGAGGTGGCGTTCATGGTGGTCACAAATCAAAAAAGGCGGATAGGAGGAAGCTGGGGCAGCATCGGGCAGGTTCATTCATGCCAGCCACCACCAAGGGCCTTGACCAGCCGGACATGGTCGGCGCTGAGTTCCGCTTGCAAGCTGGCGACACTGTCCTGGCTGCTCAGCAGCGTGCGCTGGGTCTGCAGCACCGTCTGAAAATCAATCAGGCCACTGTGGTAGCGGTTTTGTGCCAGCAGTGCGGCATTGCTGGCGGCGCGGGCGGCCAGCTGTTGCTGCCCCAGGCGCTCGCGGTCATTGCCCAGCGCCACCAGGGCGTCTTCGACTTCTTTCAGGGCGGTCAATACGGTGGCTTGGTAGGCCGCGCGTGCCTGCTCCAGGGCGGCCTGTTGGGCCAAAACCTGGCTTTGCGCGGCGCCACCGTCGAACAGGGGCACCGACACCGAGCCGAGCAGGCTGCCCGCCAGCGTGGCACCATTGCTCAGGCCAGCCAATGTCAGGGCACTCAGGGACAGTGAGCCACCCAGACTGAAGCTGGGGTAGCGTGCGGCGTCGGCGGCATCAACCCGGGCCAGCGCCGCTGTGATGCGGTGTTCCGCAGCGCGCACGTCAGCACGCTGGCGCAGGGTGTTGGCGGGTATCGCCGCGGTCAGGCTGCTGCTGGCCTGTGGTACCGCCCGTTCCGGGGTCAGCAGGGGGTCCAGCTCCAGCGGGCGCTGCCCGGTCAAAATCGCCAGGCTGTGTCGGGTTTTGGCCAGACTGGTTTGCAGCGCCGGGATTTGCGCTGCAGTTTGCGCCACCGAGCTTTGTGCCTGCTCCACCTCCAGCGAGGTCACCAGGCCAGCCTGGGCACGCCACTGGGTGATCTGCAATGTTTCCTGCTGGCTGGCCAGGTTGGTGTGGGCAATCGCCAATTGCGCTTGACTGCCACGCAACTGGATGTAGGCCAGAGCCACTTCGGCAGCGATGCTCACCTGCACATCACGCAGGCTGGCCTGAGCGGCCTGGGCGTCGGCTTCACTGGCGTTGATGCTGCTGCGGTTGGCACCGAAAACATCGGCTTCCCAGCGGGCGTCCAATCCAGCCTTGAAGTTGTTGTTGGCGTCGCTGAACTCCGTCTGGCTGCGCTGGGCCGATCCCGACAGGGTCAGGCTCGGGCCGGCCGCCGCCACTTTCCCGTCACGCAAGGCACGCGCCTGCTGCAAGGCGGCCTGAGCCGAGCGGATGCTGGTGTTGGCCTGCAGCGCCTGGGTGATCAGTTTGTTGAGCAGCGGGTCGGAAAAATCCTGCCACCAGGCGTTGTGGCTGAGCCCGGCCATGGGGGCTGCGGTGTGATTGGCGTCGGCTGGCACGGCTGGGCTGGCACAGCCGGCCAGCACCAGAGCCGCGACGGCCGTGCCGATCAGCAGGCCGGTCCGGCAGGACCAGCGGTGGTGGGCAGGGGGTATTGGGTTGGAAAACATCAGAGGGGTCAAAAAAACGTACTTGAAATGCTGGCCGCAGGGGTTCATGGCATTGTGCGGCAAGTTTTTGAAAGCAATCACTCGGACTGGTGAAGTCTTGTAAAGTTCCAAAGCGCCGGGTAGGGGTTGAGCGGCTGGTTCCTCCGGCTTGTGTCACAGGTCATGGGACAATTGACAGTTATGCATCCAAAAGCCCTGCTTGACGCCTGTTCCGAACTGGTGCGTCTCACCCTCAAATTCGATCATCCTGCTGACGCCATTGTGTCGCGCTTTTTTCGTGAACACCGGGGCCTGGGCCCGCGCGAACGTGCCACCCTGGCTGAGACGGTGTACACCGTGCTGCGCAAGAAGCTGTTGTTTGACCACCTGGCGCCTTCCGGCAGTGGCCCCAAGGAGCGCCGTCTGGCGATTCTGGGGTTTTACGGCCCCGGCGACTTTCTGCGCAGCGCGTTGACTGAGCAAGAGAAAAACTGGCTCGACCAATGTGAAAAGATCCAACCCGAAGACCTGATGGAACGCCACCGGCACAACTTGCCGGATTGGTTGGTGCAGCCGCTCAAAGACCAGTTGGGTGACGGGTTCTGGTCGCTGGTGGAGAGTTTCAACAAGGGCGCCGGACTGGATCTGCGCGTCAACACCTTCAAGGCCAAACGCGCGGAGGTGCAGAAGGAACTGGCCGCCGCCGGTGTCAGGGCGGTGCCCACCCCGTATTCCCCCTGGGGGCTGCGCATTGCCGGCAAACCGGCGCTCAACAAACATGAGGCGTTTGTCCGTGGTGACTTTGAAGTGCAGGACGAAGGTTCGCAACTGCTGGCCATGCTGCTGGATGCCAAGCGTGGTGAAATGGTCGTGGATTTTTGTGCCGGTGCCGGCGGCAAGACCCTGGCCATTGGTGCGGCCATGCGTTCTACCGGGCGACTGTATGCGTTTGACACCTCGGCCGGCCGGCTCGACGCCTTCAAGTCACGGCTGGCGCGTAGCGGCTTGAGCAACGTGCATCCGGCCGCCATTGCGCATGAGCGTGATGACCGGGTCAAACGCCTGTCCGGCAAAATTGACCGCGTGCTGGTGGATGCGCCATGCACCGGCATGGGCACGCTGCGCCGCAACCCCGATCTGAAATGGCGGCAAGACCTGAAGGCCGTGGAGGAAATGACGGTCAAACAAACTGCCATTTTGCAAAGCGCAGCGCGTCTGGTGAAGCCCGGTGGCCGCCTGGTGTACGCCACCTGCAGCGTATTGCCGCAGGAAAACGAGGCCATTGCCCTGGCATTTTCTGAGGCCAACAAGGACTTTGCGCCGCTGGATGCGGGCGAGGTGCTGGCCGGGCTCAAAGTGGAGCACGCCGCTGACTTGTGCAGCGGTGGAGAGAGCGGCCAGCGCTTCTTGCGCCTGTGGCCGCACCGCCACCAGACCGACGGCTTTTTTGCCGCCGTCTGGCAGCGCCAATAAAACAATTCATTTGAGAGAGACATTGAGATGACGTCGTTGGTTGACTGGGCCGCCCATGGCCTTCTGAGTTGGAGTGCTTGGCAAATGGTGCTGTTCACGCTGGTGATGACCCACATCACCATGCTCAGCGTCACCATTTTTTTGCACCGGCACCAGGCGCACCGTGCGCTGGACTTGCACCCGCTGGCCTCGCATTTTTTTCGCTTCTGGCTGTGGCTGACCACCGGGCAGGTGACCAAGGAGTGGGCCGCCATTCACCGCAAACACCACGCCAAATGTGAGCAACCCGAAGACCCGCACAGCCCACATGTCCATGGCATCCGAACCGTGCTGCTGCGGGGCTACGAGCTGTACCGCAAAGAGGCCGCCAACCAGGACACCCTGGCGCGTTTTGGCCATGGCACACCCAACGACTGGATCGAACGCAAGCTCTACACCCGGTTTTCCTATTCCGGTGTGGCCTTGATGCTGGTGATCGACCTGGCGCTGTTTGGCGCAGCGGGCTTAAGCGTGTGGGCGGTGCAAATGGTCTGGACCCCGGTGATGGCCGCCGGCATTGTCAACGGGGCGGCCCATTACTGGGGCTACCGCAACTTTGAAGCGCCTGATGCCAGCACCAACATCTCGCCCTGGGGCATTCTGATTGCGGGTGAAGAGCTGCACAACAACCATCACACCTATCCGACTTCGGCCAAGTTGTCGGTCAAGCCTTATGAGTTTGACATTGGCTGGGCCTATATCCGTGCGCTGCAGAAGGTGGGACTGGCCCGGGTCAAGAAGACGCCACCCAAGGCAGCCTTTGGCGATGTCCGCCCGGTCGCCGATGAGAAAACCCTGGAGGCCCTGATTGCCAATCGTTACGAGCTGATGGCCACTTATGCCAAGGGGATTCGCCGGGCTGCGCGTGCCGAGCTGGAGGCAATGCACGCCCGCAGCGCAGACGTTACCGTGATCAAGGTGGCCAAGCGCTGGATGCACCGTGACGTGGAAAAAGTGCCGGCGCACGCCGCCACTGAGCTGGCCAAAGCCCGTGCAGCGTCACCCATGCTGGACAAGATGGTCACCATGCGCGAGGAGCTGCGCCGGATGTGGCTTGACACCTCGGTGTCACGCGAGCAACTGGCCGGGGATCTGCATGCCTGGTGCCAGCGCGCAGAAGCCAGCGGCATTGCCGCCTTGCAGGAGTTTTCCTTGCGACTGCGCTCCGTGCAGGCTACGGCCTGAACAAGCCTTTGATGGCCTTATTGGCTTTGTCCAGCATCTGGGCACCTGACTGGGCCAGCAGCTTGTCAAAGCTCACCGCTGTTGAGAGCTTTTGCTTGAAGGCCTGAGCGACCTCCTGTCCCATCTCTTCGGGTGTCAGGCCGCCCTTGGCTTTGCCCAGATCACGTAACGTGATGTCCGGCAGCGCAACGGCCAGTGTTTTGCCGGCCATGAAGGGTGCGCTGACCTGGACTGTGGCATTGCGGACAGTGAGCCGCTCCACCGTCAGGCGCTTGCTGCTGGTTTTGCCGCCATGGTCCTGATCGGCTACTCCGGCCGCAGTCAAGATGTTTTGATGCAGCACATCAAAATTGGTAAGCGTAGCGCCTTTTTCGTAAATCACGTCCGGCGCCTTGATGGCAATGGTGCGAATTCGCACCACGTCCCTGGGCAGCGTGGTCATGTCCACAGTCAATTCGACTTCCTTCACTTTCAAGGCATACGCCGTCTTAAAACCAGCCGGATTGCTGACCTGCATGTCACGGATGATGCCTGTACCATCTTCGCTGCGGATGTCCACCGCACCCACGCTCACCTTGGCCTGGGTCATGGCGCTGGCGTGGGTCATGATGGCCTCTTTCACCAGGGTATCGAGATTGCCCCGCAGCCAAAACAGTCCCCCCAGTACCAGCGCCATTAGCAACGTCATGACGACGTCGATCTTTTTCATAGCTCACCTTCTTCTGCAACTCCTGGGCACCGCCCCCTGCAGCGAGCGGCCACAAAAAAGCCCGCTGCGTGAGCGGGCTTTTTATCAGGAAGAGACTGAATTACTTCAGTTTCATTTCCTTGTATTCCACGTGTTTGCGAGCTTTGGGATCAAATTTCTTGATCAGCAATTTCTCGGGAGTGGTCTTCTTGTTTTTGTCGGTGGTGTAGAAGTGACCGGTACCGGCTGTGGATTCCAGCTTGATTTTTTCGCGTCCGCCTTTGGTTGCCATGATGATTCCTTAATGAATTAGGCCTGACCACGTGCGCGCAGGTCTGCGAGCACAGCGTCAATACCGTTTTTGTCGATCAAACGCAGACCGGCGTTGGAAATACGCAGGCGAACCCAGCGGTTTTCAGACTCCACCCAGAAACGGCGGTATTGCAGGTTCGGCAGGAACCGGCGCTTGGTTTTGTTGTTGGCGTGGGAAACATTGTTCCCAACCATCGGGCCCTTGCCCGTGACTTCACATACGCGTGCCATATGGACACTCCGATATTTATAAACGGCCCTGACTGACGCCAGAAGCCTCACCTCGCCAAGAAATGGGTGGCGGTAACCCGATTGCTGCCTTGTTCCCTCACGGGAGAATTCAGCAAAGCCCGGCATTATAGCGGGCTTGCGGGCGGTTACGCCTGTTGCTCCAGAAAGCGCTGGGCATCGAGTGCCGCCATGCAGCCGGTGCCGGCGCTGGTGATGGCCTGGCGATAGACGTGATCCTGGACGTCACCCGCGGCAAAAATGCCGGGGACGCTGGTCTGGGTGGCAAAACCCTGGTTACCACCCTGGGTGATGATGTAACCACCGGCCATGTCGAGTTGGCCCTGGAAGATCTCGGTGTTGGGCGCGTGGCCAATGGCGATGAAGCAGCCCTTGAGCGTGAGGTCTTCCGTGGCACCGGTGTTGACATTTTTCACGCGCACGCCGGTGACACCGCTGGCATCACCAAGCACCTCGTCGAGTGTGGAGAAGGTGCGCAGCTCGATCTTGCCGGCAGCCACCTTGTCCATCAGCTTGTCGATCATGATGGGTTCGGCGCGGAATTTGTCGCGGCGATGGATCAGATACACCTTGCTGGCAATGTTGGACAGGTACAGCGCCTCTTCCACCGCCGTATTGCCGCCGCCGACCACGCAGCAGACTTCGTTGCGGTAGAAAAAACCGTCACAGGTGGCGCAGCCCGAGACGCCCCGGCCCATGAAGGCTTCCTCAGACGGCAGGCCCAGGTATTTGGCCGAGGCCCCGGTGGCCAGAATCAGCGCATCACAGGTGTAAGTGCCACTGTCGCCGGTCAGCGTGAATGGGCGCTTGGAAAAGTCGACCTTGTTGATGTGGTCAAACACCATTTCGGTCTTGAAGCGTTCGGCATGGGCCAGAAAACGTTGCATCAGGTCGGGGCCTTGGACACCTTCCACGTCGGCTGGCCAGTTGTCCACCTCGGTGGTGGTCATGAGTTGGCCGCCTTGGGCGATGCCAGTGATCAGCAGCGGATTCAGGTTGGCGCGCGCAGCATAGATGGCTGCGGTATAACCGGCGGGGCCCGAGCCCAGGATCAGAACTTGGGTATGGCGAGAAGTGCTCATGGGTTTCCTTTTTTATCAAGTGAACGTGCCGTGTACAGTATGCGGATACTATGTCAGACCACCCACAGCCCGAGACCTGGACGGCGAGATCCAGATCGGTTCTGTGGGTTGCTCTTTTGGGGGATTATGCGATGCAGAGGTTGACCAATCTGGATTTGTTACGTCGTGTACCAATATTTTCGGCGGTGACACCGGCACAGATGGCCCTGTTGGCCGGTGCGGTGACCAAGCAGCGTGTCAAGCGGGGTGAGTTGATTGTTGAGCAAGGGAAAAAAAGCGAAGCCCTGTACATCATTTTGTCAGGACGGGCCCGGGTGATCATGACGGACCGCCGCTTCCGGGAAGTCATCGTGGACACTCTAGAACCAGGTGACTATGTGGGTGAAATCAGCTTGATTGATGGCAAGGCCCATTCCGCCAACGTGCAGGCCGAGATCCAGACCGATTTGCTGGTGCTTGGCCATGAGGAATTCCTGCGCTGCCTGTCCAACAATCAGGCTATTGCCAACTCGGTCATCAAGGGGCTGGTACGCCGTTTGCGCAAGGCTGACGAAAAAATCAGTTCGTTGGCCTTGATGGATGTGTATGGCCGGGTCGCCAAGGTGCTGGTGGAGTCGGCCCAGCCAGCCGGCGAGCGGCAGTTGGTCATTCGCGAGAAAATCACCCGCCAGGACATTGCCAAGATGGTCGGCGCCTCGCGCGAGATGGTCAGCCGGGTGATGCGTGACTTCGAAGATCGGGGATTCATCAAGACGCAGGACGATGGTGTGATCCTGATCCAGGAGCGGCGTTCAACACTGCGTTAGCAGACGTGCGGGCCGGTTTCCCTCAGGATGACTGGTCCGGTTTCAGGTTTTATCAATGACTTATTCCCTCAATACACTGAAAACTTCGCGTGGCCCCAGCCCGCAGGCTGCGCGGTCCGGCTGGGGCCGGTTTGCAGATGAACTCAAGTTGGTCGGTGGTTTGCTGGCGCTGGTGCTGTGGTTGTCCGCGCTGGGCAGTTATTCACTGCAGGACATGGCCTGGTCCACTTCGGGCACAGGCGCGCCGGTGCTCAACCGGGCTGGGCTGGTGGGGGCCTGGCTGGCCGATGGCAGCTATTTCTTTCTCGGATTTTCGGTCTGGTGGTGTGTGGCGGCGGCGTTGCGTGCCTGGCTGTCAGCGCTGGCGCGCTGGTTGCGCGGACGTGACGATGGCGCGGTCGCGACCACCATGGCACCGGCGCAACTGGTGCACCGGCGCGCGTTGTTCTGGCTCGGGCTGGTCTTGCTGTTGTGCGCCAGCACCACACTTGAGTGGACACGCTTTTACAGTCTGGAGGCACGCCTGCCGGGCCATGGCGGTGGGGTGTTGGGTTATCTGCTGGGGCCGTTGAGTGTGCGCTGGCTCGGCTTCACCGGCTCCGGCCTGCTGGCCATCACGGCGGGGGTGATGGGGTCGGCACTGGTCTTTCGCTTCTCCTGGGGCCAGCTGGCCGAGCGGCTGGGCGCCTGGTTGTTTGCCCAGATCGAGAGCCGGCGCGAAAAAATCGAGGTGGAGCAGGACGTGGCCATGGGGCAGCAGGCGGCCCAGGCGCGTGCCGAGGTGCTGGTGGAGCAACGCCAAGACCTGGAGGAGCATCCTCACCCCAAGCCGGTGGTGGTGATCGACCCGGTGCTGGTGGATGTGCCCAAGAGTGAACGGGTGGCCAAGGAGCGGCAGAAAACCCTGTTTGTGGACGTGCTGGACAGCAAGCTGCCGCAGGTGGACTTGTTGGATGCAGCGCTGGTGCGCCAGGAAACCGTGGCCCCCGAAACGCTGGAGATGACCAGCCGGATGATCGAGAAGAAGCTCAAGGACTTTGGTGTGGACGTGACGGTGGTATTGGCACAGCCCGGGCCGGTCATCACGCGGTATGAAATCGAACCGGCCACCGGCGTCAAGGGGTCGCAGGTGGTGGGGCTGGCCAAAGACCTGGCGCGTTCGCTCAGCCTGGTGTCGATCCGCGTGGTGGAAACCATTCCCGGCAAACACCACATGGCGCTGGAGCTGCCCAATGCCAAACGGCAGACCATCAAGCTGTCGGAGATTCTCGGCTCCAAGGTTTACAACGAAGCCAAGTCGCTGTTGACGGTGGGCCTGGGCAAGGACATCGTCGGCAACCCGGTGGTGGCCGATCTGGCCAAGATGCCGCATGTGCTGGTGGCCGGCACCACCGGCTCGGGCAAGTCGGTGGGGATCAACGCCATGATCCTGAGTTTGCTGTACAAGGCTGAGGCCCATGATGTGCGGCTGATGATGATCGACCCCAAGATGCTGGAAATGTCGGTGTACGAAGGCATTCCGCACTTGCTGTGCCCGGTGGTGACCGACATGAAACAGGCCGCCAACGGCCTGACCTGGTGTGTCGCCGAAATGGAGCGCCGCTACAAACTCATGAGCAAGATGGGGGTGCGTAATCTGGCCGGCTTCAACACCCGCATGGATGAGGCCAAGGCGCGCGGCGAGTTCATCTACAACCCGTTCAGCCTGACGCCGGACTCCCCCGAGCCGCTGGAGCGCCTGCCGCACATCGTGGTGGTGATCGACGAGCTGGCCGACCTGATGATGGTGATTGGCAAGAAGATCGAGGAACTGATTGCACGGCTGGCGCAAAAGGCACGTGCCGCTGGCATCCACCTGATCCTGGCCACCCAGCGCCCCAGTGTGGATGTGATCACCGGCCTGATCAAGGCCAATATCCCGACGCGTATCGCCTTTCAGGTGTCCAGCAAGATCGACAGCCGCACCATTCTGGACCAGATGGGCGCCGAGGCCTTGCTGGGCATGGGCGACATGTTGTTCATGGCCAGCGGCACCGGTTTGCCGATCCGGGTGCACGGCGCCTTTGTCAGTGACGATGAAGTTCACCGCGTGGTCAGTTACCTGAAAAGCCAGGGTGAACCCAACTACATTGAAGGCGTGCTGGAAGGCGGTACCGTGGATGGTGAGGATGGCACGGCTGCTGCTGACGGCGGCGGCGGTGAAAAAGACCCGATGTACGACCAGGCCGTCGAAGTGGTGCTGAAAAACCGCAAGGCCAGCATCTCGCTGGTGCAGCGTCACCTCAAAATTGGTTACAACCGGGCGGCACGGCTGGTGGAAGACATGGAAAAAGCCGGCCTGGTCAGCAGCATGAGCAACAGCGGGCAGCGCGAAATCCTGGTCCCCGCACGCAACGATTCATAGGCCACTTCATGCCATTCAAAGCATTTTTATTTGCTATATTTATTATAGCTGCAAGTGTAGGTAATACCTGGGCTACGGGGCTGAAAAGCCTTGAATACTTCGTGAAAAACGTGAAAACCGGCAAAGCCGATTTCACTCAGGTGGTGACTTCCCCGAGCAAGGACGGGCAGTCGCCCCGGGTCAAAACCTCCACCGGCACCTTTGAATTTGCCCGGCCCAACCGCTTTCGCTTCAACTACGCCAAGCCGTTTGTGCAGACCATCGTCGCCGATGGGCAGACACTCTGGTTGTATGACCAGGACCTGAACCAGGTCACCGCCCGCAAACAATCGCAGGTGTTGGGGTCCACCCCGGCTGCGCTGGTGGCCGCGGCACCGGATCTGAAGGCGCTGCAATCGGATTTTGTCCTGGTGGATGCGCCGGATCAGGCTGGCCTGCAATGGGTGCTGGCCACGCCAAAGTCCCGGGACGGCCAGTTGCAGTCCGTGCGTGTCGGCTTGCGTCCGGGCACCGCGGCGGACACGGCAACGCTGGAAGTGCTGGACATTCTGGACAGTTTTGGCCAACGTTCGGTGTTGACCTTCAGCGGTTTTCAGGTCAATCCGGTGATGCCGGTCAGCCTCTTTGAATTCAAGGCCCCGGCTGGCGCAGATGTGCTCAGGCAGTAACCGGGTGGAGCGTTCTGATGCCAAAGTCTGAACCGCAGGGGCATGTCCCACTGGCCGAGCGCCTGCGTCCCAAAACGTTGGCCGAAGTGATTGGCCAGCAGCATTTGCTGGGCGAGGGCATGGCGCTGCGCCTGGCGTTTGAGTCGGGGCAGCCGCACAGCTGCATTTTCTGGGGTCCGCCGGGGACCGGCAAAACCACCATTGCCCGCCTGATGGCCGACGCGTTTGAGGCCCAGTTCATTACTATCAGCGCAGTGCTGGGCGGGGTCAAGGACATCCGCGAGGCGGTGGAGCGGGCGCAGCTGGCGCAAACGCAGGGGCGGCGCACCCTGGTGTTTGTGGACGAGGTGCACCGCTTCAACAAGAGCCAGCAGGACGCGTTTTTGCCGCATGTGGAAAGTGGCCTGTTCACCTTCATTGGCGCTACCACCGAGAACCCGTCGTTCGAGGTGAATTCGGCGCTGCTGTCTCGCGCTGCCGTTTATGTGCTGCAGCCGCTCAGTCCTGAAGATCTTAAGCAAATTGTGGCCTCAGCCCAGGTTTTGAAAGCACTTCCTGCTATTGAAAGCGTAGCGATTGAGCGTTTGGTCGCGTATGCTGATGGCGACGCCAGACGCCTGCTCAACACCCTGGAAACGCTGGCCGTGGCAGCCACGCAGGAGCAGCGCAGCGAGATCACCGATGTCTGGCTGCTCAAGGTGCTGGGTGAACGCATGCGCCGCTATGACAAGGGGGGCGAGCAGTTTTACGACACGATTTCTGCCCTGCACAAAAGTGTCCGCGGCAGCGATCCGGATGCGTCCCTGTATTGGCTGGTGCGTATGCTCGATGGCGGGGCCGACCCGCGGTACATGGCGCGCCGCCTGATCCGCATGGCCAGCGAAGACATCGGCCTGGCCGATCCGCGCGCTTTGCGGCTGGCGCTGGACGCGGCCGAGGTGTATGAACGCCTGGGCAGCCCGGAAGGCGAGCTGGCGCTGGCCGAATGTGTGGTGTATCTGGCCGTGGCACCCAAGAGCAATGCCGTCTACAAGGCGTTCAACGAAGCCAGGGCCCTGATCAAGAAGGACGGCACGCGCCCGGTGCCGATGCACCTGCGCAATGCGCCGACCAAACTCATGAAAGAGCTGGACTACGGCAAGGGTTACCGCTACGCCCACGACGAGGAAGGTGGTTTTGCCGCCGGTGAGCGTTACCTGCCCGATGGCATGGCACCGCCGGGCTTTTACCGGCCGGTGGAACGCGGGCTGGAAATCAAGATTGCCGACAAGCTCAGGCAGCTGAAACAGCGCAATGATCAAGCCCGCTGATGTGTTGTAAACATTGCTGATGGAGATTTGCCACAAGGGTAAACCCGGCAGTTCTGGGCCTGGCAAGCCCCAACCCCGTGACTACAATCGCGTCCACTTAGCCGCCGGCGCCTGTGTGCTGGCAGGCTTATTGCTTGAGACCAGACTGGTTGCCAGCTTTCCGGCTTGTTTTGCCGGAGCGCAACATAGACCAACAATTAGTCGGTGGAATTCACGGCTGAAAATCGGAGAAGTTTTTTATGGAAACCTTGATACAGCAGATCATCAACGGTCTGGTGTTGGGCAGCATGTACGCCCTGGTCGCCCTGGGCTACACCATGGTCTACGGCATCATTGGCCTGATCAATTTTGCCCACGGCGAAGTGCTGATGGTCGGTGCCCTGACCAGCTGGAGCATCATTGGCCTGATGCAAGAGTCGATGCCCGGCACCCCAGGCTGGATCATTTTGCTGGTTTCGCTGCTGATTGCCTGTGTGGTGGCGGCGGTGCTGAACTACAGCATTGAAAAACTGGCCTACCTGCCCCTGCGCAACAGCCCCCGGCTGGCGCCGTTGATCACCGCCATCGGCATGTCGATCCTGTTGCAGACACTGGCCATGATCATCTGGAAGCCCAACTACAAACCGTATCCCAGCCTGCTGCCCAATGTGCCGTATGAGGTGGGGGGGGCCGTGATCACTTTCACCCAGATCATGATCTTGGGCATGACCGCCATGTCGCTGGCGGTGTTGATGTGGCTGGTCAATTACACCAAGCTTGGCCGTGCCATGCGTGCGACCGCCGAAAACCCGCGGGTGGCGGCGCTGATGGGGGTCAAGCCTGATCTGGTGATTTCGGCCACCTTTGTGATTGGTGCGGTGCTGGCGGCCATTGCCGGTGTCATGTGGGCGGCCAACTATGGCACCGTGCAGCACACCATGGGTTTCCTGCCAGGCCTGAAAGCGTTCACGGCGGCGGTGTTTGGCGGTATTGGCAACCTTGCCGGTGCGGTGGTGGGCGGCGTCCTGCTCGGGCTGATCGAGTCGCTTGGTGCGGGCTACATCGGCCCCATCACCGGTGGTGTGCTGGGTAGCCACTATTCGGACATTTTTGCCTTCATTGTGCTGATCGTGGTGCTGACGCTGCGGCCTTCCGGCCTGCTGGGTGAGCGCGTGGCGGATCGGGCGTAAGGAGATAAAGCATGAAACAGAAACAAATCATCGTTTTCCTGCTGGCTGCCGTTGGCCTGCTGGTGGTGCCGTTGGTGCTGCAGGGGTTTGGCAATGCCTGGGTGCGTATTGCTGACATGGCCTTGTTGTACGTGTTGCTGGCACTGGGTTTGAACATTGTGGTCGGTTATGCCGGTTTGCTGGACTTGGGCTACGTGGCGTTTTTTGCCATTGGCGCCTATATGTATGCGCTGCTGGCCTCGCCTCACCTGACCGAAACCTTTCCGATGTTTGCCGCCATGTTCCCCAATGGCCTGCACACCCCGATCTGGGTGATCATTCCGGTGGCGGCCGGCCTAGCGGCACTGTTTGGGGTGTTGCTGGGGGCGCCTACGCTGCGGCTGCGGGGGGACTACCTGGCCATCGTGACGCTGGGGTTTGGTGAAATCATCCGTGTGTTCATGAACAATCTGGATCACCCGGTCAATATCACCAACGGTCCCAAGGGCATGGGCCAGATTGATTCACTGTCATTTTTTGGCATGAGTTTTGGCCGCAAGATCGAAGTGGCCGGGTTTGAGGTGGCTTCGGTGACCCTGTATTACTACCTGTTCCTGGTGCTGGTGGTGTTCAGCGTGGTCATTTCGCACCGCTTGCAGCTGTCGCGTGTCGGCCGGGCCTGGATGGCGATTCGTGAAGACGAAATTGCCGCCAAGGCCATGGGTATCAATACCCGCAACCTCAAATTGCTGGCGTTTGGCATGGGGGCCACTTTTGGCGGCGTCTCCGGTGCCATGTTTGCCTCGTTCCAAGGTTTCATTTCGCCAGAGTCATTCAGCCTGATGGAGTCCGTCATGATTGTGGCCATGGTGGTGCTGGGGGGCATTGGGCATTTGCCCGGGGTGATTCTGGGTGCGGTGGCGTTGTCGGCCTTACCTGAGGTGCTGCGCTACGTCGCCGGCCCATTGCAGTCGGTCACGGGCGGGCGGCTGGACGCTTCCATCCTGCGCCAGCTGCTGATTGCGCTGGCGATGATCAGCATCATGCTGATGCGTCCGCGTGGCCTGTGGCCCGCACCCGAACACGGCAAGGCATTGCCAAGCACCAAGGCCTGAGCGGGCCGCAGCAGTGTTGCAAAGGAATCAGACAATATGACAGACACAGTTCTCAACGTCGCCGGCGTGTCCAAGCGTTTTGGCGGATTGCAGGCCCTCAGTGACGTGGGCATTCAGATCAAGCGTGGTCAGGTTTACGGCTTGATCGGCCCCAACGGGGCGGGCAAGACCACTTTCTTCAACGTGCTGACCGGGTTGTACACGCCCGACACCGGTACGTTTGAGCTGGCAGGCAAACCCTATCAGCCCACGGCCGTGCATGAGGTGGCCAAAGCCGGCATCGCGCGTACCTTCCAGAACATCCGGCTGTTTGCCGAAATGACCGCGCTGGAAAACGTCATGGTCGGGCGCCATGTGCGCACCCATTCCGGCTTGCTTGGCGCGGTGTTGCGCAGCCCGGGGTTCAAGGCCGAAGAGGCCGCGATTGCCCAGCGTGCGCAGGAATTGCTGGACTACGTGGGCATTGGCCGCTTGACCGATTTCAAGGCACGCACCCTGAGTTACGGCGACCAGCGCCGACTGGAAATCGCCCGGGCCTTGGCCACCGACCCGCAGCTGATTGCGCTGGATGAGCCCGCTGCCGGCATGAACAGCACCGAAAAGGTGTTGCTGCGTGAGCTGATCGACAAGATCCGCAATGACAACCGCACCATTTTGCTGATTGAGCACGACGTGAAGCTGGTGATGGGCCTGTGTGACCGGGTGACGGTGCTGGACTACGGCAAGCAGATTGCCGAAGGGACGCCAGCGGATGTGCAACGCAATGACAAAGTGATTGAAGCCTATCTGGGCACGGGTGGCCACTGACATGACAAATACTCTTCTCAAGGTAAAAGGACTCAAGGTCGCCTACGGCGGTATTCAGGCCGTCAAGGGCGTTGACTTTGAGGTGCATGAAGGCGAACTGGTGTCGCTGATCGGCTCCAATGGCGCCGGCAAAACCACCACCATGAAGGCCATCACCGGGTCGTTGCCGATCAATGATGGCGACATTGAATATCTGGGCAAAAGCATCCGCGGCCAGGGTCCGTGGGATCTGGTCAAACAGGGCCTGGCCATGGTGCCCGAAGGCCGTGGTGTGTTTACCCGCATGACCATTCTGGAAAACCTGCAAATGGGTGCTTACATCCGCACCGACAAGGCAGACATCGTGGCCGATATTGACAAGGTGTTCACCATTTTCCCGCGCCTGAAAGAGCGCCGGGACCAGCTGGCCGGCACCATGAGTGGTGGTGAACAGCAGATGCTGGCCATGGGCCGTGCGCTGATGAGCCGTCCCAAGGTGCTGTTGCTGGATGAGCCGTCCATGGGTTTGTCGCCCATCATGGTGGACAAGATTTTTGAGGTGGTGCGTGACGTTTACGCGCAAGGTGTGACGGTGTTGCTGGTGGAGCAGAACGCCAGCCGGGCCCTGGCCATTGCCGATCGCGGGTATGTGATGGATTCCGGCCTGATCACCATGACGGGTGAAGGCAAGACCATGCTGACCGACCCCAAGGTGCGGGCTGCCTATCTGGGTGAATAGTTCCAGCAGCCAGCCTCGGTAAGGAGTTCCGGGGCCGGTCGGTTGATCCCGGGCAATGCGGTCAGAGTGAACCGTAGCTGGCCAGACGTTGCGTGTCCAGGATGCGGATGTCGCGTTTGTCGATGGCAATCAGCCCTTCGGCTTCGAGTTCGTGCAGCACCCGGGAAAAGTATTCCGGTGTGAGTGACAACAGCGACGCCAGTGCAGACTTGCTCACGGGCAGGCACACCGTGTGGGCACACGGCCCGGCGTCAACAGCACCTTTGGCTTCCCCCTGCACCTCGCGCAGCAGGTAACCGATCAATCGTTGGGTACCGTTGTGCAGGGCATAACTTTCGACGTCCTGCACCAGACCACGCAGGCGGCGCGAAATGCCGGCCAGCATACGCATGGCCAGGCGCGGATCACGCTCGATTTCCTGGACCACCGCCTGCTTGCTGATGCTCAGCAGCAAGGTGTCGGCCAGGGTCTGCACGTTGAGGAAGTACGGCTTGTCCAGGAACATGATGGCTTCGGCAAACGTCTGTCCAGCCCCCACCAGCTCGATGATCTTTTCCTGTCCCTCGGCATTGGCCACGTACAGCTTGACCTGACCAACCACCACCACATGAAAGGCCTCACACGGGTCACCCACCCGGAACACGGTTTCGCCACGGGGCAGGCGTCTGAGTTCACAGCTGCGTACCAGCGGTTCACGTTCGGTGTCGGACAAATCGGCAAACAGCGGTAGCACCGACAGATAGGCCCGGATGTTGAAAGGCGCATGTTCTTTTTTCACGAGGTCTGAAAAAGGATAGTTCTATAAGACATTTTGCCATGTAGCCCGCATCAAAAGGGTATGCATAGCTATGAATAATATAGCTGAATCAGACCGCCTGCGCGACCAGCTGGAGGGCGAGCTTGTTGTGGCGTTCAACCAGCGGGCCCAGATCGACCGTGGTCAATTGGCCCCGGCGTACCACCACCTTGCCATTGACCACGGTGTAGGCCGCCTGGGGGCTGGCGCACAGCAGCAGGGCCCCTACCGGGTCATGTACCGCGCCACCGGCAAAGGTCACGGTGTTCAGATCAAACAGGGCCAGATCGGCACACATGCCGGGCGCCAGATGGCCAATGTCACCACGGCCCAACACCTGGGCGCCACCCCGGGTGGCCAGGGACAGGGCGTCACGCGCTGTCATGTCGGCCGGGCCCAGGTCGCAGCCATATCGGATTTGACGGTGGCCTGTGTCATCGGTCTGTGTCTGTGGCGCCTGCATGGCGCGGCCAACCCGCGCCAGCAGCAGGGCCTGCCGCGCTTCGTTGACCATGTGCGCCGCATCATTGCTGGCGCTGCCGTCCACCCCCAGGCCCACCGGCACGCCAGCGTCGAGCATTTGGCGCACCGGAGCGATGCCGCTAGCCAGCCGCATGTTGCTGCACGGGCAGTGCGCCACGCCGGTACGGGTGCTGGCAAACAGGCCGATGCCGGCGTCGTCGAGTTTGACGCAATGGGCGTGCCACACATCATGGCCGAGCCAGCCCAGGTCCTGGGCGTATTCGGCCGGGGTGCAGTTGAATTTTTCGCGCGAGTAGGCCAGGTCATGATCGTTCTCGGCCAGGTGGGTGTGCAAGCGTACGCCGCAGCTGCGTGCCAGCTGGGCGGATTCGCGCATCAGGTCGCGGCTGACGCTGAAGGGTGAGCAGGGCGCGACGGCGACGTTGACCATCGCGCCATGCGCCCTGTCGTGCCAGGTTTCGATCAGGCGCTGGGTGTCTTTGAGGATGGCGTCTTCGTTTTCCACCATACGGTCAGGGGGTAAACCGCCCTGACTCTGGCCGACACTCATGCTGCCGCGCGTGGCCATGAAACGCATGCCAATGTGGCGTGCGGCTTCGATGCTGTCATCCAGCCGCACCCCGTTGGGGTAGAGGTAGAGGTGGTCGCTGCTGGTGGTGCAGCCGCTGAGCAACAGTTCGGCCATGGCCACCTGGGTGCTCACCTGCACCATCTCGGGGGTCAGCCCGGCCCAGATCGGGTACAGGCCACGCAGCCAGCCAAACAATTCGGCGTTTTGCACCTGGGGGATCGCCCGGGTCAGCGACTGGCTCATGTGGTGGTGGGTGTTGACCAGCCCGGGCGTGACCAGATGGCCACGGGCGTCAATCACCTCGTCCGCCGTTTGGGGCAGGTCGGTGGCGGGGCCGATGGTCTCGATGCGATGGCCACGCACCAGGATCGACGCGTCAGCCCACTGCCGGGCCAGAGCTGGGTTGGGATGGTCAAAAGTGGCAATACAGCGAGCGTTCTTGATCAGGAGGGTGCGCATGATGGGGCAGTTTTTACGGCATTTTTGTAAATAAGTTGATTTTGCTCAAGGTCTGGGTAACTGAGGCGCGGCAAAGTGGGCGCCATGTTTTCAGTTAACTC
>NZ_JAQTWM010000022.1:0-21034 GCF_028689305.1 Rhodoferax sp. | reverse complement strand
GCGTTCTTGATCAGGAGGGTGCGCATGATGGGGCAGTTTTTACGGCATTTTTGTAAATAAGTTGATTTTGCTCAAGGTCTGGGTAACTGAGGCGCGGCAAAGTGGGCGCCATGTTTTCAGTTAACTCCATTGATCCATCCGCCCAGGCGCAGTGTATTGCGCGGGGTAAAGTTTTGTTGCAGCGTGGTCTGGACACGGATCGGGTCAGCTACATCGAGTCAGGGCGCGTGGCCCTGGGGGTGATGGACGCTGGCGTGATGGAGCACCAGATTGGTGTGCTGGAAGGACCCTGCTGGCTGGACGCCAGTTCCGTGGTGCTGGGCTTGCCGCATCTGGTGGATGCCCTGGCCGACTCGCCGCTGAAGCTGCGTACCGTGGCGGTGGCGGATTTCCGCAAGGCGATTGCCGACATGCCGGCTTCGGCCCAGGCCGTGCTGACCGATGTGGCCATGGCGCATCGCCGCCAGACCGAGTTTGCCGTCAGCCGGCTGGCCAAGGACGCCGAGGCACGCTGCGCCGAATGGCTGCTCAGCCACGCCCATTCAGGCGAGCGTGGGGGCATGGAAGTGGAACTGCAGCAACGCAAGCGCAGCATTGCCGCGCAACTGGGCATTGCCCCGGAGACGTTCTCGCGTGTCCTGCGGCATCTGCGCGAACAAAGCCTGATCAGCGGGTCGGGGCGGGTACTCAACCTGGTCGACCCCAACGGCTTGCGCTCCCTGGCCGGCGTTTAACAGGTCAATGCCCGTAGCAACTGCTCGGGGGTTGCCGGGGCGTCCAATTGCACGACGCGCCCGTCGTTTCTGGCTTGTGCCACGGCATCCCGCAACGCCTCAAACACGCTGATCGCCAGCATGAAGGGTGGTTCACCCACTGCTTTGGAGCCGGCCACGTTGTCCTCGGTGTTGGGCGCTCCCCACAGTTCCACCCTGAAATGCGCTGGAATGTCTCCAGCGGTGGGAATCTTGTAAGTGCTGGGGGCGTGGGTGGTGAGCAGGCCTCGTTCATTCCAGACCAGCTGCTCGCTGGTGAGCCAGCCCATGCCCTGCACAAAGCCGCCTTCAATCTGGCCGATGTCGATGGCCGGATTGATGGAACGCCCCACATCGTGCAGGATGTCTACACGCAACACCTTGTTTTCGCCGGTCAGGGTGTCGATGGCGACTTCGGTGCAGGCGGCGCCATAGGCAAAGTAGTAAAACGGTCGCCCGGTCAGTGTGGTTTTGTCGTAATGGATCTTGGGCGTGCGGTAAAAACCGTCGCTCCAGAGCTGGATGCGGTTGGCGTAGGCGAGCTTGACCACCTCGTCAAAACGGCGGCTGCCCTTGGGTGTCAGCACCTGCCCGTTCTGGAAACGTACCGCGCCGGCACCAACCCCATCGAGCCCGCTGACAAAGGCGGCCAGGTTGTTGCGCACATGGGCGGCGGCAAACTGTGCGGCGCGGCCATTGAGGTCGGTGCCAGCTGAGGCGGCTGTGGCCGAGGCGTTGGGCACCTTGCTGGTGTCGCTGGCGGTGGCCAGCACCCGGTGCAGTGGCACCCCGAGTTCGTCGGCCACGATTTGCGCCACCTTGGTGTTGAGGCCCTGGCCCATTTCCACACCGCCGTGGTTCACCTGCACACTGCCATCCAGATACACATGCACCAGCGCGCCGGCCTGGTTGAACAGGGTGGCGGTGAAGCTGATGCCAAATTTCACCGGGGTGATGGCCAGGCCGCGCTTGAGCGTGGGGTGGCTGGCATTCCAGGCCGCGATGGCGTCGCGCCGCTGCTGGTACTGTGCTGACAGCGCCAGGCGGTTGATCAGGGGTTGCAGGATGTTGCCCTCGACCGCCATGCCGTAGTGGGTGGTGTTGCGTGCCACGCCATCGGCGCCGGGCTCGTCGTTGTACAGGTTGCACTGGCGCACGGCCAGCGGGTCCAGCTTCAGGTGGCGGGCGATGTCTCCCAGAATCGTCTCGGTGACGATCATGCCTTGCGGCCCGCCAAAACCGCGAAACGCGGTGTGGCTCTGGGTGTGGAGCTTACAGCGGTAGGAGGTGATCTCGACGTCCTGCAAACAGTAGGCATTGTCGGCATGGAAGATGGCGCGATCGGCCACCGGGCCGGACAGGTCGGCACTGAAGCCGCAGTGCGCTGCCATCCTCAGCTTCAGGCCACACAGCCGTCCGTTGTCGTCAAAGCCCACGGTGTAGTCATAACTGAAGGGGTGACGCTTGCCGGTGACCATGAAGTCATCGTCCCGGTCCAGGCGCAGCTTGACCGGGTGCTTGACCTTGTGCGCAGCCACGGCGGCCCACACCGCCAGATGGCCGGCCTGGGTTTCCTTGCCACCAAAGCCGCCACCCAGGCGCCGGCATTCAACCCGCACCGCATGGTTGTCCAAGCCCAGCGCGTGGGCCACCCAGTGCTGGACTTCACCCGGGTGCTGGGTGCTGCTGTAGATCAGCCATTGCTGCTGCTCCTGCGGCAGCGCATAGGCGATCTGGCCTTCCAGGTAAAAATGCTCCTGCCCCCCCACCTCCAGCGTGCCGCGCAAGGTGTGAGACGCCTGGGCCAGGGCCAGGTCGGCGTCCCCGCGTTTGACACACACTGGTGGCAGTACAAAGCTGCTGGCGGCCAGCGCCTCCGGCACGGTCAGGATGGCCGGCAGGGGCTCGATGTCTGGGGTGACCAGTTTGGCCGCCCGGCGCGCCAGCATCACGCTGTCGGCCACCACCAGGCCAATCACCTGGCCGAGGTATTGCACGGTATCGGTCGGGAACACCGGCTCGTCGCCAGCGAAGGCGGCCAGCACTGGGTCGCCAGGCACATCGGCGGCCAGAACCACCGCCCGTACGCCGGGCAGGGCCAACGCCGCCGTGCTGTCCACCCCCTTGAGCCGACCGTGGGCGTGGGATGACAGGATCGGCGCCGCATACAGGGTGCCGCGCACTTCGGCAAGGTCATCAATGTACGGCGCCGCACCCAGCACCTGGGCGCGGGCACTGTCGTGAGGCACGGCACTGCCGCAGACGGACAGGGTTTCGGCGGTGTTCATGACGCAAGCCCCTCCAGTGACAGGGTAGCCAGGCTGACTTCGGCCTGGCCCTGGCTCTCCAGCCAGAAGCGTTGCAGCAGATGGCCCAGCACCTGGCTGCGGTAGCTGCTGGAGGCGCGCATGTCGGAAATCGGCTGAAACTCGTTGCGCAGGGTGGCCATGGCCTGTTCCACCAGGGTACGGGTCCAGACCTGCCCACGCAAGGCGGCTTCGGTCTGGCAGGCCCGCGCCGGGGTGGCGGCAACCCCACCCACGCCGATGGCGGCGTCCATGACTTGGCCGTCCTGCAACCGCAGTTGCAGCGCCAGGCAGACGGCCGAGATGTCGTCTTCCAAACGTTTGGAGACTTTGTAGACGCGCAGGAACTCACCGGCCTGGGGGCGCGGCACCACAATGCGGGTCAACACCTCGTCGGCGGCCAGGACGTTTTGCCGGTAGCCGGTGTAGAGGGACTCCAGCGCCATCTCGCGCGTGCCGCGCACACTCATCAGTACCACGCGGGCGCGCAGCGCAATCAGCAATGGCATGGCGTCCCCGATCGGCGAGCCGTTGGCCACGTTGCCCCCCAGCGTGCCGGCGTTGCGCACCGGCAGGCCGGCAAAACGGGTGACAAAACTGTGCAGTTGCGAGCGTTCAGCCGTCAGGGCCGCAAACGCATCGGTCAGGGTCACTGCCGCACCGATATGCAGGGCCTGGGCCTCCGTGCGGATCTCACGCAGCTCGGCCACCCGCGTGGTGTCCAGCACCTGGGCAAAGTCCTTGTGCAGTTTGTTGATCCACAGCACCACATCGGTGCCGCCGGCCACGATCTGGGCTTGTGGATGGGCCGCACGCAGCGCCAGCAGGTCTGCCAGGCGGGTGGGTGTTTTATAGGAAAAATTGGCCTCTAGCCCGCGTATATTGGACTTAATTAGCTCTAACTTTGATAGCAGATCGGCTTCATTCACCGATTGCGGTGGCTGTTTGGCCATGTGTTGCGCCGCGTCCAGGATGGGGCGGTAGCCGGTGCAGCGGCACAGGTTGCCAGAGAGGGCTTCCTGCGCCAGGTTGCGGCTGATGGTGCGCCCCTGACAGACATGGTTCTGGTACATGCCAAACAGGCTCATGGCAAAACCGGGTGTGCAAAAGCCGCACTGGCTGGCGTGGTTGTCCAGCAGGGCCTGCTGGACCGGATGGAGGGTGCCGTCCGCCGCGCTCAGGTCTTGCGCGGTCCACAACACCATGCCGTGGATCGCATGCGCCAGCCGGATGCAGCTGTTGACGGCGCTGTATTTCAGGCCACCCAAGCCATCCGGTTCGCCCAGTACCACGGTGCAGGCGCCGCAGTCACCTTCGTTGCAACCTTCCTTGCTAGCGGTTAACCCTAGGTCGTCACGCAGCACCTGCAATAGCGTGCGGGTGGGTGGTACATTGCTGAGCGAAACAATGTCACCACGGTGTACAAATTCAAGCACAGGGTTGTTCATGGGCGATTTCTGGATGGACGGCAAATTCAATCACGGACCGGTTAGCGTAAGTCACGCACTTTAGCGCTACATAAGACCAAGCGTATGGCGCGCATTCGATCACGGGTATGAGGGAACATCTTCTTTTCGACAAGATTGATCTTCATTTGATCAGGGTATTGCACACCGTGTTGACCGAACGCAGCGTTTCCAGGGCCGCCATCCGGCTGGGCATGCACCAGCCGGCAGTCAGTGGTGCGCTCAAACGGCTGCGGGACTTTGCCGATGACCCGTTGCTGGTGCGTTGTGGCGCCAGCATGGTGCCGACCGAGGCCGCCATGCGCATGATCGATCCGGCGGCGCGTATCCTGCAGTCGGCCGAAGTGCTGTTTTCGGATGCCCGGGGTTTTGAGCCGAGCCGGGCGGAAAACACTTTCCGGGTGGCCGCCAGTGATTACCTTGACCCGCTGTTCCTGCCCCAGCTGGTGGCGCAGATCAAATCCCAGGCACCGTTGTGCCGGGTCGATATCGTGCCGCTGACGGCAAGCTCCAATTACCACGCCCAGCTGGCGCATGGCGAGGTGGATGTGGTGATCGGCAATTGGTCCAGCGCGCCCGATGATCTGCATCAGGGGCGCCTGTTTGGCGACGAGGTGGTCTGCCTGGTGGCCAATGGTCACCCGGCGGTGCGGCGCAGCTGGGATCGGCAGGCCTGGCTTGATGCTGACCACATTGCCCCGGCGGCACTGCATCCCGGTGCCAAGGGGGTCATTGATGATCACCTCAGCAGCCTGGGCCTGCAGCGCAACATCAGCGCGCGTTGCCCGTATTTCGGTTTGATTCCGGCCATGGTGGCATCGACCTTGCTTGTGCTGACCACCGGGCGCCAGTACTGTGAACGGTTCACCGACATCTTGCCGGTGAAAATACTGCCTTGTCCGATTGAATTTCCACGCATGATGTATTACCAGCTCTGGCATGAACGCACCCACACCTCGGCTTCGGCCAGGTGGCTGCGCGAGCGTGTCAAATCAGTGGCAGCGGCCCTGAGAAAATCCGAAGGCGCCACCCACCCATGAGCACCCCACGACTGCAACTCTGCGGCATCACCAAGCGTTACCCCAGTGTGGTCGCCAACAGCGATGTATCGCTGAGCGTCATGCCCGGCGAAACCCATGCCGTGCTGGGCGAAAACGGCGCCGGCAAATCGACCCTGATGAAAATCATCTATGGCTCGGTCAAGCCCGATGTTGGCACGGTGCTGTTCAACGGTCAGCCGGTGCAGATCCGCAATCCGCAAGAGGCGCGTGCCCTGGGCATCAGCATGGTGTTCCAGCATTTCAGCCTGTTTGACACCATCACGGTGGCTGAAAACGTCTGGCTGGGCTTGAGCAAGAGCCTGAGTCTGGCGGAAGTCACCCGCAATATCGAGACCAAGGCCGCCGAGTACGGCCTGGACATCGACCCGGCGCGCCCGGTGCATACCCTGAGTGTGGGGGAGATGCAGCGTGTCGAGATCATCCGGGCGCTGCTGACCAACCCGCAACTGCTGATTCTGGATGAGCCGACCTCGGTGCTGACGCCGCAGGCGGTGGAGAAACTGTTTGTGGTGCTGAAAAAACTCGCCAGCGAGGGCTGCAGCATCCTCTACATCAGCCACAAGCTGCATGAAATCCGCGAACTCTGCAACGCCTGCACCGTGTTGCGCGGCGGCAAGGTCACCGGTGTCTGCAATCCGGCCAACGAAAGCAATGCCTCTCTGTCGCGGATGATGATCGGCGCCGAGCCACCGCAGCTCACGCACCGGGCGCAGGACCCGGGTGTGTCGGTGTTGCGGGTGAGCAACCTGATCCTGCCGCGTGAGGACCAGTTTGGCGTTGATCTGGAAGCCATCTCGTTTGAAGTGCGTGCGGGTGAGGTGGTTGGCATTGCCGGTGTCTCTGGCAACGGCCAGAAAGAGTTGATGTGTGCCTTGTCGGGCGAGGACGTGCGTGCCGCTGCCGGCAGTATCCGCATTGGCCGGGTCGATGTGTCGGCCATGAACTCGGGGCAGCGTCGCCGGATGGGCCTGTATTTTGTGCCGGAGGAACGCCTGGGGCGCGGTGCCGTGCCGACGCTGTCGCTGGCGCAGAACCTGTTGCTCACGCGTGAGGAGGCCATCGCCTACCCGCAGTTCATCGGCGGCTGGATCAGTGTCAGACAACTGGAGGCCAAGGCGGCGGAGATCATCACGCGGTTCAAGGTCAAAGCGGGTGGCCCGCATTCACTGGCCCGTTCGCTCTCTGGCGGCAACTTGCAGAAGTTCATTGTCGGGCGCGAGATTGACGCCAACCCCAAGCTGTTCATCGTATCGCAGCCGACCTGGGGCGTGGATGTGGGGGCGGCGGCCCAGATCCGGGGTGCCATCCTGGCGCTGCGTGATGCCGGCTGCGCTGTGCTGGTGGTGAGTGAGGAGCTGGATGAATTGTTTGAAGTCAGTGATCGGCTGCATGTGATGGCCCGTGGTTATTTGTCTCCGTCGGTGCCGGTTGCTGACGCGACGGTGGAAAAAATTGGCGAGTGGATGAGTGGCTTGTGGGACCGTGAGGTCCAGGCCCATCTGGCCGACATGGAAGTGCAGGTGCAGCATGTTCAAGCTTGAGGCTCGCCCGGAACCCTCGCGCGTCTGGACCTACGCGTCGCCCCTGCTGGCGCTGTTGGTGACCGTCCTGATTGGCACCCTGATGTTCACCGCCCTGGGCAAGGACCCAGGGCGCGGCCTGCAGATGTTTTTCTGGTTGCCGATCAACAGCGCTTACGCCTGGGGTGAGCTGCTGGTCAAGGCCACGCCGCTGCTGATCATTGCGCTCGGGCTGGCGGTGTGTTTCCGCTCGAATGTCTGGAATATTGGCGCCGAAGGGCAATACATTGTGGGCGCCATTCTGGCCGCTGGTGTGGCCTTGACGGCTGATGCGACCACGGGCGGCTGGATGGTGGTGCCGGTGCTGCTGGCCGGTGTGCTGGGCGGCATGTTGTGGGCCGGGATCACTGCTGTGCTGCGTGACCGCTTCCATGCCAACGAAATTCTGGTCAGCCTGATGCTGGTGTATGTGGCGGTGCAGCTACTGAGTTATCTGGTGGGCGGACCGTGGAAAGACCCGATGGGCTTCAACTTCCCGCAGAGCAAGACCTTTGAGGCCGCCGCGCGGATTCCCCGGTTGTTCTCTGGCTCACGCGTCAACATCGGGGTGCTGTTTGCGCTGCTGGGGGTGGCGGCGTTGTGGGTGTTCCTGTTTCGAACCCGTGCCGGGTTTTCCTTGCAGGTGGGCGGGCTGGCGCCGGCGGCGGCACGTTATGCCGGTTTTTCCTCGCGCCGCGCCTTGTGGACAGCGCTGCTGATTTCAGGTGGCGCGGCCGGTCTGGCCGGGGCACTGGAGGTAGCCGGACCGATTGGCCAGCTCACGCCTTATGTGCCGGCGGGTTATGGTTTTGCCGCCATCATCGTGGCTTATGTTGGGCGCTTGCACCCGGTGGGCATGGTGCTGTCGGCCTTGCTGATGAGCATGTTTTACATCGGCGGCGAGCTGGCGCAGTCACGCCTGGGCCTGACCAAATCACTCACCGGTGTCTTTCAGGGGCTGTTGCTGTTTTGCCTGCTGGCCTGCGACACGCTGGTCAACTACCGATTGAAGTGGAGCAAGTGATGGAGTCTTATGCACTGCTGTTGGCCGCCACGCTCAATGCAGGGACGGTGCTGGCCATCGCCTCGCTGGGGCTGCTGATCAATGAAAAAGTGGGCATCGTCAACCTGGGGGCCGAGGGCATGATGTTGTGTGCCGCCATTGCCGGTTTTGCCACCGTGGTCACCACCGGGCAGGACTGGCTGGGTTTTGCCGCCGGCATGGCGGCGGGTGCGGGGTTGGCGCTGGTGTTCGGGTTGTTGGTGATCTGGCTCAATACCAACCAGTACGCCACCGGCCTGGCGTTGACGCTGTTTGGCACCGGTTTTTCGGCGTTTGTCGGCACCGGTTTTGTGCAGGCCAGGATTCCCGAGCGCACCATGTTTGTGATCCCGGGCCTGTCAGACATTCCTTTGCTGGGGCCGGCGTTGTTTCGGCATCATCCCCTGGTGTATCTGACCGTGTTGTTTGCCTTGGCCCTGATCTGGTTCATGTACCGCACGCGTGCTGGCCTGATCATGCGCAGTGTGGGTGAAAGTCCGGAGTCGGCCCACGCGCTGGGTTACCCGGTGCGCCGCATCCGCCTGCTGGCGGTGGTGGTGGGCGGTGCCTTGTGTGGTCTGGCCGGGGCCTATATTTCGGTGATCTACACCCCTTTGTGGGTGGAGGGTATGGTGGCCGGCAAGGGCTGGATTGCGCTGGCCCTGACCACGTTTGCCACCTGGCGTCCGGCCCGGGTGTTGCTTGGCGCTTACCTGTTTGGCGGCGTCACCATGCTGCAATTTCATCTGCAGGGCATGGGGGTGGATGTGCCCAGCCAGTTCCTGAGCATGTTGCCTTATGTGGCCACGATGGTGGTGCTGGCGTTGATCTCGCGCAACCCGCAGTGGATTCGTATCAACATGCCGGCCAGCATTGGCAAGCCGTTTTACCCTGGGGCCTGAATCTGGCCAAGTTGTTCACACTCCGTTCATAATCTCCGTTTTCCTGTTTCTTCAACCCGTCGTAACCCCCTTTAAGAAGGATTTGACATGACTGACCTGCAAAAACGTACGCTGCTCAAGGCAGCTGCTCTGACCGCCGTGGCGTCTGCCGCGCTGGTGGGCTGTGGCAAAAAAGAGGAGCCGGCACCGGCACCCGCTGCGGCACCCGCACCGGTGGCATCGGCACCTGCCAAACCAGCACCGCTGAAGATCGGCTTTGCCTACGTCGGCCCGGTGGGTGATGGCGGCTGGACGTTTGCCCATGACAATGGTCGCAAGGCACTGGAAAAGGAATTTGGCGACAAGATCGTCACCTCGTTTGTCGAGAATGTGCCCGAGTCGGCTGACGCCGAACGCGTGATCCGCGACATGGCAGGTCAGGGCAACAAGCTGATTTTTGGCACCACCTTTGGTTACATGGAGCCGATGCTCAAGGTGGCTGGTGATGTGAAGGATGTGAAGTTCGAACACGCCACCGGCTACAAACAGGGCGAAAACATGCGCACCTATGACAGCCGTACCTACGAAGGTGCGTATATGGCGGGTGTGATTGCCGGCAAGATGACCAAGAGCAACACGCTGGGTGTGGTGGCGTCGATCCCGATCCCCGAAGTCATTCGCAACATCAACAGCTTCACCCTGGGCGCCCAGAGCAGCAACCCCAAGGTCAAGACCAAGGTGGTGTGGGTGAATGGTTGGTTTGACCCGCCGAAGGAAACTGAAGCGGCCACCAGCCTGATCAATGGCGGTGCCGACGTGCTGTTCCAGAACACCGATTCCGCGGCGGTGCTCAAGACCGCGGAAGCCAAGGGCAAGCGTGCCTTCGGCTGGGACTCTGACATGAGTGCTTATGGTCCCAAGGCGCACCTGGCATCCAGCATCATCAACTGGGGCCCGTACTACATCAAGGCCACCAAGGAAGCGCTGGATGGCAGCTGGAAGGGCGGCGGTCATTCCTGGTGGGGTGTGAAAGAGGGCGCGATTGACATCGTTTCCATCGCCGAAGACGTGCCTGCCGAAACCAAGGCCAAGGTGGAAGAAGTCAAGAAGGGGCTGACCGATGGCAGCTTTGCCATCTGGAAGGGGCCGATCACCGACAACACCGGCAAGGTGCAGGTGGCCAAGGACACGGTGGCGGACGACAAGTTCCTCAGCGGCCTGAATTTCTACGTCAAGGGCGTGGAAGGCAAGGTGCCGGGCAGCAAATAAACCGGGATTCCCCGCGCTGCAAGCCGCCTTCGGGCGGCTTTTTTGTTATCGTTGTTTTCTTTGAAAGTGACTTGACCATGATGACCGTCAAACCCATTTCGGCCCAGCGACTTCCCGCCCTGCTGGCGCGCATGCCCAAGGCCGAGTTACATATGCACATTGAAGGTTCACTGGAGCCGGAGCTGATGTTTGCCTTGGCGGCGCGCAACGGTTTGCAGGTGCCTTACGCTGATGTTGAAACCCTGCGACGGGCTTATGTGTTTGGCAACCTGCAGGAGTTCCTGGACATCTACCACGCCGGCACGCTGGTTCTGCGCAGTGAACAGGATTTCTACGACATGACCTGGGCCTATCTGCAGCGTGCGGCAGCCGATCATGTGCTGCACACCGAGATTTTTTTCGACACCCAGACCCATACCGGGCATGGTCTGAGCGCAGACACCGTGCTCAATGGCCTGCACCGGGCCTGTGTGGATGCCAAAACCCAGTTGGGCATCAGCGCCAGCCTGATCCTGTGTTTTCTGCGCCATTTGAGCGAAGCCGAAGCCTTTGAAGCGCTGGAACAGGCCATGCCACATCTGGACAAACTGGTGGGTATTGGCCTGGCATCCAGTGAAGTCGGGCACCCGCCCGAAAAGTTTGCCCGTGTGTTTGCCAAGGCCCGTGGTCTGGGGCTGCGACTGGTAGCGCATGCTGGTGAGGAAGGGCCACCGGCCTACATCTGGAGCGCGCTGGACGTGCTCAAGGTCGAGCGGATCGACCATGGGGTGCAGTCCATGAAAGACAGCGCCCTGGTGGCCCGTCTGAAGCAGGCGCGTATACCGCTGACGGTCTGCCCCTTGTCCAATCTGAAGTTGCGCGTGTTCCCCAGTCTGGCGCAGCACAACCTTGGCGCGATGCTGGACGCCGGCCTGATGGCCACGGTCAATTCGGATGATCCGGCGTATTTTGGGGGGTATGTCAACGACAACTTCACCCAAACCTTTGCGGCGCTGGGCTTGACGGCACAACATGCCTGGCAGTTGGCCTACAACAGTTTTGAAGCCAGTTTTATCGATGTCTCAGCCAAGCGCGCCTATCAGGCCCAGTTGGCCGAGCTGTTTGAAACGTTTGAATAGGCCCGCGTGCCTCAGTGCATCGGCACCCAGAGCTGCAGGCGCGGCAGCATCATGCGGTAAGGGGCCAGCAGCGCGGCAGCCATCAGCCATTTGATGCCCAGGTCACCGGTGGCCAGCATCAGCCAGTTCATTTCGGAGCCGGCAAAGGCAAGGAAAAAGAAGATGCCGGTGTCCACGATGGAAGCCACCATGGACCCGAGCAGTGGCGCTTTCCACCATGACAAGGCACGCAGGCGGTTGAAAGCCACGATGTCGAGCAGCTGGCCAATGATGAAGGCCAAGCCCGAGGCCACGGCAATACGCCAGGGCGCCAGTGCCAGCGAGATCACCACGGCCATGGCAAACCCGGTCCAGGCGACGCGGCGGGCGGCCGGCGCACCGACCGCGCGGTTGGTCAGGTCGGTCACCAGAAACGCGATCGGAAAGGTGAAGGCACCCCAGGTCAACCAGTCGTTGATCGGGAATTGCACCAGGTAGTTGGCCGACACAATGACCATCAGCATGGCCAGAACAGGGCGCCACAGGACCAGCAGGGGAGGGTGAAGGGAAGGGTTCATCCTCCAATTATCGCCGGGAGGTGAAAAATGGTGACTATCGGCCTGGCTGTATGGGGATGGGGGGCAAATTGGGTAAGCTTGGCACACCATGAAAGCTTACCGATCTGCCCTTCTGTATTTCAAGCCTGGCGCCCAGCCCAGCCAAAGTGCCGTGTATGAGGCGGACGGCCTGCTGGTGGTCGGACCAGATGCTGGCGGCAGGCAGGTGGTGCAGGCGATTGGCCCCTATCACACGCTCCAGCCCAGGTACCCGCAGGTACCGGTGTCGCACTGGCCGGGCCGCCTGATCGCGCCGGGTTTTGTGGATCTGCACAGCCATTACCCGCAGACCAATGTGATTGGTTCACCCGCGGCCGGTTTGCTGCCATGGCTGGAAAACTACACATTTCCTGAAGAAAAACGCTTCTCAGCCCACGAATACAGTACCCAGTCAGCTATATTTTTTATAGCTGAAATGTTGCGCAACGGTGTCACCACTGCGCTGACCTTTGCCACCTCGCACCCGACATCGGTGCAAGCCCTGTTTACCCAGGCCCGGCAAAGCCGGTTGCGCCTGATCACCGGTTTGTGCCTGATGGACCGGCATGCCCCAGCCGATGTGCTGAATCGGTCGGCTCCCGGTGGCCAGACTGATGCCACCGAACAAAGCCTGATCGACTCGGAGGGGCTGCTGCAGCAATGGCATGGGGTGGACCGGCTGGGTTACGCGATCACGCCCAGGTTTGCGCCGACCAGCACCGACGCCCAGCTGCGTGGGGCGGGTGAGTTGGCGGCCAAATACCCGGATGTCTGGATTCAGTCCCATGTGGCCGAGAACCGGGATGAAATCCAATGGGCGCGCGCGCTGTTTCCGGCTTCGCGCAGTTACCTGGCGACTTACGATGACTTCGGCCTGATGCGCCAGCGCGCCATCTATGCCCACTGCATTCATTTTGACGATGATGACCGGGCCTTGATGCGCGACACCGGTGCCGCTGCCGCCGTTTGCCCGACCAGCAACCTGTTTCTGGGCAGCGGTTTTTTCGATTACACCGGGGCTGACCGGGTGGGTGTTCAGTATGGTCTGGCCAGCGATGTGGGGGGCGGCACCAGCTTCAGTCCGTTTCACACCATGCTGGCGGCCTATTACGTGGGCCGGGAGGGGCAGACCAAGCCTGGCCTGAGTTTGAGCCCGCAGCATTTGTGGTGGCAGCACACGGCCGGTGCCGCCCGCGCGCTGGGGCTGGACGGGGTGGTGGGCAACTTGCAGCCGGGTTGCGAGGCCGATTTTGTCGTGCTCAACCCGCAAGCCACGCCGTTGCTGGCGCGCCGGACCGCGTTGGCCAACAGCCTGGATGAGCTGTTGTTTGCCATGATGGTGCTGGGCGATGACCGTCTGGTCGAAAAAGTGGTGATCTCTCAAGCACTATGAGGCTCTAGCCCACATAAATAAACAGTATTTAGCTATATTTTATATAGCAATAAGCGAAAACCCGCTGCCGGAGCAGGCTGGACGGGAAAATCAGAGGGTCTGGCGTGGGATGTCTGCCGCTGGCCATGAGCCGCGCAGTGATAACGTCTAAACTTCGATCATGTTTCGCGGAGCCACGCCTGCCAGCCGTTTCCTGTTCATTCCCTGGATCTTTCTGCTCCTTGGACTGGCGTTGACCTATGTGCTTCAGGATGGCGCTCGCACGTCGGCTCGGCAGGCGCTGCAAGGCGAGTTTGATTTTCGTGTGGACGAGGTGATCGAGAAGATAGAAAACCGGCTGCATCGGTACGAGCAGGTGCTGGAGGGGGCGGCCGGTCTGTTCTCCGCTTCCCGCCAGGTCCACCGCCAGGAGTTTGTCGAGTATGTCCGGGCCCTGAAGCTCGAAGGCAAGTATCCGGGCATCCAGGGCGTGGGTTTTTCCAGGCTGGTGCTGCCGCAGGAACGGGCCTCTCACGTCGCCAGTGCGCGCGCCGAAGGGTATCCCCAATACGATATTCGCCCGGCCGGAGCACGCGACATCTATTCCAGCATCGTCTATCTGGAACCCGCCGACTGGCGCAACCAGCGGGCCATCGGGTACGACATGTATTCGGAGCCGGTACGCCGGGCGGCCATGGAGCGCTCGCGTGATGAGGACCGGACCATGATTTCCGGCAAGGTGCAGCTGGTGCAGGAAACCGAACAGGACGTCCAGGCGGGCTTTCTGATGTATGTGCCGGTATACCGGACGCTGTCGCAGCATGATCGCCTGGCAGAGCGCCGCGCCAATCTCATCGGCTGGGCCTACGCGCCATTTCGCGTCAATGACCTGATGAGCGGTATCCTGGGGCAGCGTCTGGGTGATGTCGGTGCGGCGTTGCGGCTTGAGATTTACGATGGTGACGGGGTTCAGGAGCGGCAACGCCTGTTCAGCCTGAACGGCACGGCCGATGAGTCGAAGTCGGCCTTTCATGTCACCAGAAAGCTGGAGCATTTTGGCCGTTCATGGACTGTGGTGGTGCACTCACTCAAGCCGTTTGATGCACAGCTTGATGGTGGCAAGGCCAGTGTCATTGCCATGACTGGTTCCGGGGCCAGTCTGCTGCTGGCTTTGGTGATCTGGTTGCTGGTGACCGGGCGGCAGCGAGCCCAGACCATGGCACAAGACATGACTGGGGAATTGCGTCAGAGTGAAGCGGCGCAGAGAAAACTCAATCGGGCCCTGCGTCTGATCAGTGAATGCAATATGGCGCTGGTGCATGCGCAAGAGGAACACAAGTTGTTGGCTGAAATCTGCCGCTTGTGTGTCGAGTCTGGCGGTTATCTGATGGCCTGGGTGGGTTACGCGGAGCACGATGCCGCCAGAACCGTGCGCCCGATCGCACAATCGGGTTACGAAAATGGGTACTTGGACGGCATTGACGTGGTCTGGTCAGACACCGAGCGCGGTCGCGGCCCGACTGGCACGGCGATTCGCACCGGTCTGCCCACCGTCAATCAAAACGTGTTGTCCAATCCGGCGATGGTGCCCTGGCGTGAGGCTGCCATCCAGCGTGGTTACCAGTCCAGCGTGGCCTTGCCGCTGATTTTTGACGCTCAGGTGCTGGGGGCTATCACCATGTACGCTCGGGCCGCCGATGCCTTTGATCCCGAAGAGGTGCAGCTTCTCAATGAATTGTCCAAAGACCTGGCTTTTGGCATCATGACCCTGCGCACCCGGGCCGAGCACGCTGAGGCCAAGGAACGGCTGGAGTTTCTGGCTCATTTTGATCCGCTGACGCATCTTCCCAACCGCCTGTTGCTGCGTGATCGTTTTGAGCACGCCACCGTCATCGCCGGCAGTGATCATTCGTTGGTGGCCTTGCTGTACCTGGACCTGGACCGTTTCAAGCAGATCAACGACAGCCTGGGTTATGCCACGGGAGATCAGGTGCTGGTCATGGTGGTGGAGCGCCTGCGGCAATGCCTGCCGGCCACGGCAACGGTGAGTCGTGTCAGCGGAGACGAGTTCGCGGTGCTGCTGACTGGCAACGATGATGTGTCCGCTGTCGCTGGTGTGGCGAATGCCATTCGGGATGTGCTGACCGAGTCCTTTCCGATTGAAGGCCACTTGCTCAATGTGTCCTGTTCCATCGGGATTGGGTTGTTTCCTGGTGATGGCGAAGAGTTTGACACGTTGCTCAAAAGCGCACACACGGCGGTGGGCAATGCCAAGGAGGCCGGACGTGATACCTATCGCTTCTTCACCCGTGAAATGAATGCTGACTTGTCAGAACAGATTCGGCTCACCGGCGGGCTGGCGCGCGCCGTGCGCCATCGGGAGTTCCGGCTTGACTACCAGCCGCAAACGGCCCTGAGTCACCGGCGTATTGTGGGGGTGGAGGCGCTGGTGCGCTGGTTGCATCCGCAGGACGGCTTGATTGCACCCGGCAAGTTCATTCCCCTGGCCGAACGCAGCGGCCATATCGTTCAGATTGGTGAATGGGTGCTGAACGAGGCTTGCCGCCAGGGAAAAATCTGGCAGGACCAGTATGAACAGGCGCCTGTGGTCGCGGTCAATCTGTCGGCTTTGCAGTTCAAGCGCGGCAATGTGCTGGAACTGGTGAGCGCTGCGCTGGCCGTTTCAGGTCTGCGCCCGGACCGGCTGGAACTGGAGTTGACGGAGTCGATTTTGCTGCAGGATGTGGAGGCGACCATCCAGACACTGCATGGTCTGAAGGCGCTTGGCGTGAAACTGTCCATTGATGACTTTGGCACGGGATATTCCAGCCTGTCCTATCTCAAGCAATTGGCGGTTGACAAGCTCAAGATCGATCAATCGTTTGTGCGGGACATGTTGTCCAGCGCTGACGGTGTTTCCATCGTCAGGGCCATCATTCAGCTCGGGCATAACCTGCAATTGACGGTGATTGCCGAGGGGGTGGAAACAGTTGATCAACTGGCCGTGCTTGCAGAACTGGGTTGCGATGAGGCTCAGGGTTATCTGTTCAGCCGCCCGGTTGGGGCCAGTCAATTGGGCGAATTGCTGGATCAGGGGGGCGTACAACTGCCGTAGCCGCCTGCTTACAATCCTGACCATCCCCAGGAGCACTACCCTCATGAGCATCAAAAGCGACAAATGGATTCGCCGTATGGCTGAACAGCACGGCATGATCGAGCCCTTTGAGCCCGGCCAGATCCGCCAGCGTGATGGCCAGAAAATCATCAGTTACGGCACCAGCAGCTATGGCTACGACATCCGCTGTGCGCCGGAGTTCAAGGTGTTTACCAATATCCACAGCACGGTGGTGGACCCGAAAAACTTTGATGAGAAGAGTTTTGTCGACTTCAATGAAGATGTCTGCATCATCCCTCCCAACAGTTTTGCACTGGCCCGCACCATGGAGTACTTTCGCATTCCGCGCAATGTGCTCACGGTCTGTCTGGGAAAAAGCACCTACGCGCGCTGCGGCATCATCGTCAATGTGACACCGTTTGAACCCGAATGGGAGGGGTATGTCACGCTGGAGTTTTCCAACACCACACCGCTGCCTGCCAAGATTTATGCGGGTGAGGGCTGTGCCCAGGTGCTGTTCTTCGAGAGCGACAAGGATGATGTCTGCGAAACCAGCTACAAGGACCGCGGTGGCAAGTACCAGGGCCAGCGTGGCGTGACCCTGCCGAAAGCCTGAGTCGGGTGGGTTGACAACCGCAGGCGGCTGCCGGCCCCTGTCCCTATGCCTGTTTGGAGGCTTGGGGGATAATAAGCGGCTTGTCCCGGCCTTTGGGACAGCACCAGCTATCGGATGGGTAGCAACTGAACCTGGCTTTGAATGACCGACTTGACTTCTGATTTGACTCCTAAACTGAGCGCTGACACGCTGCCGATGGCCTTTGCCCAGCTGCAACTGGCCGCGCCGCTGGCCCGTGCCGTGGCCGAAATGGGTTATGAATCCATGACCCCGATCCAGGCCCAGGCCATTCCCGTGGTGTTGCAGGGCCGCGATGTGATGGGGGCAGCCCAGACCGGCACCGGCAAGACCGCCGCGTTTGCCTTGCCGCTGCTGCAGCGCATGTTGCGGCATGAAAACGCCTCCACTTCACCCGCGCGCCATCCGGTGCGTGCGCTGGTGTTGCTGCCGACGCGCGAACTCGCCGATCAGGTGGCCGAGCAGGTCAAGCTGTATGGCAAATACACCCAGTTGCGTAGCGCCGTGGTGTTCGGTGGTATGGACATGAAGCCCCAGACACTGGAATTGAAAAAAGGCGTTGAGGTGCTGGTGGCGACCCCCGGGCGTCTGCTGGACCATATCGAGGCCAAAAACGCCGTGTTGAATCAGGTGGAGTATGTGGTGCTGGATGAGGCCGACCGCATGCTGGACATCGGTTTCCTGCCTGATCTGCAACGTATTTTGAGCTACCTGCCCAAACAACGCACCACCTTGCTGTTCTCGGCCACGTTTTCGCCCGAGATCAAACGCCTGGCCAGCAGTTATCTGCAGGATCCGGTGACGATTGAGGTGGCGCGCTCCAATGCCACTGCCTCCACAGTGGAGCAGCATTTCTACAGTGTGGGGGATGACGACAAGCGCCATGCCTTGCACCAGATCCTGCGTCAGCGTGGCCTGAAGCAGGCGTTTGTGTTCGTCAACAGCAAGCTCGGTTGTGCCCGGCTGGCGCGTTCGCTGGAGCGCGAGGGTCTGAAAACTGCGGCCCTTCATGGTGACAAGAGCCAGGACGAACGCCTCAAGGCGCTGGATTCTTTCAAGAATGGCGAAGTTGATCTGCTGGTCTGTACCGACGTGGCCGCCCGCGGCCTGGACATCAAGGACGTGCCCGCCGTGTTCAACTTTGACATTCCGTTCAACGCTGAGGACTACGTACATCGCATTGGCCGTACCGGGCGCGCGGGTGCCGCTGGTCTGGCCGTCAATTTTGTGAGCAAAAGTGATGCCCGGCTGGTGGCCGACATCGAGAAACTCATCAAGACCAAGATTGAACTGGAGCCCATCGAGTTCGAGGAAGACCTGCCCGATATCCGCAAACAGGGTCATATCAACGATGGTCGACGCCTGTACCGGCAGGACGCCGGTGATGACTCGTTCAGCCGCTCATCCCGCCCGCCGCGGGGTGACAATCGCCGTGCCCAGGCCGCTCCAGCAGATCCTTTTTTTGACAAACCCTATGAACCCTCCGGTTCGTCGGATGCCGCGCCGGCGTGGGAAGCAGCAGCGGCTCGTCCCGGTGTGCGTTCCATCTCCAGCAACATCAAACCCAAGCGCAAAGTCGCCGCGCTGTTTACCGCGGCCTGAGGCGCAACCTCAGTCGCCGGGCTTTTGCGCCTGTTCGCAGCGGACCTGAATCAATTCGCCGGCTTGCCCTGGCATGTTGGTGGTGAGCCTGAGCGCACTCAGGCAGCCACCCCAGACGCAGCCGGTGTCCAGCGCCAGCAGGTCGGGCCGATTCAGCCAACCCAGTGTGGACCAATGGCCAAACGCTACCCTGACGTCGGCGCTTTGGCGGCCAGGGACTTCAAACCATGGTAGGTAACCCGAGGGGGCGGCACCAGGTGCGTCCGTGACAGAAAACTCCATTTCACCCGCCGGGGTGCAGAAACGCAAGCGGGTCAATGCATTCACGATGACCCGCAAGCGGTCCACCCCTGCCAGGTGATCGTTCCATTGGTTGGGGGTGTTGCCATACATCTGATGCAGAAAATCAGACAAATCGGCGCTGCGCAAGACGGTTTCCACTTCCGCCGCCAATTCCATGGTTTTGCTGGCGCTCCAGGCTGGCAAGACACCCGCGTGCACCATCAGGTAGGTGTGGCCATGGTGTTGCTGCAGCAGCGCCATGCGCTGGTGGCGCAGCCACTCCAGCATGGCGTGCCGGTCCGGTGCCGTCAGGATGCCGTCCATGGTGTCCTTGCGGCTGGGACGGCGCGCGCCGTGGGCCGCGGCCAGCAGATGGAGGTCGTGGTTGCCCAATACACATTGGACTGCAGCGCCATAACCCATCAGGCGGCGTAGCACGCCTGCCGAGTCCGGCCCACGGTTCACCAGGTCGCCCAAAAAGATCAGGGTGTCGCGGCTGGGGGAAAAGGAAATCAGGTCCAGTAATTTTTGCAAGGCCGTGTTGCAGCCCTGTATGTCGCCAATCAGGTAAAGTGCCATGATGTTGATTGTCGTTTGTTGCGCATGGAATTTTTGCTGATTGTTTTCCTGACACTGCTTAACGGTGTTTTTGCCATGTCTGAGCTGGCCCTGGCGGCCAGTCGCAAGGCACGGCTTGCTGCCATGGCGGAAGAGGGTGACAAGGGCGCTCAAGCGTCATTGACGCTGCTCGACAACCCCAACCAGTTTTTGTCCACGGTCCAGGTCGGTATCACCTCCATTGGGGTGCTCAACGGCATTGTGGGTGAGGCGGCCTTCAGCGCCGGCCTGGCGTCCTGGCTGCAGACGCTGGGTGTGGCGGCCAATGCGGCTGCCATCTCGGCGACGGCTTTGGTCGTGACCTTGATCACCTTCATCACCATCATTTTTGGTGAGCTGGTGCCCAAACGCATTGGCCAGCTGCATCCAGAGCTGGTGTCCCGCTGGATTGCACGGCCCATGTTGTGGCTGGCCCGTGCCGCCGGCCCTTTTGTCAAACTACTGTCGGGCACCACGGCGGCGGTGTTGAAGCTTTTGCGCATCGATACCACGGCGGCGCGTGTCATGACCGAGGAGGAAATCGCCGCCAGCCTGGAAGAGGGCGTGGACGCCGGGGTGATTGAGGAGCACGAGCACCAGATGGTACAGAACGTGTTTGGACTCGACGACCGGCCATTGACCTCGCTGATGGTGCCGCGTGCTGAAGTGGACTGGCTTGATGCCAGCATGACGGTGGCGGAAAGTTGCCGCAAAGTGGGTGCAGATGGCGCCCAGCGTGCCCACTCGTGGTACCCGGTCTGTCGTGGCTCGCTGGACGATGTGATCGGCAAGATCAGTGTGGCGCAGCTGCTGGAACTGGGTGAACAGGCCCCCGGCACCCTTGCCGACTATGCCGTTGCTGCCTCTTTTGTGCCGGAAACCCTCAGTGGCATGGAACTGCTGGAACAGTTCCGCGCCAAAGTCGGGCGTTTGGTGCTGGTGGTGGATGAATACGGCGTGGTTCAGGGCTTGTTGACACCACACGACCTGCTGGAAGCCATCACCGGTGAGTTGCAGTCCGGTGCCAAGACTGACGCCTGGGCGACACCGCGCGACGATGGCAGTTGGCTGCTTGACGGCTTGATGCCGGTGAGTGAACTCAAGGCGAGGCTGGACATTGATGAATTGCCGCTGGAGGAACGAGGCCGCTACAACACGCTGGCGGGGTTGTTGATGGCCGTCAGCGGGCATCTGCCGGTGACCGGGGAGCGGATCAGTTGCGAAAACTGGCTGTTTGAGGTGGTTGACCTGGACGGCAAACGCATTGACAAGGTGCTGGCCCAGCATCAGCCCCTGGAAGCTGAAGTGCTGGCCCATGGCAAAAGGCCCTGACTCTTGCGAATCAGGGCCTTCAAAATGGTGCCGGAGAGATGAATCGAACACCCGACCTTCTCATTACGAAT
>NZ_JAQTWM010000021.1 GCF_028689305.1 Rhodoferax sp. | reverse complement strand
TGGTGGTGATAGGTGGATTTGAACCACCGACATCAGCATTATGAATGCTGCGCTCTAACCAACTGAGCTATATCACCAACGGAGCGAAATTATAGCCGGATCCGGCTGGCATTTTCAGCCACTGTTCAACGATGGGTGAAAGTGGCTTTGCGCTTGTTGACAAACGCGTCCATGCCTTCCTTCTGGTCGGCGGTGGCAAACAAGGCGTGGAACAGGCGGCGCTCAAACATGATGCCGTCATTGAGGCTGCTTTCAAACGCGCGGTTCACTGACTCCTTGACGGCCATGGTGGCCACCTGGGAGTAGTCACCGATCATCAGCGCAGCACCCAGTGCTTCGTCCATCAGCTTGTCCAGCGGCACCACCCGGCTGACCAGGCCGGCGCGTTCAGCCTCGGCGGCATCCATCATGCGCCCGGTGAGTGCCAGGTCCATGGCCTTGGCCTTGCCGACGGCGCGGGGCAGACGCTGGGTGCCACCGGCACCCGGGATGATGCCGAGCTTGATTTCGGGCTGGCCAAAGCGGGCGTTGTCGGCGGCGATGATGAAGTCGCACATCATGGCCAGTTCACACCCGCCGCCCAGGGCAAAACCGCTGACGGCAGCAATCACCGGTTTGCGCACGCTGCGGATTTTTTCCCAGTTGCGGGTGATGAAGTCTTCCTTGTAGACGTCGGTGAAACTGTAGTTGGCCATGCCACCAATGTCAGCACCGGCGGCAAAGGCTTTTTCGCTGCCGGTGATGATCATGCAGTGGATCGCCGTATCCTGGTCAAACGCCTGCAGTGCTGCGCCCAGCTCAGTCATCAACTGGTCGTTGAGGGCGTTGAGCTGCTTGGGGCGGTTCAGTGTGATGATGCCGACTTTGTCGGCTTCGGTACGCACGGTGATCAGTTCATAGGTCATGGAGGGTCCTCTTTGATGATGGGGGATTAACCGGGTGTGTTGCCAAGCCACTGCGACACCCGTTTGGCATCGCTGACGGCCAGTTGGACGGTGTTGACGCTGGCTGGTCGGGTGACGTGCAGGGTCAGCAGCCGTTGATCGCGCGCCACCAGGGCGTCAAAGGTGGCGGCCGTGCCCAGGTACAGCGGCAATTCATCGAGTTTGTTGAGACGCCAGCCGGTGACGGGCTGGTTGGCGGTGGCCGCCACGCCCAACCATTCGTCACCCGCCGCAAAGCCGGCCTGCTCGGCAGCGCTGCCACGCAGCACACTCTTGACCCGCACACCACCAGTTTCGGTGACGCGCAGGCCGAGCTGGTCTGCCAGCGCTGCTGATTCTTCGGTGTAGGCCACCCCTTGTTGTGTCAGCAGCGGCTGCAGCGGCAGCTCGGTGGTGCTGTGCACCCACTGCGTCAACAGGTTCTGCATCGGCTGGCCGGACAGGTCTGCCAGCACCGCCAGCAGGTCGTTCTCGGTCATCGGTCCGCCCCGGGTGCGCTGCCACAGGGCGCGCATGACGGCGTCCAGGCTGCTGGCGCTGTTCTGGCGCAGATGCAGGTCCAGGCACAGCGCCACCAGCGACCCCTTGGTGTAGTAGCTGACGGTGGCGTTGCTGCTGTTTTCGTCCTGCCGGTAGTATTTGACCCAGGCATCAAAGCTGGCTTGCGCCACGGTCTGCACCTGCCGTCCTGGTGTTTGCAGCACCTGGTTGATGGTTTTGCCCAGCAGGCTCAGGTACGCGGCATCGTCGATCAGCCCGGCGCGGCGCAGCAGCAGGTCGTCGTAGTAACTGGTGAAACCTTCAAAAAACCACAGCAGTTCGGTGTAGTTTTCCTGGTTGTAGTCATAACGGGCGAATTCAGCCGGGCGCAGGCGCTTGACATTCCAGGTGTGGAAGTACTCATGGCTGATCAGGCCGAGCAAGGTGGTGTAGCCGTCAGCCGGGCCGCGCGTCGGACTCTGGCCCAGCCGTGGCAGGTCGGCGCGTTTGCAGATCAGGGCCGTGCTGTGGCGATGCTCCAGACCGCCGTAGCCGTTGTCCACGGCGTTGAGCATGAACAGGTAGTGTTCATGTGCCGGGCGGTTTGGGCTGCGCGCTGGCTTGCCATGCCAGAAATTGATTTCGGCCTCGCAAATCGCCTGGGTATCGGCCAGCAGACGGGCGCCGTCAAAACTGGCCGGGGCTCCCGCCACCACAAACTGGTGTTCGATGCCGCCAGCGGTGAAGCTGCCGCGCCAGAACGAGCCCATTTCCACGGGCGAGTCCACCAGTTCATCGTAGTTGGCGGCCAGGTAACTGCCAAAGCCCTGGGCGTTGATTTTTTGCGCAGGCAAGGCGGTGGCAACCTGCCAGCCCGCAGGCGCGCCCTCCTTGGGCAGCATCAGACGGTGTGGCAGGTCTTCCTGACCGTGGACCCGCAGGCAAAGGCTGGTGCCGTTGAAAAAACCGCGTTGGCTGTCGAGCCAGGCGGTACGCACCGAACTGTCGAAGGCGTAGACCTCGTACTCGAGTTCCAGCGGCTGGTCGGCCGCACAGCGGATGCGCCAGCTGCATTTGTCCTGCTGCTCAATGGCGACGGATGCCCCCGCCTGGCGCGCTTGCAGGTGTTGCAGATGTTTGGCGAATTCCCGCACCAAGTAGCTGCCCGGAATCCACACCGGCAGGCTCACGATCTGGTTTTCGGCGGGATGGGCGATGCGCAGGTGCACCGCAAACAGGTGGGCGTGACAGTCGCGCAGGCTGACCTGGTAGGCCAGTGGCGGCAAGACAGGCTGGCGCGCCATCAGTTGCCCGCTTGGGCCAGGCGTTTTTCAACCTGGTCAGCGCCCACGGCGCCAGGTACCCGGGTGCCGTCGGCAAATACCAGCGTGGGTGTGCCGGTGATCTTGTACTTGTGGCCCAGGTCCACATTGCGGGTGACTGCGGCCGAGTCACAACTCACAGCGGGTGGGGTGATGTCACGCACCATCCAGTCCTGCCAGGTCTTGGCCTTGTCCTTGGCGCACCAGATGTTGCGGGATTTTTCACCCGAATCGGGGCTCAGGATGGGGTACAGGAACAGGTAGACCGTCACATTGTTGATTTTCTGCAGGTCTTTCTCGAAACGCTTGCAGTAACCGCAGTTGGGGTCTTCAAACACGGCCAGTTTGCGTTTGCCATCACCGCGGACGATGGTGAACGCGTCCTTGAACGGCAGTGTTGAAAAATCGATGGCGGTGAGCTTGTCGACCCGCTCCTCGGTGAGGTTGCGGCGCTGCTTGGTATCGATCAGGCTGCCTTGAATCAGGTAATTGCCCTGGGCGTCGGCATAAAGAATGTCGGTACCCACCCGAATTTCGAACACCCCCGGAATGGGCGTTTTGCTGATTTCGTCAATTTTCCCCAGTTGCGGAATGCGTTCGCCCAGGTTTTTGCGGATGGCTGCTTCCTGCGCCCAGGCGCCGGAGGTTGCCAGCAGGGTGCAGGCGATCAGGGTGGTGGTGAGTTTTTTCATGGTGGTCCAGTCAATCAATCCGTTAAAGCCCCATGGCGTAGCGGGCAGCCCAGTCCTTGGCCAGGCCGCTGTGCTCAAAACCTGTCATGCCCCAGTTGCGCAGGGTCTGCCAGGTGTCGCCATTTCTGGAGAACAGCTGTTGCAGGCCGTCCATGGCCAGCCCGGTGGCGCTGACTTCGGTGCGGCGGGCACGCTCATACTGGCGCAGCAGCTTGTGGTCGCTGACTGGCCGCCAATAGGCGCGGCCATGCAGGATGCGGGCCAGTTCCGCCACGTCACCCAAGCCCAGATTCAGGCCCTGTCCGGCCAGCGGATGCACATTGTGCGCCGCATCACCGGCCAGTGCCCAGGCCTGACCAGCGGTGCTGCCGATCCAGCGGCTGGCCTGGGCGGACTGCAGCGGCCAGGCGCTGCGCACGCTGCACAGTTGCAGCTGGCCCAGGCAGTTGCCGCTGATCTGCCCCAGCTCGGCGCAAAAATCTTCTTCGCTGGCGTCCAGCAGGTCCTGAACACGGTTCTCCTGCACCGACCAGACAATGCCCACGGTCTTGCCCTGTGCGCCGTCCAGCGGCAGAAAAGCCAGGATTTCACCCGGAGTGAACCACTGTCTGGCCATTTGGGCGTGCCCATGTTCACACGTCAGGCGGGTGGCAATGGCATGCTGCGGGTAACGGGCGACGTTGAATTCCACCCCCAGTTCGGCCCGGGTACGGCTGGCCTTGCCTTCACACACCACGGTCAGGGTGGCAGCGGGTGGGGTCGTCAGCACCTCAATCTGGGGCTGAAACCGCACGGCATCGGCCAGTTGGGCTTCCAGCGTGGGGACATCGACAATCCAGGTCAGGGCCGGCACGGCCAGTTCTGCGGCGTCAAAGTTGACTTCACCACCGTCATCCCCCTTGACCTGCATGGTGGTCACGGCGGTGGCGTGTTCGGCATCGGGCCAGCAGCGGACCGATTCCAGCAGGGCCTTGGATTTGGCATTCAGGGCGTAGGCCCGCACATCCGGGCCAGCGGTCACAGGGCTGGCGGGGGCCTGGGCCACCAGGGCGACGCGCAAGCGGTCACGCGCCAGCAGCAGGGCCAGGGTGTGGCCGACAATGCCGCCACCCCGAATACAGATATCAAAATGATGCGTCATGCGCGCGATTGTAGGAGTGCCATGGTGGCCTCATGGATAATCCGGGGTTTTGTCTGGCGGACCGCTGGCGTTCGCAGACCATGCGCCAAGGCGCTCCCCAACTCGTTAGGATTTGTATGAAATGTGGCATCGTGGGCTTGCCCAACGTCGGTAAATCGACCCTGTTCAACGCGCTGACCAAGGCCGGTATTGCTGCTGAAAACTACCCCTTCTGCACCATTGAGCCCAATGTCGGCATTGTGGAAGTGCCCGACCCGCGGCTCGACGCCTTGTCGGCCATCGTCAAGCCTGAGCGTGTGCAGCGCGCGATTGTCGAGTTCGTGGACATCGCCGGTCTGGTGGCTGGCGCCAGCACCGGTGAAGGTCTGGGTAACAAATTCCTGGCGCACATCCGCGAAACCGACGCCACCGTCAATGTGGTGCGCTGCTTTGAAGACGACAACGTGATCCACGTGGCCGGCAAGGTGGACCCGATTTCGGACATTGAGGTGATCCAGACCGAGCTGTGCCTGGCCGACCTGAGCACGGTGGACAAGGCGCTGGCGCGTTACCAGAAAGCGGCCCGCTCGGGTGGCGACAAGGAAGCCGCCAAGCTGGTCAGCATTCTGGAGCGCTGCCAGGTGGCGCTCAATGAAGCCAAGCCGATCCGCACCCTGGACTTCAGCAAGGAAGAGTTGCCCTTGTTGAAGCAGTTCTTCCTGATCACCGCCAAGCCTGCCATGTTTGTGGCCAATGTGTCGGAAGACGGCTTTGAAAACAACCCCCTGCTGGACCGTTTGACCGCCTATGCCAAGGCCCAGAACGCGCCGGTGGTGGCGATCTGCGCCAAGCTGGAGGCTGAGATGGCCGACATGAGCGACGAAGACCGCCAGATGTTCCTGGAAGAAATGGGCCTGCACGAGCCCGGCCTGAACCGCCTGATCCGTGCCGCCTACGACCTGCTGGGCCTGCAAACCTATTTCACCGCCGGTGTGAAAGAGGTGCGCGCCTGGACCATCCACAAGGGCGACACCGGCCCGCAAGCCGCTGGCGTGATCCACACCGATTTCGAAAAGGGCTACATCCGCGCCCAGACCATCGCCTATGACGACTTCATTGCCTTCAAGGGTGAACAGGGTGCCAAGGATGCGGGCAAGATGCGCGCTGAGGGCAAGGACTACGTCGTCAAGGATGGTGATGTCATGAATTTCCTCTTTAGTTCCTAAGGAAATTGGCCTCTAGCCCGGATGGAATAAGCCTGGGTAGCTATCAAAAATAGAGCATTTCGGGTGTTCCGACGGGGTGGCGGCGGATCGCCGTCAGCGGCCAAACACCCCCACCAGGGCCGAAGTCATGACCAGGTAGCGGCCAAATTTGCCGACGGCCATGTAGGCCAGGCAAGGCCAGAACGGCAGTTTGAGCCAGCCGGCCACCACACACAGCGGGTCGCCCAGCACGGGTAGCCAGGCCAGCAGGCAGGCTTTGGGGCCGAGTTGCTGCAGCCAGGTGATGGCCCGCAGATGGTGGGCAGAATGGTGATAACGGTCCACCACTTTGTGGGAGGCCAGGCCCATCCACCAGCTCACGGCGCCGCCAAGGGTGTTGCCGACAGTGGCCACCCCAATGGCGGACCAGAACAGATGCGGGTTGAGCTGGACCAGGCCATAGACCGCTGGCTCCGACCCCATCGGCAACAGGGTGGCTGACACAAACGACACCACAAACAGGCTGCTCAGGCCGAATTGGGGCAGTGCCAGCCAGGTGAGCAGGGGGGTGATCCAGGTGTCCATGGGGTGTGGAGTATAGGAAGGCCCGTGGCGCTGATGCCGCCCGAGGGGCTTCAGCGGACCGTGGGCTTGGCCACGACGGGTTGTCAGGTGCCGTTTTTTTAGGCAGTTAGAATCACCGCTCCCACCAACCGCGATCACCTGCCAGCCCAGGCCGATGGACCAGTCATGGTGCTGAGCAACCCCCCATTTTTAGCGTAACGATTCATCTCCCCGCATGAATATTGGCCCCTATTCTTTGCCCAATGCCTGTTTTGTGGCCCCGATGGCAGGGGTGACAGACCGGCCGTTTCGCCAGTTGTGCAAACGGCTGGGGGCGGGTTACGCGGTGAGCGAGATGGTCACCAGCCGGCCTGATCTGCAGGCCTCGCTCAAGACCTCGCGCCGTGCCAACCACGTTGGTGAACCAGGACTGATTGCCGTGCAGATTGCTGGCACCGATGCGCAGATGATGGCGGATGCGGCGCGTTTCAACATCGACCGTGGTGCCCAGGTGATCGATATCAACATGGGTTGCCCGGCCAAGAAAGTCTGCAACAAGTGGGCTGGCTCGGCTCTGATGCAGGATGAACGCTTGGCCATCGACATCGTGGCCGCCGTGGTGCAGGCCTGTGCGCCGCAACGGGTGCCGGTCACGCTCAAGATGCGCACCGGCTGGTGCCAGGCCCACAAGAACGCCGTGACCCTGGCACGTCAGGCCGAAGCCGCCGGGGTGCAGATGATCACCGTGCATGGCCGCACCCGCGAGCAGGGCTACCAAGGCCAGGCCGAATACGAGACGGTGGCGACGGTCAAGGCGGCGGTGACGGTGCCGGTGGTGGCCAATGGCGACATTGACAGTCCGCAAAAAGCCCGTGCTGTGCTGGCGACCACCGGGGCCGACGCCGTGATGATTGGCCGCGCGGCGCAGGGGCGGCCCTGGATTTTTCGGGAAGTGCTGCATTTTCTGGCCACCGGCGCCTTGCTGGCGCCACCGCTGGTGGCTGAAGTCAAACAACTGCTGCTGGCGCATCTGCAGGACCATTACGACCTGTACGGTGAATATGCCGGCGTGCGCACGGCGCGCAAACACATTGGCTGGTATGTGAAGGCCTTGCCTGGCGGTGAGGCCTTCCGGGCCACCATGAACACACTGGAGGACGCCCGGCAGCAGTGGGATGCCGTGGCCGGCTTTTTTGACCAGCTCAACCAGGGCATGGACCGTTTGCCCACACCTGCAACTGACAACCATCTTTACCCGGATCTGGAGGCAACACCATGAAACCCATGCACATCGCAGAATGTGTGCGCAGCAACCTGGAAGGTTATTTGTGTGACCTGGGTGGCAGCGAACCGGACAGCATGTACGACATGCTGATCAGCGTGGTGGAAAAACCGCTGCTCGAAGTGGTCATGCAACACGCCGACCACAACCAGTCCAAAGCTGCCCAATGGTTGGGCCTGAACCGCAACACCCTGCGCAAAAAGCTGCTGGAACACAAACTCATCGACTGAGAACCTGGCTGTCCATCATCCGGGGGCGCGCATTTTTTACCCTTTTTCAACTTCATCCACACTGCATCATGAACGCACTACTTTCCGTTTCGGACAAGACCGGCATCGTCGAATTCGCCCAGGCCTTGCATGCCCTGGGCATCAAGCTCATCTCTACCGGCGGCACCGCCAAGCTGCTCGCCGACCAGGGTCTGCCGGTGACCGAGGTGGCCGAGGTCACAGGTTTCCCGGAAATGCTGGATGGCCGTGTCAAGACCCTGCATCCCAAGGTGCATGGTGGTCTGCTGGCCCGCCGTGATCTGCCAGAACACATGGCAGCCCTCAAGGCCTACGCCATTGACACCATCGACCTGCTGGTGGTCAACCTCTACCCGTTTGAAGCCACGGTTGCCAAGCCGGGCTGCACGCTGGAGGATGCCATCGAGAACATCGACATCGGCGGCCCGGCCATGGTGCGCAGCGCCGCCAAGAACTGGAAGGATGTCGGGGTGATCACCGATGCCTCCCAATACCCGCAGGTGCTGGCCGAGCTCAAGGCCGGCGGTCAGCTGACCCTGACCACCAAGTTTGCCCTGTCGGTGGCGGCGTTCAATCGCATCAGCCAGTATGACGGTGCCATCAGCGACTACCTGTCATCGCTGAATTTTGAAGAAGGCAACAGCACCCCGTCCCGCCAGGCGTTCCCGGGCCAGTCCAACGGTCGTTTTGTCAAGCTGCAGGATTTGCGTTACGGTGAAAACCCGCACCAGAGTGCGGCGTTTTACCGCGATCTGTATCCGGCACCGGGTTCACTGGTGACAGCGCAGCAGTTGCAGGGCAAGGAGCTGAGTTACAACAACATTGCCGATGCCGACGCGGCCTGGGAATGTGTCAAGAGTTTTGATGCCGCCAAGGACGGCGCGGCCTGTGTCATCGTCAAACATGCCAACCCCTGCGGCGTGGCGGTGGGGGCTGATGCACTGCAGGCCTACAGCAAGGCCTTCCAGACCGATTCGACCTCGGCGTTTGGCGGCATCATTGCTTTCAACTGCCCGCTGGACGAGCAGGCGGCGTTGCAGGTGTCCAAACAGTTTGTGGAAGTCCTGATGGCGCCGGACTTCAGCCCCGAGGCGCTGGCGGTGTTCAAGAGCAAGGTCAATGTGCGCATCCTGAAGATTGCGTTGCCGCCGGGCGGCGCCACCGATTGGGACAACGGCCGCAACGCAGTGGACGTCAAACGTGTTGGTTCGGGCATCTTGTTGCAGTCGGCCGACAACCACGAACTCACGCTGGCTGATCTCAAGGTGGTCACCAAGTTGCAGCCAACGCCTGAACAATTGCAGGACCTGCTGTTTGCCTGGAAGATTGCCAAATATGTCAAGAGCAACGCCATCGTGTTCTGCAAGGGCGGCATGACCATGGGGGTGGGCGCTGGCCAGATGAGCCGTCTGGACTCGGCCCGCATCGCCAGCATCAAGGCGCAGGCGGCCGGTCTGTCGCTGTCGGGCACGGCGGTGGCCAGTGATGCCTTCTTCCCGTTCCGCGACACGCTGGATGTGCTGATCGACTCCGGCGCCACCAGTGTCATCCATCCCGGCGGCTCGATGCGTGACCAGGAGGTGATTGACGCCGCCGACGAGCGCGGCATCACCATGGTGTTCTCCGGCGTGCGACATTTCCGCCACTGAGCCACCGACCAGACGGTACAAAAAAAGCGGCCCGATGGCCGCTTTTTTTATAGGCAAAAATGGGCTCTATCCCACGTGTTTAAAGCCTGGTTAGCTCCTATTTTGAGAGTATTTTGAACACTTCACGGGCGGCTGCCACGGTGGCTGCAATGTCGTCATCGGTATGGGCGGCGCTGACAAAACCAGCTTCGTACAGGGCCGGCGCAATGTAGACGCCACGATCAAGCAGGCTGTGAAACAACTGGTTGAAGCGTTCATTGCTGGACTGCATCACCTGGCCATAGTTCTGGGGCAGGGTGTCGAGCAGGTAAAAGCCCATCATGCCGCCTTCGCTGTCGCCGCAGAACGGCACACCTTCAGCTGCTGCGGCCTGGCACAGGCCACTGATCAGGGCGCGGGTCTTGCGTGACAGATCGTCATAAAAGCCGGGCTGGCTGATTGCATGCAAAGTGGCCAGACCGCAGGCGGTGGCCACCGGGTTGCCTGACAGGGTGCCGGCCTGGTAGACCGTGCCCAGCGGGGCCAGGTGTTCCATCACGGCGCGTTTGGCACCAAACGCCGCCAGCGGCATGCCGCCACCGATGACCTTGCCCATCACCGTCATGTCGGGTTCAAAGCCGGGGATGGCTTGGGCGTAGACACTTTGGGCGCCGCCCAGGGCAACGCGAAAGCCGGTCATGACTTCGTCAAACACCAGCAAGGCGCCGTATTGGGTGCACAGCTCGCGGCAGCGCTTCACAAAGGGAATCGAGGCGCGGACAAAGTTCATGTTGCCGCAGATTGGCTCCATCATCAGGCAGGCAATGTCGGCGCCCTGTTCGGCAAAAGCGGCTTCGAGCTGCGCGATGTTGTTGTATTCCAGCACCAGTGTGTGCTGCACCACCTCGGGCGGCACGCCAGCACTGGTGGGGTTGCCAAAGGTGGCCAGACCTGAGCCGGCTTTGACCAGCAGCGCGTCGGCGTGGCCGTGGTAACACCCCTCAAACTTGATGAGTTTGCTGCGCCCGGTGGCACCGCGGGCCAGCCGGATCGTGCTCATGGCCGCTTCGGTACCCGAGCTGACCAGCCGCACCATGTCCATGCTGGGCATGAGTTTCAGGATGGCTTCAGCCAGCTCCACCTCGCGTTCGGTCGGGGCGCCATAAGAAAAACCTTCCAGCACGGCCTTTTGCACGGCTTCCACCACCGCCGGGTGGCCGTGACCCAGAATCATGGGCCCCCAGGAGCCGATGTAATCGGTGTAGCGTTGGCCATTGGCATCCCAGATGTAGGCTCCTTGGGCGCGGGTGATGAAGCGGGGTGTGCCACCCACGGCCCGAAAGGCACGCACGGGAGAATTGACGCCGCCAGGAATCACTTGCTTGGCGCGTTCAAAGAGTTGGAGGTTGTGGTCGGTGTGCTGTGTCATGAGAGAGGGTGAATGTCGAAGGCTGTTGAGAAAGCAGGCGGGAGGTGTTTGACAGGTCCGGGTATCAGCTGGTTCCTAGGGTTTTCCCAGGTGACAGGTCAGTGGGCGGGGCAATGAGTTTATTCAGGCAGAATATGACCATTGGTGTCGGCGCAAGATTGCGGTGCAACTGGTCGATTTTTGTATTCTATTGGAAGGCCTGTGACGCCGTGACTGCAGCAACGACCTGGATGTGTTTGATTTGTGGCTGGATTTATGATGAGATGACGGGGGACCCCGAACACGGGGTGGCCCCCGGTACCGCTTGGCGTGATGTGCCGCTGAACTGGACCTGTCCAGAGTGCGGGGCGCGCAAGGAAGATTTTGAGATGGTTCAAATCTGAGGCAAAGTGTGCAGATGGTGTCTTTGGTCAGTTTCGAGTGACGAAAAGTCTGCTCAGGAGTGATATCCAGTGAATGCGACAGGGTCAACTTTGAAAATTCTGGTGGTGGATGACAGCAACACCATCCGGCGCAGTGCTGAAATTTTTCTCAAGGCGGGAAAACATGATGTGATGCTGGCCGAAGACGGTTTTGACGCACTCGCCAAGGTCAGTGACTACCATCCCGACCTTATTTTTTGCGATATTCTGATGCCACGACTCGACGGTTATCAGACCTGCGCCATCATCAAGCGCAATGCCAAGTTCTCGGGGGTGCCGATCGTGATGCTGTCGTCCAAGGATGGTGTGTTTGACAAGGCGCGTGGCCGGATGGTGGGTGCGCAGGATTATTTAACAAAGCCGTTTACCAAAGACCAGTTGCTCAAGGCGGTTGAACAGTTTGGTGCGGCGGTTCAAGGAGAGGTGTAGTGGCTATTCAAAAAGTACTGGTGGTGGACGACTCAAAAACAGAATTGCTGTTTCTGAGTGATTTGTTGCAAAAAAATGGCATGCTGGTGCGTACCGCTGAAGGGGCTGATGAAGCGCTGAAGAGTCTGGCCAGCGACAAGCCCGATTTGATCCTGATGGATGTGGTGATGCCCGGCCAGAATGGGTTCCAGTTGACACGCTCCATCAACCGGACACCGGAATATGCCCATATTCCCATCATCATGTGTACCAGCAAAAACCTCGAAACGGATCGGGTCTGGGGTTTACGCCAGGGGGCCAAGGACTATGTCACCAAACCGGTCAATGCCGCAGAGTTGATGGAAAAAATCCGGGCCTTGGGCTAACCGTTTCCATGGCAAAAAGAGAAGCTCTCCGCGACTTGCAGAGCCGTCTTGCCGATCGGCTCCAGGCAGCGACGACACAAGCGGCTTCAGCCGCCTGGCTGGCGGTGCGTGTGGGGCCGCTCAAAGCGTTGTTTCCGTTGACCCAGTCTGGTGAGATATTCCCACTCACCACCGTGGCGCCGGTGCCCTATGCCCGACCCTGGTTTCTGGGTGTGGTCAATTTGCGCGGCGGGCTGTTTGGGGTGGTTGATCTGGCGGGCTTCGTGGCGGGAAGTGCCGGGCAGAAGCGTTCGGAGCAGTCATGGGCGGACGCCAGATTGGTGACTTTTAATACCGAGCTGGAGCTCAACTGTGCGCTGCTGGTGGACGCTTTGGTGGGTTTGCGCCGACCGGATGCCTTTGCCAGTTTTGAGCCGGCACCAGCGGGATCGCCGGCCTATTTTGGCCACCGTTTTCTGGATGCTGAAGGGGGTACGTGGCAGGAGATCGACCTGCGCTTGCTCTCTGAAACCGCCGAATTCTTGAGTATTGGCGCTTGAATTTTTACCTGGGGTTACGTTATGGCTGTTGTTGATCGTCTGAAAAATCTTTTCAAGAGTAAAAAGCCGGAAACCGAGCAGGATTCCCGCTTGAGCCTTGGGATGCCGGATGGTTCCATCTATCAACCGGAAGAGGAAGTCACACCCCGCCAGACTCGCCATGCCGGTCTGGGTGACGAGGTGGTTGCCGCTGAAGGAGGGGGTGACAAGGAAGCGTCTGGTGCCGATCAGATTACCTTGCCGATCCTGGGAAGCAAAACGACGGCGCAACACCAGCGCTTGCTGGCCTTGTTGCTGGGAACCTCGCTGGTTTTGCTGGCAGTGGTCACGGTCATGGGGTTGTCGCGGTCTGAGCAGTCGGCACAGCAACTCAATGCCACCGGGCAGTCCCTGATGCAGTCCCAGCGTCTGGCCAAATCGGTATCACAGGCGCTGGTGGGTGATGTCAAGGCTTTTCCTGATGTGGCACAAAGTGCACAGATTTTGACCAAGTCGGTGCGGGGCCTGATGTCGGGTGACACTGAAATGCGGCTGGAAGAATTGCCCGCCAACTTCAAACCAGCGCTGGAAAAAATTGCTCCGATGGTGGACCGGGCGGAAAAGAGTGCCACCACCGTGATGGCACAGCAAAAAATATTGACCCAGGTGGGGTCGGCGCTGCGCTTGATCAATCGGCAGTCATCGGATCTGCTGGAAATTGCCGAAACCGTGTCGTCCCTGAAGCTGCAACAAAATGCCCCGGTGTCCGAGATTTCGGCGGCCGGTCAATTGGTGATGTTGACCCAGCGGATCGGCAAGTCTTCCAACGAGTTCCTGACCATGGAAGGGGTGAGCCCGGAGGCGGTGTTTCTGCTTGGGAAGGATCTGAATTCGTTCAAGGAAATTGCCTCCGGTTTGCTCGAGGGCAGTGCTGAACTGCGTTTGGCGGCCTCCAATGACCCGCAGACCAAGGAGCAATTGGCTGCGTTGATCAAACTGTATGAAGAAACGCGTAATCAGGCCGGCGCCATCCTGGGGAATCTGCAGGGGCTGGTTTCAGCGCGTGAGGCACAGGTGTCGATTCTGACTGACAGCGAAGGGCTGCGCAAAGAGCTGGAAGCCTTGCAGGCTGAATTGTCGTCACAGACCGGTTTGGGCGGGGCTGCCTTGATCACGCTGATGGCGGCGGCTTTGCTGGCACTGCTCAGTGCTGGCGGACTTTCGTACGTGCAATTGCTTGACAGCCGACAACGTCAAAGTGTGGCCGAGGCCCAGCAGCGTGACGCCCAGCGGCAGGAGCAGGAGGCCAAACGGGTCAATGACGCCAACCAGGCGGCTATTTTGCGTTTGATGAACGAACTTCAAACGGTGGCTGAGGGGGATCTGACCCAGGAAGCCACGGTGACCGAGGACATCACCGGTGCCATTGCCGACTCGGTGAACTACACCGTGGAAGAACTGCGCCTGCTGGTGGGTAACGTGCAGGATACCGCATCGAAAGTGGCGCAAACGACGGCAGCGGTGGACGTGACGTCTACCGAACTGTTGGCGGCCTCCAATGAGCAGTTGCATGAGATCCGTGAAACCGGTCGTTCGGTCGTGGAGATGGCGGGGCGTATCAATCAGGTGTCTGCGCAGGCGCAGGAATCGGCGGACGTGGCGCGTCAATCCCTGCATGCCGCTGAAGTGGGTTTGCAGGCGGTGCAGAACGCCATCGGTGGTATGAACTCCATTCGTGATCAGATCCAGGAGACCTCCAAACGGATCAAACGCCTGGGTGAGTCTTCGCAGGAAATTGGTGAAATCACCGAGCTGATCTCCGACATCACGGAACAAACCAACGTGCTGGCGTTGAACGCAGCCATTCAGGCCGCCTCCGCCGGTGATGCAGGTCGTGGCTTCTCGGTGGTGGCTGAGGAGGTGCAGCGGCTGGCTGAACGTTCCGCGGACGCGACGCGGCAGATTTCAGCTCTGGTGAAAGCCATTCAGACAGATACGCAGGATGCGGTGGGCGCCATGGAGCGCTCGACCCAGGGTGTGGTGGAAGGTGCCAAGCTGTCCGATAACGCTGGTACGGCGCTCAGCGAGATTGACCAGGTGTCACGCCGACTGGCCGAGCTGATTGAACAGATCTCGGTCTCGACCTCGCGTGAAGCTGATCTGGCCAACGAAGTGGCGGGCAACATTCAGCATATTTTTGCGGTGACGGAACAGACCGGAGAGGGTACCCGCGCGACGGCGGCTCAGGTTCGTGAACTCTCCAGGATGGCTGAAGAGTTACGTCAGTCGGTCGCACGGTTCCGCATTGCCTGATGTGGTTGGTTTGTCATCTTTCTGATTGTTGACTCATGCTCCCTCAAGCTGCCCTGACTGCCGAGAGCGCCACCATCGAGCCGGATCTTGGGCCGCTGGCCTGGGTGCTGGATGAACTGCGCAAGTCGCTGGATGGCGCAACCAAGGCTCTGCGGCGTTTTGTCCGTGATGCCGAACTGTCTCGTGGCTCGGATCTGGCGGCACTGGATGCGAGCCAGCTGCGCATCGCGCGCCAGCAATTGCACCAGGCTGTGGGTGCACTGGAGATGGTCGGACTGGAAGTGCCGGCCAAAATGCTTCGGGCCATGGAGGCACTGGCGCAGAAGTTTGTTCAGCGGCCGGAGTTTTGCCGTGAAGAATCCGCGCTGAAGGTCGAACGGGCCAGCTTTGCCCTGACCGAGTACCTGGAAGGGTTGTTGAAAGGGCGCGCTTCCTCGGCCGTGGCATTGTTCCCCCAATACCGGGACGTGCTGGATCTGGTGGGGGAGGAGCGGGTTCATCCGGCGGATCTGTGGGTGTTTGACTGGCGCTGGATCGACGTGCCGGCGCCGGGTGACCATGCCCCGCTGGCTTACGACTCTGCTGTGCGGTCACGTATCGACGGTTATATCCTCAATGTTGTCAAGTCCGGGCACGTGCCTTCGGCCACTGCCCTGCGCGACATCAGTCTGGGTTTTGCTGCAGCACAAAAACAGCTGCAGGCCCGTGTGTGCTGGCGGGTTTGCGCGGCTTATTTCGAGGCCCTGGCGCTGGGTTTGGTTCCGCTGGACGTGTACACCAAACGCGCTGCTTCCCGGGTGTTGCTGCAATACCGTACTTTGGCCAGAGGCGAGCCGGATGTTTCTGAACGCCTGATCCAGGACTTGCTGTTTTACTGTGCCCGGGCCGTGCCGTTGCCCGATCAGGACGCGGCGGCTTTGGCCGCTGTGCGTGCCGCCTATGGTTTGTCGCTAGCCGAGGTGGTTGACTATGAGAAACCCCAGTTTGGGCGTTACGACCCGGCATTGCTGGTCCAGGCGCGTAAACGCATCGCGGCTGCGACCGAGACCTGGTCGTCACTCTCGGGGGGTGACACCAGCCGCATCAAAGTGGCGGCAGACCAGTTCAGTCTGGTTGCGGATTCGGTTGTCAAATTACATCCGGAGAGTCGTGATCTGGCTGTGGCTCTGATGAGCGCCATCGACACCATTGCCCGTTCGGGGGCCGCGCCTGAGCCTTCTCTGGCGATGGAAGTGGCAACCGCCGTGTTGTATCTGGAGGCGGCCTACGACGACATGGACCCTGCCAACGTGCAACTGGTGCAGCGTAGCCAGCGTTTGGCCCAGCGTCTTGATCATGTCATTCATGGCGGGCAACCCGAGCCGCTGGATGGCTGGATGGAAGACCTGTATCGGCGTGTCAGTGACCGTCAGATCATGGGCAGTGTGGTGGATGAACTGCGTACCACGCTGGGTGAAGTCGAGACCGCATTGGACACCTTCTTTCGGCAGCCCAAGGACAAGACACCCTTGCATGAAGTGCCCGGCCGTTTGGCGCAGATGCGAGGCGTGTTTTCGGTATTGGGTCTGGACCAGGCCGCACTGGCGGCGTTGCGCATGCGTGACAGTGTGGAGCAATGCCTGGTGGATGACATTGATGCCAACGCGGCCCGCAGTGGGGTTTTCGAGCGGTTGGGCAACAGCCTGGGGGCCCTCGGTTTCCTGATCGACATGCTGAGTTACCAGCGTGAGTTGGCCAAGAAGCTGTTTTTTTATGATGAGGAACTGGGTGAATTCAGATCCTTGATGGGACGGCAAAAAACCTCTGTGGAGGTTGGCGCTATGGCTTCGGAACCGGAAATGCCTCTGGCAGAAGAGTTGCCGACAGCCGCTGAAGCTGAGCAAGCTCCTGGGCAGGAATTGTCGCTTGCTACCGAGCCGCCTTCTGCTGTTTCACCGGTTGCCCAAGCACCGGTTGGTCCGTCGACGGAAGAAGAGGATGATGACGCTGAACTGCGTGCCATTTTCCTGGAGGAGGCGCGCGATGTGGTGCAGGCCGGGCTGGCGTCGGTAGCGGTACTTCAGACCAACAGCAGCGACTTTGAGCAACAGGCCAGTTTGCGGCGCTCTTTCCATACCCTCAAGGGCAGCTCCAGAATGGTTGGGTTGACGGAGTTTGGCGAGGCAGCCTGGTCGCTGGAACAGGTCCTCAATGCCTGGCTGCCGACGCAGCGGCCGGCCAGTGCCGACTTGATCAAGCTGTCCGGACAGGCGCTCAGGGCGTTTGATCAATGGACGCAAGATATTGCGACGGGCGACGATGGCCATTGGCAGGCTTTGCCATTCCGGACGGCGGCTGACAAATTGCGGCTGGAAAACATTGGTGTTGACCTTGACCTGCTGGAGACAGCACGACCAGATGAGATGCCGGCATTGGCGCCGGCAGCAGAGCTCTTGGTGGCGGCACCTTTTCCGGCTGATACCGAGGCAGCTCAGACGATGGAAGCGGCGGAGCTATTGTTGCCAGGTATCCCTGCTGGCGCAGAGGATGTGCCTGAGCCTGAGCCTGAGCTGACGCCACCCCCATTTGCCCTGGACGCAGAAGCTGACGCGGTGCCCACTGAGTCCACCACGCCGGAAGTGGCCGCCGACTTGCTGGACATGGCAAATCTCTTCGGAATGGATGTGGCGCAGACGCCAGATCTGAATGTTGAAGTGATTGAGGCATCGGAGGCCTTGAGCGTCGATGCTTTGCCAGAACCAGAACCAGAACCAGAACCAGAACCAGAACCAGAACCAGAAGCAGAAGCAGAAGCAGAAGCAGAAGCAGAAGCAGAAGTCGCTGTGCCACCTGAATCGCTGATTGAGGCACCGAAGCAGGAAGCCGAGCCGGAGGAGCAGGTCAAGGTGATTGGTTCGCTTCGGATCAACATCCCGCTCTACAACGTTTACCTCAATGAAGCCGACGAGTGGTCGCGTCGTTTGCTGACCGAGCTGACGGAGTGGTCACTGGAGTTGCAAAAACCGGTGGCCGACTCCACCGTGGGTCTGGCCCACTCGCTGGCGGGCAGTTCAGCCACCGTCGGGTTCATGTCCTTGTCTGAACTGGCACGGGCGCTGGAGCATGCCCTGTTGCATACCCAACTGTCGGGAACAGGGAATGTGGCGCATGCCCAGCTGTTTGTCGAAGTTGCGGAAGATATCCGCCGCATGTTGCACCAGTTTGCCGCCGGCTTCCTGAAACAGTCGGACCCGGAGCATATCGCGGCACTCAAGGCGGTACTGTCGACCGAACTGGCTGCTCCAGCGGTACCCGAGATCGAGACCGAATTGCCGTTTGAGCCTTTGCCGGCTGAGGTGGTTGAGGCCGAACCTGTCTTGCCCGTGCAGGAAGAGGTCCCCATCCTGGTTCAGGAAGTGTCCTCGCCTGTGGTGCTGGAGGAAGATGAGATTGGGGCTCAGGACACGCTGGATGTCGACCTGTTCCCGATCTTCGAGGAGGAGGCCCTGGAACTGCTGCCACAGCTTGGTGGTGCATTGCGGCAGTGGAGTGCACGCCCTGACAACGCCAGTGCCCGGCAGGAAACCTTGCGGGTGTTGCATACCCTCAAGGGCAGCGCGCGGCTGGCAGGCGCCATGCGTTTGGGCGAGATGGTCCATCGCATGGAATCGGCGGTGGAGCAGATTGAGGGGGACTCGGCGTCCGTTACCGACATTGAACCCTTGTGGGCGCGGCTGGATGGCATCTCCGCCTGTTTTGAAAACTTGCGGGCCACACCGATCACTGCACTCACGTTGCCGGAAGCTGCTGTGGAACCCGCGGTGGCCTCTGAGTTGGTCGCTGCTGTCAGAGAGGCTCCGTCGGCCGACTTGAACGTACCGGCCAGCGTGTCGATTTCGTTGGCGCCGGTTTCGGCGATGGCGTCCATGGCGCCGGTCCTGCCGCTGCGACGTGCATCCGGGCAGACGATCCGGGTCAAGTCCCAGTTGCTCGATCACATGGTCAATCAGGCCGGGGAGGTCATGATCACCCGCTCACGACTGGAATCCCGGCTGGGTCAGTTACGTGGATCGCTGGATGAGCTGACGAGTAATCTGGAGCGCTTGCGTCACCAGTTGCGTGACGTTGAGTTGCAGTCGGAATCCCAGATGCAGTCGCGTCTGGCGCAGACCAAAGACGCCGCACAGGGTTTTGATCCCTTGGAGTTTGACCGGTTCACCCGGGTCCAGGAACTCACCCGCATGATGGCCGAGTCGGTGCACGATGTGGCCACCTTGCAGCGTACTCTGCAGCAGACGGTGGAAGGGGTCGAGGACGACCTGATTGCCCAGGCACGCCAGACACGCGAGTTGCAGCGTGATCTGTTGCGGACCCGGATGGTCGAGTTCGACAGCATCTCGGAGCGCCTGTATGGTGTGGTGCGTCAGGCCGCCAAGGACTGTGACAAGCAGATCAAGCTCGATATCGTGGGTGGCTCGCTCGAAATGGACCGTGGTGTGCTGGATCGTGCCGCCCCGGCGTTTGAACATTTGTTGCGGAATGCGGTGGCCCACGGTATTGAACTGCCGGCGCAACGTATGGCCATTGGCAAGTCGCCCGTGGGGCTGATTTCAGTGACGCTGACGCAGCAAAGTAACGATGTGGCGGTGACGTTCAGTGACGATGGTGCAGGACTGGACTTGGCCAGCATTCGTGAACGGGCGCTGGCGCGTGGCCAGATCACTGCGGATCAACCGCTGTCTGATGAACAGATCGCCAACCTGATTTTTGTGTCGGGCTTGTCCACAGCCGATGCTGTGAATGAAATGGCTGGGCGTGGCATTGGCATGGATGTGGTGCGCAACGATGTCAATGCGCTTGGAGGCCGAATTGAGCTCAGTACCCGGCATGGCCAGGGCGCCGAGTTCAAACTGGTGTTGCCGCTGACCACCGCGGTCACCCAGGTGGTGCTGCTGCGCATGGGGGATGCGGTCATGGGGGTCCCGGCCAGTCTGGTTGAACTGGTGCGCCGGATTCCGTCGGTGGAACTGGATGGCGCCTATCGGGATGGTCGTTTTGACTACAACGGGGAAGGGCTGCCATTTTTCTGGGCCGGTGCGTTGTTGCAGCTGTCGGTCAAGAGCCATGAAACCATTGCCAAGACCGCTTCGGTGGCCATTTTCCGCAGCGCGGGGCAGCGGGTGGCCTTGCATGTGGACGAGGTTCTGGGCAACCAGGAGGTGGTGGTGAAGAACCTGGGGCCGCAGCTGTCGCGTCTGCCGGGTCTGGCGGGTATGTCGGTGCTGGCGTCCGGTGCGGTGGTGCTGATCTACAACCCGGTGGCTCTGGCGGCCAGTTACGGTGATCAGGTGAGCTCTTTTGTCGCGTCGGCAGCCTTGCTGGCCAAACCGTCGGAGGGTGAATCTGCGGCTGGTATGCCGCTGGCCGTGAATCAGTTGCCCTTGGTGCTGGTGGTGGATGACTCGATCACGGTCCGGCGGGTGACGCAGCGCCTGCTCAAACGTGAAGGCTTTCGGGTCGCCTTGGCCTGTGATGGTTTGCAGGCACTGGAATTGCTGCAGGTCGAAAAACCGTCTGTGGTGTTGACGGACATTGAGATGCCGCGCATGGATGGTTTTGATCTGGTCCGCAATATCCGTGGGGACGCCAAACTGCTGGATTTGCCGATCATCATGATCACCTCGCGTATTGCCGAGAAACACCGTGAATATGCGCGTGCACTCAAGGTCGATCACTACCTTGGCAAACCCTATCCAGAAGATGAGCTGATCTCGCTGGTGCGTGGGTATTGTCAGGTTGAATTAAGTACATAATTGACCTCTAGCCCGCACGAAATAAGCTGATTAAGCTATTAATTTTATAGCTATTCAGAGACGGTTCGCCCCCCTGTCTTGACGCAGGCATAACGCAGCAGGGTGCGGGCTCTGGCTTCATCGTGTTGCACCACCGGGTTGGGGTAATTGCCGCCCAGGGTCACGCCCGCAGCTTGCAGTTCCAGCGGCCTGGCGGTCCAGGGGGCATGGATAAGCTGGTTGGAGAGTTGGGCCAGTTGCGGAAGGTAACGCCGGATGAACTTGCCTTGCGGGTCAAATTTTTCACTTTGACTGACGGGGTTGAAGATTCTGAAATAGGGCTGGGCATCACAGCCACTGGAACTCACCCATTGCCAGCCGCCGTTGTTGGCGGCCAGGTCAAAATCGTTGAGATGCTGGGCGAAATAACGTTCGCCCCAGCGCCAGTCCAGCCCCAGGTCTTTCACCAGAAAACTGGCTGCCACCATGCGCAGGCGATTGTGCATATAGCCGGTCTGGTTGAGCTGGGCCATGGCGGCGTCCACCAGTGGGTAGCCTGTGCAGCCTTCACACCAGGCCTTGAAGAGCGCTTCTGCGGCAGGCCCTTGTTCCCATGAGATGGCGTCATAGGCAGGTTTGAAGGCGTGTTGTGCCACGTGAGGGAAATTGGCCAGGATCGCGACGTAAAAGTCGCGCCAGATCAGTTCGCTGAGCCAGGCCGCTGCCCCCAGGCTACCGCCGAGCTGGCGCTGCCAGGCCAGTGTGGCCAACTGGCGAATGGAGACCGTGCCAAAACGCAGGTGGATACCGAGGTAGCTGGGCCCTTTGACAGCAGGGTAGTCACGGGTGGCATGGTAGTTGTCCATGCGTTTGAAAAATGCTTCGAGCAGCTGTTGGCCGCCGTGCATACCTGTGGCCACGGCGAGCGAGCCCAGGTTGCTTGGCACAAATCCGATGTCAGCCAGGGTGGGCACCTTCGTCCGATAGGGCAGCGGGCGTGGCGCCAGGCGGTGAGCCAAAGCGGCGCTGTCATGCCCGGCCAGCACCTGCGGGCCCAGGCGTGACAGCCAATTGGCCTTGTACGGTGTGAAGACGTTGTACACCGTGCCGGTTTGTGTCAGGATCTCGCGCTCCTCAAAGATGACGTGGTCCTTGCAGGTCAAAAAGCGGATGTGGACGGCCTGCAAAGCGGCCTTGACCTTGGCGTCGCGCGCTTGCGTCTGGGGCTCATAGTCACGCCCGGCAAACACGGCTTGCACCTGGAGTTCACTGGCCAGGCGCACCACCTCATCGCTGGCCACGGCGTGGCGAACGATCAGCCCCGTTTGATCGTTGCCACTCAGCTGGCGCAGGGCTTGGTCAAGCTCCGACAGCGATTCGCGAATGAACTCAACGCGGCGGTCGGTGTCGGGCAGGGCGTCCAGAATGTCGCGGTCAAAGACAAAAACGGCATGCACCTGACGGCAGCTGCTCAGTGCCAGGGACAGGGGGGCGTTGTCGGTGGTCCGCAAATCGCGGCGAAACCACATCAGTCCGGTGTCAAAGTTGAAGTGCATGTTCACCGCTAAAATTGGTCCATGTCTGCCGATTCTGCCGCTACCAACCTGACGAATCATTTTTTGATCGCCATGCCCGGGCTGCAAGATGCACTTTTCTCGCGCAGTGTCGTTTTCTTGTGCGAGCACAGCCCACGTGGCGCCCTCGGCCTGGTGATCAACAAACCCTGCGACATTTCCCTCAAAAGCCTGTTCGACAAGGTCGAATTGCCGTTGATGCGCCCGGATCTGGCCGACGTGCCGGTGTTTTACGGCGGTCCGGTGCAGACTGAGCGCGGGTTTGTCCTGCACGAGGCCACTTTCGGGGAGGCCGACAAACCGGAGGACCCGGTCTATACCTCCACCATGTCCATCCCGGGTGGATTGGAGATGACCACTTCCAAGGACGTTCTGGAAGCCATTTCAAGTGGTTCCGGGCCGCGCAAAGTCATGATTTCCCTGGGCTATTCTGCCTGGGGCGAAGGTCAATTGGAGGCCGAGCTGGGTGACAACAACTGGCTGACGGTGCCGGCAGACAACCGCCTCATTTTTGAAACACCGGTGGAACAGCGTTACGAGCAGGCCCTGCAGCTATTGGGTTTGCAGGCCTGGATGTTGTCGCCGGACGCGGGCCACGCATGAACACAGCCGTGCAGGCATCCATGCCGGACGGACCTGCCGCGCCTGTGGTGGCTGGGTTGCAGACCTTTCTGGCGCTTGATTTTGGGCTGAAACGTACCGGTTTTGCCGTGGGCAACCGGGTGTTGCGCACGGCGCAGCCGCAAGGCACCATTGCCGCCCAGGGGGAGACCCGTTTTACCAAAATCGCTCAGCAGCTCAGGGAATGGCAACCCGATGCGCTGGTGGTCGGCATACCGTTTCACCCCGACGGCGCAGCCCATGAAAACACGGTGCGTGCACGCCGCTTTGTCCGGCAACTGCAGGGGCGTTTCAAACTGCCGGTGTTTGAGGTGGATGAACGTTACACCACCACCGAGGCCCTGTCTGAAGGGGCACACGATGCGGATGCCGCCGCGGCGTGCATCATCCTGGAGCAATTTTTAAGGAGTCTTCCATGAGCAAACTCGCGCTGGATGCCGAGGCGTTGTACAGCGAGCTGGCCCGCAGTGTCCGGACCCTTTTCAAACCGGGCATGCGTTTGTTGGGCGTGACCTCCGGCGGGGTCTGGCTGGCCGAACGTCTTCAGCAGGACCTGGGTTTGACGGAGCCGTTTGGTGTGATTTCTTCAGCCATGCATCGCGACGACTATGCCAGCCGTGGCATGACGGCGGCGGCGCAGACGCAGATTCCTTTCGATGTCAACCAGGCCCACATCTTGTTGCTCGACGATGTGCTGTTCACCGGGCGCACGATTCGCGCTGTGATCAACGAGTTGTTTGATTTTGGTCGGCCGGCCAGTGTCCAGCTGGCGGTGCTGGTGGACCGGGGAGGACGTGAGTTGCCGATTCAGGCCGACATTTGTGCCGCGCGCATCAGTTTGCCGGCGTCGCAATCGCTGGCGTTGGCACGCAACGCCGCAGGCCAGCTTAGTTTTAATGTGAAAGCGCTTCAATCATGCTGAACAAGCACAATCCGCAGTTGAATAAAAACGGTGAACTGGTCCACCTGCTGTCCACCGAGGGGCTACCCAAAAGTATCCTGACCCAGGTGCTCGACACGGCGACGAACTTTGTGTCGATGAGTGACCGCGAGGTCAAGAAAGTGCCGTTGCTGCGTGGCAAAAGTGTGTTCAACCTGTTTTTCGAAAATTCCACGCGCACCCGTACCACCTTTGAGATTGCGGCCAAGCGGCTCAGCGCCGATGTGATCAACCTGGATATTGCCAAGTCTTCGGCGTCCAAGGGGGAATCATTGCTTGACACCATTGCCAATCTGAGTGCGATGGCGGCCGATATTTTTGTCGTGCGCCACAGTGAATCAGGGGCGCCGTATCTGATTGCCCAGCATGTGGCGCCGCATGTGCATGTGATCAACGCTGGTGATGGCCGTCATGCCCACCCGACCCAGGGGCTGCTGGATATGTACACCATCCGGCACTACAAGAAGGACTTTTCCAACCTGACCGTGGCCATTGTCGGCGATGTGTTGCACTCGCGGGTGGCACGCTCCGACATCCACGCCCTGACCACCCTGGGCTGTCCCGAGGTGCGGGTGGTTGGCCCCAAGACGCTGGTGCCGGCTGACATGGCCCAGATGGGCGTGCGGGTGTGCCACACCCTCGAAGAGGGCATCAAGGACTGCGATGTAGTGATCATGCTGCGTCTGCAAAATGAGCGCATGAGCGGCGCATTGTTGCCGTCCAGTCAGGAATTTTTCAAGAGTTTTGGTCTGACACCCGAGAAGCTCCAACAGGCCAGGCCGGATGCCATCGTGATGCATCCCGGGCCGATCAACCGGGGTGTCGAGATCGACTCGGCCGTGGTGGATGGGCAGCACAGTGTGATCTTGCCGCAGGTCACTTTTGGTATTGCCGTGCGCATGGCGGTGATGAGCATCGTGGCTGGGAATGAGGCTTGAATCGCGTCGCACGGGCATATTTCGGGACATACCCTATGAACAAACTTAAAACTGTATTGATCCACGGTGGCCGGGTGATTGATCCTGCCAGCGGGTTTGATGAAAAAGCTGATCTGGCCCTTGTCAATGGGTCTCTGGTAGCTCTTAAAAATATAGCATCTGATTTCGACCCGGAAGTCACCATTGACGCCACTGGCTGTCTGGTACTGCCTGGGTTGGTGGATTTGGCCGTGCGGTTACGCGAGCCGGGGTACGAGCACGCCAGGATGCTTGAATCTGAAATGTCTGCAGCCATGGCTGGTGGTGTGACGAGTCTGGTGTGTCAGCCCGATACCGACCCGGTGCTCGATGAGCCTGGTCTGGTGGAGATGCTGCGTTTCCGTGCCGAAAAATTGCAGCAGGCCCGGGTGTATCCCTTGGGTGCCTTGACGCGCAATCTGCGCGGTGAAGCGCTGACGGAGATGGTGGAACTCACCGAGGCCGGGTGTGTGGCTTTTGGTCAGGCGGAGGAGGCATTGACCAATACCCAGGTGTTGCAGCGGGCGTTTCAATACGCCAGTACCTTTGGTTATGCTGTCTGGTTGCGACCACAAGATGCTTTCCTGGGACAGGGGGTCGCCGCCAGCGGGCCACTGGCCACACGCATGGGGCTCAGCGGGGTACCGGTCATGGCTGAAACCATTGCCCTGCACACCATTTTTGAATTGATGCGGTCAACCGGTGCTCGAGTGCATCTGTGCCGCATCAGCAGCGCAGCCAGTGTCGGTCTGGTGCGCCAGGCCAAGGCACAAGGGTTGCCGCTGACCTGTGATGTCAGTATCAACTCGTTGCACCTCATGGACACGGATATCGGTTACTTTGACAGTCGCGCGCGCCTGAATCCGCCACTGCGTCAGCAGCGTGACCGCGACGCCCTGCGTGCCGGTCTGGCCGATGGCACCATTGATGCACTGGTGTCGGATCACACACCGGTGGATGATGACGCCAAAGCCTTGCCATTTGCCCAGAGTGAGCCCGGTGCGACTGGATTGGAACTGTTGTTGAGTCTGGCTTACAAGTGGCATCTGGATGGTGATGCGGATTTGCTGCGTGCCTTGTCGGTGGTCACCGATGGCCCGGCCAACGTGCTGGGCGCGGCGCTGGGTTCGCGTCAGGGACGCACTGGTCGTCTGTTGGTGGGGGGGCTGGGTGATGTCTGTGTATTTGACCCGCAAGCGGCTTGGACTGTTGAGGCTGATGCGCTGTGCAGCCAGGGTAAACATACGCCGTTTTCGGGTTATGAATTGCCCGGGCGGGTCCGTTGCACCGTGGTGGGTGGGCGCGTGGCCTATCAGGCTGCGTGAACGGGCTGGTGCATCACTGGCGTGACCAGTGTCAGTCTGTGGTAGTGATGGTGGCTGGTTCGGTTTCGAGCCAGCGTACCGGTGTTGCCACGGAGGGGGGCCGCGCCGTGTGTTCGCAGGGCATTCGGCAGATCTTGCCGCTGCTCATCGGACATTGACCGTTGAAGGTCACCACATGATCCACCTGGGCCCGGATACCGATCCATTCACCGATCTGATGGTCGTGGTGGCTGGGTACCAGAGCCATCACCGTGACGCCATCGGCCAGCCGCAAGGTATAGAGGAATTCGGCTCCGCGGAATGCCTTGCGCATGATTTGTGCCCTGACGGGGGCATCGTCGTCGTGAACGATGTCATCGGCGCGCAGCAGCACGTCGCAAGCACCCCCTGAGTGGGCACAGGGCAGTGGACACTCACTGAGGTCGGTCAGATTACCCAGCGGGGTGTGAACCACGACTTGTCCGTTGACCTCGGAGATGGTGGCCGGGGCAAATACCCCATGGCCAATGAACTCCGCCACAAAGCGGGAGGCAGGTCGGTGGTAGAGCGTGTAGGCGTTGTCCCATTGGTGCAGCGCACCTTGGTTCATGACGCCAATGGTGTCGCCGACAGCGAACGCCTCCAACTGGTCATGTGTCACAAACAGGGCTGTGGTGTTGGCCGCTTTCAGAATACCGCGTACCTCATGTGCAAGTCGTTCACGCAAGTCCACATCCAGGTTGGAAAAGGGTTCATCGAGTAATAACAAACGCGGTTTCGGAGCCAGCGCGCGCGCCAAGGCCACGCGCTGTTGTTGCCCGCCCGAAAGTTCATGTGGAAACCGGGTCTCAAACCCCTGCAGACCAACCAGCGTCAAGACTTCGGTCACCCGTGCCCGGCGTTGTTGGCGAGGCAGATGGTCAATGCCAAATGCCACATTGCGGCCAATGTCCAGATGCGGAAACAGGGCATAGTCTTGGAATACCATGCCCACCTGACGTAATTCGGGGGCCAGATTGAAGCCGGGTCGGCTGACGACCTGACCTGCCAATTTGATGTCGCCCGTGCTGGTATTTTCCAGCCCCGCCACTGCGCGTAGCAGTGTGGTCTTGCCACAGCCAGAAGGGCCGATCAACACACCAATGTCGCCTGCCTGCAGACCAAAAGACACTTTGTGCACGGCGTCTGTACTCTGGCCAGCATAGGTCACACTGAGTTGGGTAACTTCAAGGAACATGCAAAAGATTGTAGATGCTTACAATTCTCATTTGCAAAAATTCCAGAGTCATCCCTCCATGCTTGGTAACCGTTGGCGTCAATTTCTGTTTTTGTCTCTGACGGCAATCTTCATGCTTCCGGTGCTGGCAGTGATGGCCTCATGGTTGTCCCTGGGTGAGCCTGGGGGGCAAGCCTGGCAGATTTTGCGAGAGATGGGGCAGACGGTGCTGCCTGACTATTTGCTGACCACCCTGTATTTGTGTGTGATGGTCGCTGTTGGGATCGTGGCGGTGGGGCTGTCAAGTGCGGTGGTGGTGACGCTGTTTGAGTTTCCTGGACGGCGTTTTTTTGAATGGGCCTTGTTGTTACCGTTGGCTGCCCCGGCTTATGTGGTGGCTTATGCCTATACCGATTTTTTGCAGTTCAGCGGGCCGCTGCAAACCTTTTTGCGCAGCGCTACAGGCCTGCAAGGACGGGTGTTCCCCGAAGTCCGTCAGGTGGGCGGTGCTGCCTGGGTTTTTGTTTTCACACTTTACCCCTATGTCTATTTGCTGGCGCGAGCGGCTTTGGTCGAACGGGCTGCCCATTTGATGGAGGCCGCACGGCTGCTGGGAGCCCCGCTGCGTCGGCGTATCCTGGAGGTGGCGCTGCCATTGACCCGTCCGGCCGTGGCAGCTGGTACGGCGTTGGCATTGATGGAGACGCTGGCCGATTTTGGTGTCTCGAGTTATTTTGGTATCCAGACCTTCACGGCCGGCATTTACAAAGCCTGGTTGTCCATGGACAACCGTTTGGCGGCGGCCCAACTGGCCACGGTGTTGCTCGGTTTGGTTTCTTGTTTGCTGTTTTTGGAGCATCGATCTCAAGCCAGGATGCGTTTTGCCGTCACCCGCGGTGCTCGCGCTGGCGCGCTTGATTGCCGGCCCATGCGTTTGATGGGCAGGTTTCGTGTGTTGGCCTGGTTGGTGTGCACGGTACCCGTGCTGATGGGTTTTGTTCTGCCGGTGTTGTTCATGCTGCGCCCGTTGATTGCGGACTGGTCGCTGCTGTCGTGGGTGCAATTTTTGAACTGGACCCTCAACAGTGTGAGACTTGGGGTTGTCAGTGCTGCCCTGGCTGTGACTTTGGCGGTGTGGTTGGCTTTTAACCTGCGACGCCGGCCCGATCGCCCTACGCGCTGGGCCGTGCGCCTGGTTGGTTTGGGGTACGCAGTACCAGGTGCTGTGATCGTGGTGGGGCTGTTGTTGCCGGTGGGGTGGTTACAAGCCATGGTGCCTGAAACCGGCGTCGGTTACCTGATGACGGCGACCGTGTTCGGTCTGGTGTGGGCGTATTTGGTGCGGTTTTGTGCTGTGGCTTTGCAATCGGTGCAGAGTGGTTATGCTCGTATGCCGATCAGCTTTGACGATTCTGCCCGTATGCTTGGCGTCGGTGATCTGGCGCTGTTGCGCCGGGTTCACTGGCCAATGCTGCGGCGCTCCACGGCAGTGGCAGCATTGCTGGTGTTTGTTGACGTGATGAAAGAATTGCCTGCCACCTTGGTGCTGCGCCCGTTTAACAGTGACACACTGGCCGTTGTTGCTTATCAGTTAGCGCGCGACGAGCGCTTGGGGGAAGCTGCGCTGCCATCCTTGACGCTGGTGCTGATAGGCCTTATTCCTGTCATTATGCTGACACGTACGCTCAAAAATGCCGACAGCTCAACGTAAAATTACCCATCGCTGTGATGTTGGGAGGTGGTTTCTACTCAGGAGACTGCCGTTTCACATTCAGAGCACAGATTTCACGAAGGTACCTCGTCATCATGCCGCTTCAACCGAACACCGCTGAATCAACCAAGATCGTCAAGACTGACCAGACGTTTGAGTCAGCGGCCGATTTGTTTCGCGTGATGTCTGCTCCACTGCGGCTCAAGATCATCAACTGTCTCTGCGACGGTGAAAAAAACGTCAGCTATTTGCTGACCCAGGTCAACACCACCCAACCCAACATGTCTCAGCACCTGAACACGCTATACATGGCTGGTATCTTGGGCAAACGCCGTGATGGTGTGCAGATTTTCTATCACATCATTGACCAGCGTATCGTGTCGATTTGTGAGGCGGTGTGTAACGAGATATCACGGAAAAATGCAGATGATCGTGCTGTCTGAGCACGATTTTCCGATGCGTGGGTATCAGGGCTTGAGATAGGCAAACCCTTCCTTGCTCTGCAGCTTTGCCGCTTCGGCCACACCCGACGGCACAATTTTTGTCTCAAGCAACAAATTGGCTGGGTCAATGTTGCGTGACAACAGCGTGTTGTTGCAGACCCGGAACTCCACATTTTGACCAGCCAGCCCACTGACGATGCCAGAAAACTCCCGTCCCTTGCTGTCCTTGCTGTCGGCCAGGAGAAAGTCCACCCCTGGCCCATTGGTCACAACAACAATTTTCACACCGGGGTCAGCCGCCAGATGATTTTTCACATTGTTGAGAGCCGCCGCCGCTGTTTCAATACCGGTGGTGATGTGATAGACCACTTTTGATGTTTGTGCCGATGTCGTCATGGCACTGATCAAAAGCACGATGGCAAGCAAGAGTTTTTTCATGATTTCCTGTCTGGATAAGGTCGTTGAAATGAAGATAACCACGTCATGGTGGCATGGATGACAAAAGCCATCATTACCATGACAGTGTGAGGGTTTTTACGGACAGCAGGGGGTGATAAATGACCGTAACATCAATCTATCAGAATTAAGTGATGTAAGTATTGTTATCTGATGAATGGGTGGATAGGGTGGACGGTTTTTTAAATCAAGGAGACGAAGTGAAAGTCATCAAAAGAATGTTTTGGTGTGGTGTCTTTGCCATTTGTTCGGCAGGAGCCAATGCAGACGAGTTGCAGATCAAAAGCATGGCGGCATCCTGTTCCGCTTGCCATGGAACGCATGGTGTCGCACCGCAAGGCATGGAGACGCTGGCAGGTCAGTCCAAAGACGATTTGCAGAAAAAAATGCAGGACTTCAAGTCGGGAAGAAAACCGGCGACTTTGATGCATCAGCTGGCCAAGGGCTATTCTGATGTCCAGATCGAACAGTTGGCCATTTATTTTTCGGCGTTGAAAAAATAAGGAGACATGATGAAAAGACGTCAATTTGTCGGCGCTGTGAGCGCGGGTACGGTGCTCGGCGGTCTGGGCGGTTTGGCGACACTGTCGGGTTGCGCCAGTGTCAGCGGTTCCAGCGGTCCGCGGGTGGTGGTCGTGGGAGGCGGTTTTGGCGGCGCAACAGCAGCCAAATACGTGCGCATGTGGTCGGATTACGGCATCCATGTCACGTTGGTGGAACCAAACGGGTCATTTGTTTCCTGTCCGATATCCAACCTTGTTCTGGGTGGTGTCAAAACCATGGCAGATATCACCACACCTTATGATGGTTTGGTCAAGCAGCATGGCGTGAATGTGATTCGCGACATGGTCACGACGATTGATCCGGACAAGCGTTTGGTCAAACTCGCCAGCGGTGGTGAATTACCTTATGACCGGCTGATTTTGTCACCCGGTATTGACTTTATGTGGGAAACCTTGCCTGGCATGGCCAAGCCGGGAGCCAGGGACAAAGTGCTGCATTCCTGGAAGGCGGGTGCTCAGACGATTGCTTTGCGCAAGCAGCTGGAAGCCATGCCGGACGGAGGTGTTTATGCGCTGGCCATTCCGCTCGCTCCGTATCGCTGCCCGCCTGGGCCCTACGAACGCGCTTGCCAGGTGGCTAACTATTTCAGCAAGGCCAAGCCCAAATCCAAGGTGCTGATTCTGGATGCCAATGATGATGTGACTTCCAAAGGGCCTCTTTTCAAGAAAGCGTGGGCCGAACGTTATAAAGGCATTGTGGAATACCGCCCTAAACATGCGGTGGCGGATGTGGATGCAGTCACCAACACGCTGAAGTTTGAATTCAATGACAACGTCAAGGCCGACGTATTGAACCTGATACCCCCCATGCGGGCAGGAGAAATTGCTGTCAAAACAGGGTTGGCCACTGCCAACAAGCGTTGGTGTGAAGTTGACTTCCTGACGTTTGAATCCAAGGCCGCCAAGAACATCCACGTCTTGGGGGACTCCATTCAAATCGCACCGGGCATGCCGAAATCAGGGCACATGGCCAACCAGCATGGCAAAACCTGTGCTGCGGCTGTAGTGGCCCTGTTGACGGGCAGAGCCGTGAACCAGAACCCGATCTACAACAACACTTGCTACAGCTTTGTCAGTGAAGAAGATGTCGTGCACGTGGCCAGTGTCCATGCCTACGATCCAACCAAGAAAACCATGGTTGCGGTTGCGGGCTCAGGTGGCGTGTCCAAGGCTGCCAATGAGCTCGAAGGGCGTTTCGCTTTGGCCTGGGCGCGGGGCATCTGGGCTGATACCCTGAGTTGAACCGAGATGAGACGGGTCAAAATAAGTCACGTTGCTGCAGTTGCGCTCGGGTTGGCCATTGGCCCTGTATGGGCACAGGTTGACCAGGTGCGCGCTGAGAAGATTGTCAATGGTTCGTGCTTTTTGTGCCATGGCAGCGATGGTGAGTCTTCCAGCGAGATATTTCCTCGGCTGGCGGGCCAGCACTCCCAGTACATCGCCAAACAGCTTGAAAACTTCAAGGCAGGCAATCGCAAGAGTACCGCCATGGCAGACATGTCGGCGCGTCTGACATCGGATGAGATGTTGGCTCTGGGTCAGTATTTTGAAAAAAAGGCTGTGCCACCAGAACCTGCAAAAGATGCCGAACTGGCCGCCGTCGGACGATATATTTTTAATGTTGGCAACAAGTTCAGTGGTGTCCCGGCGTGTGCCAGTTGTCATGGCAAGGATGGCTTGGGTACCGCTTCATTGCCACGACTGGCCGGGCAGTACGCTTCTTATGTCGAGACACAGCTCAAGCTGTTTCATCAGAGAGAGCGCACCAATGACAATGCAGTGATGCATGCAGTCGTCAGCAAGATGTCACCACTGGAAATGGCGGCGGTTGCTGAATACGTCAGCGGTAAATAGCCGGCTCACGGAGCCAGCCGGCCAGTCTGGTCACTGGTTGCCTGGTTGGTGTTTGATGGCTGGGCATCAATCAGACGGTCCGCAACCCCGGCTCCGAGCCACATGCCTGCCAGCGACAGCCAGGCGGTCATGGCGAAGATGGCGCCACCGGTGATGCCTGCTCCCACAGCGCAGCCACCGGCCAGCATGGCGCCGAACCCCATCAGAATCGCCCCGGCGATGTAGCGTCGCATGCTGTAGCCGTCGGAAAAACCTTCCAGCTTGAAATCCTTGCCGACCCATGCGCCGGTCAAGGAGCCTAAAAATACGCCCGGCACCAAGCCAGCGTTAAATCCGATCTCAGGTGCCGGGGAGGCCAGTACCCGCATCAACCATTCGGCAGAGGGACCGCTGAATGTCAGGCCCTGAACTGGAATCACTTCAAAAGAATTCTTTGACATCCAATAATTAAACCCCCATCCCGCGGCGACCATCAACCCGGTACCGATGCCGCCAACCCACTTCCACAGCCCCCAACCACTGCGGATGGAAAAATAAAGCGCCGCCACCAGCCAGATCAAACCAAACGCGAGTCCACCCCATGGGCCAGCACCGGTCAGAGCCAGCAGATCCCGCGAAAGTCCACCTCCCACGGTCCACCATCCACTGATCGTTTCGCGCAGGGGGGACAATGCACCAGCCAAAGCGGCTTGGGCCGTTACCGCAAAGATCAGGCCCGACAACAGGGCACGCAGATTACCGTTGGCGGACAGAATCAGCAAACGGCTGGCACAACCTCGGGTCAGAATCATGCCGGCCCCAAACATCAAACCACCCACCAAGGCGCCTGAGATGCTGCCAGTCGCAGCGATCTGGCGAGCCGCGCCACTGTCCATGTGTTGGGTCAGGGTCAGCCATTGGACACCCACCACCGCACTGGAAAAAGCGAGCAACCAGACCGCCACCTTCTCGCCGAAGTGACGATGCCAGAACTCAAGCGTCGCTGCACGCAGGCAAAACTTGGATCGTTGGGCAAAAAAGCCAAAAAATGCGCCAATCAACAGACCACCAGCAGCCAAAATGGTCTTTTCTCCGAAGCTTTCAATCAGCGTTGTGAAATTCATGATAGTCTGTTAATTTGTATTTCGCTTATATTACACCCGTAGCCGAGCAATCCGGGCTGATTTATTGGGAGCCAGAGTGTGAGACAACTACTGCTATTCATGAGGATGTATGGTTTGCCAGCTTGGCTGCTGAAGCAGGAGCATGGGCAATGACGCTTGGGGCTCAACCCTTGACGCGGCGTGACTGGCTGGCTGGAGCCGCTCTGACTCTGGGGGGCGGGATCGTGAAGCCTGCCCAGGCTGCGTCAGTTAGTTTGCCGGTACCGACTTCCCTTTTGGATGAACTGACTCTGGCGTTGAAAAGAAACAGTCCCCTGGTGGTGATGGTGAGTCTGGACGGGTGCCCGTTTTGCCGGATTGCTCGTGAAAACTATTTGTTGCCGCTGCAAAACCAGCAGGGTTTGTCGATTGTGCAAATTGACATGCGTAGTCGGCAAATGGTGCTGGATTTTGCTGGCGCGCAGCAGACCCAGGACCAGTTGATTCGCAAGTGGGGTATCAAGGTGGCACCGACGGTCCTGTTTTTTGGCCGGGGTGGTGTTGAGGTGGCGGAACGTCTGGTGGGTGGTTATATTCCAGATTTCTACGGCGCTTATCTTGATGAGCGCTTGCATACCGCCCGCGCGGCGGTGCAGGTCTGAAGGGTTAACCGTGATTTCTGTCAAAACAGAGTCGGCATGGCGTGGTACTTCCGATTGCCGAGTGTGCGGGATCCGTGACATGGTGCTGTTTGCAGATCTCAATGAGCATGATTTCGGACTGATTCATGCCCCGATTGACGACCTGGAGTATTTGCCGGGTGCCAGCCTGTTTAATGAAGGTGATGCGGCAAAAGGCATTTTTACCTTGCGTCATGGCATGGTGAAGCTGGTGCGTAGCACCCTGGATGGGCGCCCGCGGATCGTCAGGGTGTTGCGTCCTGGCGATGTTGTGGGCCTGGAGGCGTTGGCTTCTGCGCATTACGACAGTGACGCTGTGGCATTAACGGCAGTGTCGGTGTGCCGTATCCCGCTTGACGTCATCCAGAGGCTTGCTGGCAGCAGCCCGCGTCTTCATTCCCAATTGATGCAAAAGTGGCAGCGTGCGCTCAAGGATGCGGACGACTGGCTGGCTGATATGAACTTTGGCACAGCTCGTCGCCGTGTCGGCAATTTGGTGTTGAAAATGCGTAGCTCGACCAATGGTGATGTTTCCATCTTGTTTTCGCGTGAAGACATGGGTTCCATGCTGGATCTCAAACTCGAAACCGTAAGCCGTGAGATCAGTCGCCTGGTTCGGGATGGGGTGATTCAGCCGCTGGATAAGCAAGGACGCATCTATCGTGTCATGCGAACCGACTTCATGCCATCGGACTGAACATCGCACACTTCTCTGGTGATGGGTTCCGAGTTTCTCACCTGCATTTTTTGACGGGCTAAGGGTAGTTCCTAATATCACTACAGAATTAAGTAATGGATGATTGATATAAATCAGAGCAAACGTCTGATTTTTGATTTTTAGCCCGCGGCAACGCCATTACAACCTGTATGAATAAGGACAACACGTGAACTCTTTAACCCGAAAGCTTCTTTGGCTGCCTTTGCTGGCCGCTGTATTTTTGACCGGTTGCGGCACGATCAGCACCATGGGCAAACTTGAAGATGGTGCAGGTGCCGAGGCCAGCAAAATGTGGGACAAGTGGGTAGAGGGTGAGGGAGATATCGCCGTAGCCACAACCTGGTCGCGCAAGGTCAAGGCTGGCTTGACGGTGAACGACATCGAGCAAGCTTTTGCGCAAATTTCTGCTGAGCGCAATATGAAGAGTGTGGGGGAGTTGCCTTTGTCAAAAGAACTGGAAGCACGCACAGGGGTCAAGCAAAAATTCCTTAAGGTGTACTCCTATTGCTCACCAACCACTGCTCGCATCATGGTTGATTTCAGTCCGGCCATGTCAGCGTATCTTCCTTGCCGTTTAACGGTTGTCGAAAAAGAAGATGGGCTGTGGATTTACACCTTGAACATGGACATGATGGTCAAAATGGGTCGTAAACTGCCATCGCCACTGAAGGAGGAAGCCTGGAAAGTGCGTGAAACCATCTATCAGATGATGGACCGGGCAGCCAGCGGTGACTTCTGATTCACTGGCCATACATTAACAACGGGAAACCATCATGATGAATCCAAAATTCAAACTTCGTGCTGTTGTGACTGCGGCGGCGCTGGCGCTGCCCATGACCGCAGCCATGGCCACCAACGGCATGTTGATGGAAGGATATGGGCCGATTTCCACTGGCATGGGCGGGGCGTCCCAGGCCATCGATCACGGCAATGCAGCCATGGCTCAAAATCCGGCAACGCTGGGCATGATGGAGGATGGTAGTTCGCGTCTGGATCTGGCCATTGGCATTTTGGGGCCGGATGTCAAGAGCAGCATTCCTGCTTTCGGTATGAGCGCGGATTCCAAGGGCACTTCGTACATCATGCCGGCTTTTGGCTATGTCAAACGCAATGGTGCCTACACCTATGGTGTTGGCATGTTTGCCCAAGGTGGGATGGGGACGGAATACGACGCAACGTCTTTCATGGCCGGCGGCTCCGCCGCAACCGCCCGCTCGGAGTTGGGGGTGGGTAACCTCATCTTTCCACTGGCTTATCAAGTCAATCCGAATCTGACGGTGGGTGCCACACTGAAATACATGTGGTCATCGCTCGACATGATGATGGCGGCAACTGGCATGCAACTGGCGGGTATGGCGCAAGCCTCGGGCGTTGCGCCTACAGGAAATCTGGCCAATGCATTGCCGGCGCTTGCTGGTGCACCTTGGGCTCGCGTCGCCTTTTCGGACAGCAATGATTTCACCGGCGCTGCCAAGGCAACGGGATTTGGTGCGTCATTGGGGGCGACCTATAAAGTCAATAAAGACGTGGTGTTGGGCGGGTCGTATCAGTTCAAGTCGGCGCTCAGTGACATGAAGACCGCCAGCAGTGCGGCGAGCATGACCGCGCCTGGTTTTGTCGACAACGGTCAAATCACCGTGATCGACTTTCAAATGCCTTCGGTGCTGGCGGTTGGTGCAAGTTGGCAGGTCAATCCGTCACTGCTTCTGGCGGCTGACTTGAAGTACATCGGCTGGGCTGATGCCATGAAGAGCTTCAGGATGCGTTATGACAGTTCTGGCATGGGCGGTTCGGTCAACTTTGCCATGCAGCAGGACTGGAAGGATCAGTCAGTATTGAATCTGGGCATGGCCTGGAAAGCCAATGAACAGCTGACCTTGCGTGCGGGTTTGAATCTGGCCGGCAATCCTGTGCCGGACACCTATGTCAATCCTTTGTTTCCGGCCATTGTGAAAGATCACGTGACTTTGGGGTTTGGATACAAGGTGTCGCCAGTGGATGAGTTGAACGCTTCTGTGACGATGGCTCCCAAGGTGACGGTGACCAGTGGCCAGGGGGTGGAAATATCCCACGGACAGACCAATTGGCAATTCATGTACAGCCACCGTTTTTGATGGGGTGATGCACTCCTGGGCATGCGTGGTGTGCCCGGGGGCATTTGTTCATTTCAGCAGAAAGCAGCCCGATATGAAAAAAGCCTATGTTCTCGCAGCGTTATGGTGCGCAGTGTCAGCTGGTGCCCAGACTGTGCCAGCGCTCTATGAGGGCGCTGACCTCAAGCTGGGAGAAAAACTCATTGCGGACAACAAGTGCACCGCTTGCCATCAGAGTCGAGTTGGTGGTGATGGCAGTGCCATGTACCGGCCTGCCGGAAAAGTCAACTCACTGGGTGCCTTGCGTGGCATGGTGGAAGCCTGCAATCAGCAGCTCAATCTGGGCCTTTTCCCGGAAGAGGTGACTTCGGTTTCAGCGGTTCTCAATCGAGACCACTACCGCTTCAAATAAGTGAAAACCCCAATGGTTGGGGAAATTGCATCCTATATATTCGTAACTGTCAATATAATGATATGCAAATAAATGACAACACAACAGACTTCTCAAAAAGATGCTGCGCAGGCGCTGGCACGAGCTGCAGAACTTTTTGGTGTGCTGTCGACGCCGTTGCGTTTGCAGATCATCAGTGTGTTGTGCGGTGGAGAAAGAAACGTATCGGTGCTGCTGGAGCAGATTGAGGCGTCCCAGTCCAATATGTCGCGGCATCTGAATGTGTTGTATCAGGCGGGGGTGGTGGCCAAACGGCGCAAAGGGCAGCAGGTGTTTTACCGAATTGCGGATGACTCGGCTGTGATGGTGTGCAAGGTGGTCTGCGCTCAAGTCGGCGGTGGGAAGAAGGTGCGCAATCTGTTGACTCTGGAGTGAACGGATTGCGAAATGTTTTGGTTGGCCATTTGGTGCCTCAAAGGAGTTTTTGAATGGAACAGAGTTTGAGCTCAGGCAGGGTCCGTAAGGCGCCTGAGAATTTCCTCGATCAGGACGGGATCAAGACCGTCTTCAGAGAAGCCAAAAAGGGGCGGCGCGATTTCATTCGCAACGCTTTTGCCGCTGCCGCTGCCGGTGCTGCGGTGCCGGCTGTGCTGGCGCAGGGCAACCCCGTGCCGACCGAGGGGGGTGACCCCAATATCCTGAAATTGCCAGCCCATAGTGTGGGTTTGGGTCAGGGTGTGGCGCAAAACGATGGCTACGGCAAACCATCGCAATACGAGGCCAATGTGCAACGCCGCCAAAGCCCGGGTTTGACCCAGACTACCCAGGCCTCGGTCTCGTTTGCCCCCTTGCAGTCGCTGTTTGGCATCGTCACGCCCAGCGGTCTGCATTTCGAGCGCCACCACCAGGGGTGGTGGGACATTGACCCGTCCAAGCATCGTCTGATGATCAACGGCATGGTCAAGGCTGCCAAAGTGTTCACACTCGATGAGATCATGCGTTTGCCCTCGGTGTCGCGCTTTCACTTCATCGAGTGTGGTGCCAACACTGCCGTTGACTGGGGTAATGTGGCGGTGCCCACGGTCCAGTACACCCATGGCATGGTGTCGTGCAGCGAATTCACCGGTGTACCGCTGATCACCTTGCTGGAGATGGCCGGGGCCGATCTGAAAAATGGCAAGTTTGTGCTGGCCGAAGGTGCTGACGGCTCTTCCATGACACGCACGATTCCGATGAGTCTCATCAAGTCGGGCGAGGTGTTTGTGGCCTACGGGCAAAACGGCGAAATGCTGCGCCCGGAGCAAGGTTACCCATTGCGCCTAGTGGTGCCGGGCATTCAGGGCGTCAGCTGGGTCAAGTACCTGCGCCGTATTGAAGTGGGTGACATGCCCTACGCTACCAAGGACGAGGCGGTCCACTACATCGACCTGCTGCCCAATGGCCAACATCGTCAGTACTCCGGTTTACAGGAATGCAAGAGTGTGGTGACCACGCCCTCGGGTGGTCAGGTGTTGCTGGACAAAGGGTTCTACAACATCACCGGCTTGGCCTGGACTGGCAAGGGCAAGATCAAGAAGGTGGATGTCTCGGTCGACGGTGGCCGCAACTGGCGTACCGCGCGCCTGGAGTCCCCAGTGTTGTCAAAAGCCCTGACACGCTTCAATCTGGATTGGGTATGGGACGGCAAGCCGGCCATCATCCAGAGTCGGGCCATGGATGACACCGGTTTTGTTCAGCCCACTTACCAACAACTGCGTGCGGTGCGCGGCACCCGCTCGATTTATCACAACAACGCGATCCAGTCCTGGCTGGTGCAAGAAAACGGTGAGGTCAAAAATGTTCAGGTTTCGTAAAGCGGGTTTAAGTGCTGTCCTGCTGTCGCTGGCTGCGCTGACGAGTGCACAGGCTGCCCCTGCCTTCTCGGGCATCGGCCGTGATGCCACGCCCAAGGAGGTGGCTGCCTGGGACATCGACGTTCGCCCGGATTTCAAGGGCCTGCCTCCCGGCTCGGGGACCGTGGCCAAGGGGCAGGACATCTGGGAAGCCAAGTGCGCCCAGTGCCATGGCTTTTTTGGTGAGTCGGGCGAAGTGTTTAGCCCATTGATCGGCGGCATCCAGCCCAAAGACATGGAAACCGGGCATGTTGCCAACCTGGTGACACCCGGCTTCCCGGCGCGTACCACCTTCATGAAGGTGGCCACGATCTCCACCGTCTGGGACTTCATCAACCGGGCCATGCCCTGGAACGCGCCCAAGACCCTGAGCACAGACGATGTGTATGCCACGCTGGCCTTCATGCTCAACATTGCCGGTATCGTGCCGGAGAATTTTGTCTTGTCTGACAAAACCATCCAGGACGTGCAAAAGCGCATGCCCAACCGCAATGGCATGACGACCGACCATACCCTGTGGCCGGGCAAGGAATTTGGTGGTGCCAAAAAGCCTGACACCAGCAATGTGGCCTGTATGAAAGACTGTGCGCCAGAGCCCAAGGTCGCTTCCTTGCTGCCGGAATTTGCACGCAATGCCCACGGCAATCTGGCGGAGCAGAATCGTCCAGTCGGCGCCCAGCATGGGGTGGATACCACCCGGCCTGAAGCCAAGGTGGGTGAGAAGCCGGGTGTGTCCACAGCCGTCAAGCCACTGGCTGAGAAAGCGACCACAGGCGCAGAGGCTGGCAAGCCCGACAGCAAGAAGGCGACGGCCTTGCTGCAGAAAAATGGCTGCACAGTCTGCCACGGCATCAGCAACAAGATTGTGGGTCCGGCTTTTACGGATGTCGGCAAAAAGTATGCTGGCAAGGCTGACTACCTGGCCGGAAAGATCAAGTCTGGTGGTGTTGGTATCTGGGGTGACATCCCGATGCCGCCCCAAACCTTGAACGATGCAGACATCAAGGTCATTGCGACCTGGTTGGCTGCCGGGGCTGGCAAATAAAACGGTCAGAAGTCATCAGTTTAGTTTTTTCACGTGAACTTTATCAAGGAGATTCCTATGCAAACTCGTCGCGAGACACTCAAGCGCAGCGCCGTGGTGGCGGGCCTGTTGGCTACCACCGGTCTGTTTCCTCAATATGCACTGGCCTACAACAAGGCCGCCTTCGAGGCCAAGAGCCTGGCCGACGTGCTCAAGGCCCTGGGTGCCGGTGCGCCAACCGAAAGCAAGGATGTCACCGTCGGTGGTCCGGACATCGCTGAAAACGGCGCCGTGGTGCCGCTGACCGCCAGCACCACGCTGGCTGGCGTCAAACACATGCTGATTCTGGTTGAGAAAAACCCGGCCGCCATGGTGGCCCAGTTCAACGTGACGGACAGTGTTGAAGCCAACTTTGCCACCCGTGCCAAGATGGGCCAATCTTCGGATGTCTACGCCGTGGCGGTGATGGCTGATGGCAAGGCCCTGTTTGCCAAAAAAGAAGTCAAGGTGACTTTGGGCGGTTGCGGCGGCTGATGCCGGTGCACTTTTTCCATATTTGAAATTCAATTGATACCAGGAGTAAAAAAATGGCAGATCCGATGCGTATTCGCGCCCAAGTAACAGGCGACAAGGCCACTGTTCGTGTTTTGATGAGTCATGAAATGGAGTCCGGCCAGCGCAAAGACTCGGCAGGCAAGTTGGTGCCTGCCATGCACATCACCGAAGTGACCGCCACCCACAACGGCAAGGTGGTGATGACGGCTGACTGGGGCCCGGCGGTCTCCAAGAACCCGTTTTTGCAGTTTGTCGTCAAAGGCGCCAAAGCCGGCGACAAGATTGGTGTGACCTGGAAAGACACCAAGGGTGACACCCGTACAGACGAAGCCACGGCATCCTGATGGCCGTTGTCATCCAAAAGGGGTGGGGGTGTCCCCGCCCTTTTTCCTTGGTCCTTGTGTGAGGAGACAAAATTGAAAAAAGTAACCCTTGGGGCAATAGCGGCGGCAGTGGCAGGGCTGTTCATGCCCAGCGCGTTTGCCCAAAAGTCTGCAGCCGTGTCCTCGATCGAGGAATACCGCGCCATGTTGCAGGACGGCAATCCTGCCGATCTTTTTGAAGCCAAGGGTGAAGACCTCTGGAAACAAAAACGCGGGCCCAAAAAAGTGTCGCTGCAGGCGTGTGATCTGGGGCAGGGGCCAGGCGTGGTCAAGGGCGCATTTGTCACATTGCCGCGTTATTTTGCCGACACCAACAAGGTGCAGGACTTGGAATCACGTCTGTTGACCTGCATGCAAACCCTGCAAGGTTTTGATCCGGCTGACATCATCAAGACCCCTTTTGGCAAGGGTGAACAAAATACCTTGACGGCTCTGGCCACCTGGATTGCCGCTGAATCACGCGACCAGAAGTTCAACCTGTCCCAAGCCCATCCGCAAGAAAAAGTGGCCTACGAAGTAGGCAAGCGGCTATTTTTCCAGCGCGGCGGTCCGCACGATTTTTCCTGTGCCTCTTGCCATGGGGGTGAGAACTGGCGCATTCGCCTGCAGGACTTGCCCAACCTGACCAAAAACCCGGGGGACGGTGTCGGCTTTGCCGCCTGGCCAGCCTATCGGGTCTCCAACGGCCAGATGTGGGGCATGCAGCAGCGCCTGAATGACTGCTACCGGCAGCAACGCTTTCCCTACCCCGGCTTTGCCAGTGATGCCACCGTCGCTCTGGCGGTCTACCTGGGTGTGAACAGTCAGGGCTCCAAGTCCGTGGCGCCCGCCCTCAAACGCTGATTGCCCTGGAGAACCTGATGAACAACACAATCAAACTGAGCTTGGCCTTGGCCACGGGGGTGGTGCTGGCGGGATGTGCCGCATCGTCCGCCTCGGTGGATCTGGACAAACTGACTGCGAGCATCGTCAAGTCATCCTTCCGGGACGAAGGCATCGTCAAGGTGTCGGTACTGGAGGCCGATGAGGTCAACGCCGCTTGCTCTGCTGCCGATGTTGCGGGCAAGCCGCTTGATCACGAGGTGGCCATGGCCCTGCAAGCGGCCCAGCTCAAAACCATCAAGTGGCCCGCTGACGGCAGGTACCTGGGGGACTGGAAAAAGGGCGAGGCCCTGGCCCAAAGTGGCCGTGGCATGACCTTCACCGACAAGGCCGACACCCCCAATGGTGGCAACTGCTACAACTGCCACCAGATCGACCCCAAGGAAATTTCCTTCGGCACCATCGGCCCGAGCCTGTACAACTACGGCAAGACCCGGGGCGTCACGGCCGATCCGACCAGCCCGGCCTCCAAGGCCATCATTGAATACACCTGGGGCAAGATCTGGAACGCCAGGGCCTATAACGCCTGTTCCGTCATGCCACGGGCAGTGCACAAGGGCATCATCACCGAAGCCCAGGCACGTGACCTGATGGCCCTGCTGCTGGACCCCAAATCGCCCGTCAACCAGTAAATCTGGCTTCAAGCAAGCCACAGCCCGGCCAGCCCGGGCTTTTTTCAACGCAATCGTCGCAACACCATGAACTTATCCAAACGTGAATTTTTGCAGGTGCTGGGTGCCGGCACCATGGCCGGCATGGGGCTGGGCACCTACGCCCAGGCCGAGGCCGCCACGGCGGAAAGCGGGCTGTATGACATCCCCAAATTTGGCCAGGTGTCGTTCCTGCACATGACTGACTGCCACGCGCAGCTCAAGCCAATCTATTTCCGCGAGCCCAGCATCAACCTCGGTATCGGCAGCATGAAAGGTAACCTGCCGCACCTGGTGGGAGAGCATTTGCTCAAGGTGGCCAAAGTGCGCCCCGGCAGCGCCGAGGCTCATGCGCTGACTTATCTGGACTACGAGCAGGCGGCCAAGCGTTACGGCAAGGTGGGTGGTTTTGCCCACCTGGCCACGCTGGTCAAGCGCATGAAAGCCAGTCGCCCCGGTGCGTTGTTGCTCGATGGTGGTGACACCTGGCAAGGCTCGGGCACCGCGCTGTGGACCAATGGCCAGGACATGGTCGATGCCTGCAAGCTGCTGGGCGTGGACGTGATGACCGGCCACTGGGAGTTCACCCTGGGCATGGAGCGCGTCAAGGAAATTGTCGAGAAGGACTTCGCCGGCAAGGTGGACTTCGTGGCGCAGAACGTCAAGACCAATGACTTTGGCGACCCGGTGTTCAAGCCCTATGTGATCCGCGAAATCAACGGTGTGCCCTGCGCCATCATTGGCCAGGCCTTTCCCTACACACCGATTGCCAATCCGCGTTACATGGTGGCCGACTGGGCCTTTGGCATTCAGGACGAAAACATGCAGAAGATGGTCGACGAGGCCCGTGGCAAAGGCGCCCAGGTGGTCGTGGTCATCAGCCACAACGGCATGGACGTGGACCTGAAGATGGCCAGCCGTGTCAGTGGCATTGATGCCATCATGGGTGGCCACACCCACGACGGCATGCCGGTGGCCAGTGTGGTCAGCAACAAGGGTGGCAAGACCTTGGTGACCAACGCGGGTTCCAACAGCAAGTTTCTGGGTGTGTTGGACTTTGAAGTCAAGGACAAAAAGGTCACCGACTTCCGCTACAAACTGTTGCCGGTGTTTGCCAACATGCTGCCGGCCGACAAGGAGATGGACGCCCTCATCACCAAAATCCGTGCGCCGTATGAAGCCAAACTGGCCGAAAAACTGGCCGTGACCGAAGGCACGCTCTACCGCCGTGGCAACTTCAACGGCACCGGCGACCAGCTGCTGGTGGACGCGCTGATGGATGTGCAGGGGGCCGACCTGGCCTTCTCGCCGGGCTTCCGCTGGGGCACCACCTTGCTGCCGGGCCAGGCCATCACCCGCGAATGGCTGATGGACATGACCGCCACCACCTATTCCTATGCCACGGTGACCGAGATGACCGGTGCCACCATCAAGACCGTGCTGGAGGACGTGTGTGACAACCTGTTCAACCCCGACCCGTATTACCAGCAAGGCGGCGACATGGTGCGCGTCGGCGGCCTGCAGTACAGCTGCAGCCCGCTGGAGAGCATGGGCAAACGCATCAGCGACATGCGGCTGAACGGCAAACTCATCGAAGCCGACAAAAAATACAAGGTGGCCGGCTGGGCTCCGGTGGCGGAAGAAGCCAAGAACCAAGGCAACAAACAGGTCTGGGAAGTGGTGGAAACCTGGCTTGCCGCCCGTGGTGGCAAGGTGTCGGCGCGCAAGCTCAATGCGCCCAAGATCATCGGTGCCCTGCCCAACCCGGGTTACGCCGCCTGAGTGGCCGCCGTCGGTGATGCAGCCACAACGCAGACGCCTGATCACCCGCTTGCCGGCTCTGGGGGCGCTGGCACTGGGGCTACGCCCAGTGGTCAGTGCGGCCCAGAACACGCCTGTGGCCCTGGAGGCGACAGCACCTGCCTTGCCTGCCGAGGGGACCGTGGTCCGTCTGCCTGAACTCACGCTGCTGGACGGCAGTGTGTTTCACCCCGAGCAGGCCAGGGGCCACACCACGCTGATTTACTGGTGGGCCAGCACCTGTCCGTTTTGTGCCCTGCAAAGCCCGGAAATGCAGAAATTCTGGCTGGCCCAGCAGAGCCGCGGCCTGCAAATGCTGGCCTTGTCAGTGGACAAGACACCGACTGCGGCGCTGACTTACCTGCAGAAAAAGGGCTACACCTTTCCTGCAGCCTGGGTCACGCCTGCAGTGCAGCAGGTGCTCCCCAAGCCACGCGGCTTGCCCATCACCCTGGTCCTGGGGCGCCAGGGCCAGGTGCTGCAAGCCGAAAAAGGCCAGCTCTTCCCGGAAGATGTGGCCCAGCTGGCTCGTTGGTTATAGGGTCGAGATTCCACCATTGCTATAGTATCGATAGCTATTTGTGCTTTGTTTATCCGGGCTAAGAGCCGATTTCTTGCAAAGTTTTGTTGAGAACGATCCCTGAACCTGCGTCAGACTCCCAGCCTGCCGTCGACTGCCAGAACTGTCTGCCCAATCCAGAGCAGACGCCGAACTTCTGAGCATGGCTGGTAGACTCGAATTTTTCACCAAAGCCCGCCAGCGATGCACCTGCTGCTTGTGGAAGACGACATTGAACTGGGAACTGAAACCCAACGGGCGCTGGCCGCGCGTGGGTTCACCAGCGTGTGGGTGCGTTTGGCCCGTGAGGCACAGAACCAATGGACAGCGCCCGACGCAGCACCGTTCGACTGCGTGTTGCTGGACTTGGGCCTGCCCGACAACGACGGCATGACTTTGCTACAGACCTGGCGCAGTCAGGGCGTGCGCGTGCCATTGATCGTTCTGACAGCACGCGACGCACTGGACTCCAGGGTCACCGGGCTGAATTCCGGGGCCGATGACTACGTCATCAAACCGGTTGCCCCGGATGAACTGGCCTCACGCATCCATGCAGTGACCCGCCGAACCGTAGGGCAAACACACAGCCTGTGGACTGTGGGGCCACTACAAATCGACCCACTGCGGCGCGAAGTCAAGCTGAATGCTCAGACCGTGCCTCTTTCGCCGCGCGAGTTCGACATCTTGGTGGAACTGGCCAAACAGGCGGGTCAAGTGGTGACCAAGCATTACCTGGCCCGCGCTCTGGCCCCGCTGGGTGAACCCCTGCACTTCAACACACTGGAATTCCACGTCCACAACCTGCGGCGAAAACTCGACACCGCCCAGATTGAAACGCTGCGCGGTATCGGCTACGCCTTGCACCCATGACTGGCAACTGGTGGCGGCAATCGATAGCGCGGCGCATGTTGCTGGCTTTGTTGCTGGCCTGCACAGCCCTTTGGGCCTTGATTTATTTTCTGGGTTTGTACAGCACCCAGGCCATCGAATCCGGGTCTTTCGACCGAGACTTGAAAGGTCTGGCCACAGCCATGGTGGCCACCCTTGACGACCATCCACCACCGCAGGCCATGGCACATGTGCTGTCTGGGTTCGATCACCTGCTTGAGTCTTACCACAAGCAAAAGTTTGTGGTTGATGGCTACATGGCATTTCAAGTCTGGCAAGCTAATGGCGCACCAGCAGGGCACAGCCGCCATGCGAAGCAGGGATACCGTTTCCACCCCGACCGCAACGGTTTTGTTCACGACACTGAAGGCCCCACACCCCTGCGGGTGTACGCAATGTGGACGGCGGACCGGAGCTACCGGGTGGACATCACTCAAATTCTGGCAAGTCGACAAATCCAGTACGACAGTGTGATGCTCACCCCCACCAGCCTGGGTTTGCTGGCTGCCAGCCTGGTGGTGCTGTGGCTGCTGGCCCTGCTCACCGTACACCTGGGTTTGCGCCCCTTACATCGGCTTTCGCTGGAAATGTCCCAACGCCGCCCCGACGACCTGCAGCCTGTGGCCACCGACAAGTTGGACAAAGAACTGATCCCGGTGGTTCAAAACCTGAACCAGACCTTGGCCCGGCTGCGGCAGTTGCTGGATCATGAGCGCAACGCCTTGGCCGATCTGGCGCACGAATTGCGAACCCCGTTGGCCATCATGACCCACCAGATCGATACGGTACGCCATGCGCAGGATGAGCCTGCCCGGCAAGCGGCAGCCCACAGGCTGGAAACCGTTCTGCAGCGCACCAACCGGCTGGTGCACCAACTGCTGGAACTGGGTCGCCTGCAAGCCACCACAGAAGCCCACTGGACTCCCCGGCAACTGCCCGATCTGGCGCGTGAAACCCTCGCCACCCATGCACCGCTGGCGGCACAGCGCTCAATGACACTGTCATATGTCGGACCAGAACAACTGGAATGCAGCATACCGGGTGCCAGCATGGAACTGATCTTGGACAACCTGGTGCGCAACGCCATCCGACACGGCAAACCAGGGGGGCAGATCGAAGTGCGCCTGTCGCCTGGCCCCAACGCAGCCGACCTGCCGCCTCTGGGGGCGGAATTGATCGAGCTGACGGTGCAGGGCGACGGGCCGGGGGTGCCTCCGTCCGAATGGCCTCGCCTGTTCGAGCGCTTCCACCGGGGCTCGCAGTCCGTTGGCGAGGGCTCTGGCCTGGGCTTGGCGATCGTGGCATCGGCTGCACAGCAGTTGGGAGGGCAGGTTCATGCCCACCTGGGGCTCAACGGCACAGGGCTGGGGGTGTCTGTTTCATGGCCGGTGCACCCGGCAGCA